>JANNOR010000045.1:0-13770 GCA_031399265.1 Cyanobacteria bacterium SOY_34_metabat_3 | reverse complement strand
ACACCCGGCGATTGAAATCGCGGCTACACAAACAAAACCCGCCTTCGCGGGTTGAAGAAACACCCGGCGATTGAAATCGCGGCTACACAAACAAAACCCGCCTTCGCGGGTTGAAGAAACACCCGGCGATTGAAATCGCGGCTACACAAACAAAACCCGCCTTCGCGGGTTGAAGAATCAACAATTTCTCTTCAGTCTGCGGAGGCAGACTTCGATTGTGTAGCCGCGGTTTCCAACCGCCGGGCCCTTTTAAATTCGATTGTGTAGCCGCGGTTTCTAACCGCCGGGGCTAAAAACCAACAAGTCACAACTAACAACTAACAAAAACCATGAAAAAAGTAATGTTTGTCTGCAAAAGAAACTCCTGCCGATCGCAAATGGCAGAAGGATTCGCTAAAACCATCGGAGCCGGCAAAATTGAAGTCACCAGTTCCGGGTTAGAATCAAGCAGAGTGCATCCGACAGCAATTGAAGTCATGTCAGAAATCGGCATTGATATCACCGATCAAACATCCAATCCGTTAAACGAATTCAATGCTGAAGACTACGATGCCGTAATTTCTCTGTGCGGCTGCGGCGTGAATTTACCGGAAGCTTGGGTATTGCGAGAAGTGTTTGAAGATTGGCAACTCGACGATCCAGACGGACAACCTATCGAAACTTTTCACCGCGTGCGAGACGAAGTTAAAGCACGAGTTGAAAAGTTGGTTGATTCTCTCAAATAATGTTAAAAATTAGGAGACGGCAGTGCCGTCTCCCTACAATATTATTCTGGGGTAGGCACACGGCACGTGCAGTAGAATTACCCGGCGATTTCAATCGCCGAGGCTTTGTAGTGAATAATTCCAATTAGTCGCTGTCGCTTCCCCCGAATTCGTGCTAAATTATCAGAGACGTTCCGCCAGAACGCCTCTAAATTCGTTGCGAGCAGGAACTAAAGAGTTTAGCACATGATTCAGACTGCAATCACGCCTTTCAAAAACAAACTCAACTCAGCTTTAACTAAAAAGCAGATTACTGTTTTACAAATTAATCTCGGCAAACGCTGCAACCTCGCTTGCACTCACTGCCACGTAGAAGCTAGCCCGACACGAACAGAAGAACTTTCGCCGGAAATTTGCGACCAATTAATAGAAATTATTCGCCGTTTTCCGCAAATTCAAACTGTCGATCTCACTGGCGGTGCTCCCGAAATGCTTTATGGGTTTAAACCGCTGGCGGAAGCTGCTAGGGCGACAGGAAAAGAGGTGATTGTTCGTTCTAATTTGACGATTTATTTTGAAAAGGGTTTTGAAGATATCCCCGAATACTGCGCACAGCACCAACTCAGAATTGTGGCTTCGCTTCCCTGTTACCAAGCTGACAATGTTGACAAAATGCGCGGCAACGGTGTTTTTGACAGTTCGATTCGGGCGCTGCAAAAGCTAAATCAGTTGGGATACGGAAAGAATCAAAATTTAATTCTGGATTTAGTGTACAATCCGCAAGTGCCGACAACAGACAAGTTTTATTTGACACCGGAACAGGACAAGTTAGCGCAAGATTACAAGGTTTATTTAGCCGAACATTTTGGGATTTGTTTTAATCAATTGTTCGCGATTACTAATTTGCCGGTGGGACGGACTAAGTTCCATTTGGAACATAAGAAACTGCACAAGCCTTATCTCGGGTTTTTGGAGGATAATTTTAATCCGGGTACTCTGGAACATTTAATGTGCCGTAACGAATTGTCGATCGACTATTTGGGCAATGTCTACGACTGCGATTTTAACCAGATGGAAAATCTGCCGGCGAAAACTGGCAGCGGGGAACAGATAACTGTTGCTACATTGCTGGAATCTGGCAGTTTAGATGTGATTCAAGAGGTGCAAACTGCTGCTTATTGTTACGGCTGTACGGCGGGTAGCGGTTCTAGCTGCGGCGGTACTTTGATTTGAGAAGGAAGAAGGAAGAAGGAAGAAGGAAGAAACTATGCCCCGATTCCTGATTCCCGATTCCTGATTCCCCCATGCTTTTGGACCCAATGCCCCATGCCCGTATTATTAAGACTGGAGATTTTAAGCCATGAATGATTCGCGATCGCCCAGTGAAAATCCGCCGCCGTCAAATCGGTGGAAGTTAATTTTAGGGATTGGTTTAGCTGCGGCTTTGATTGTGGCGGCAAAGTTTTTGAACTTTCAAGGAATTATGAAAAACGCGCTGGAGTCGATCGCTAATCTCGGCCCTTGGGGCCCAGCAGCTTTTATTCTAATTTACATTGTCGCAACGGTTTTATTTATCCCCGGTTCGCTGCTGACTCTCGGTTCTGGCGTTTTGTTCGGAGTTGTTGGCGGTGCGGTTTGCGTTTCCATCGGCTCGGTTTTAGGCGCAACTTGCGCTTTTTTGGTAGGGCGATATTTAACTCGCGACTGGGTTTCCAAACAGATCGAAAACAATCAAAAATTTAAGGCGATCGATGCAGCAGTTGCCTCGGAAGGATGGAAAATTGTCCTGTTAACGCGGCTTTCGCCAATTTTTCCGTTTAATTTGCTTAACTATGCTTTTGGAGTCACGCAGGTATCTCTAAGAGACTATTTTTTCGCATCTTGGATCGGCATGATTCCCGGAACTGTGATGTATGTTTATATCGGTTCCCTGGCGGGAAGTTTGGCTGCACTCGGATCTAGCGGGCGATCGCGCACTACTGCTGAGTGGGTTCTCTACGGCATTGGTTTAGTAGCAACGATCGCCCTCACAGTCTATGCAACCCGCTTGGCAAAAAAAGCTTTAGACGAAAAAATATCTTGAACCGATAGCGCAAATTAGTATATTTGTCAACCGAGATTTCCCATAGATTGTAATACATTGCTAAGTAACAAAACTCCGTATTTTCGCTGTGTTATTTATAATGATTTTGTTATACAAACGAGATAGGTATTAAAGATATCGTAAAACACTAATCTTAACGGGGTCAACCGAAAGTCTAATATTAGGTTAATACTCATGTGTTGCACTATTTTAAAGAAAAGCCTTTTCGGCTTGTTGCACAAAGACTTAATTTAATTGTGGGATACCTAGGATAACTCATTCATAAAAAGCAGATTAAAAATAATGCAAGATATCAGTTAATTTTAAAACAAAATGCGATCCTCTTCGAGGGCTTCGCTAACGCGCGATCGGCATAAAAATTGCTTGCAGTCAGGACTGTAACTCATGATTGGTTCAACCAATGAGGGTTCAAACCCTGATTATTTGGTTGATTAATTCTCCCGGATGACGAATAAGAAATGCCGTTCGATCAATTTGACTCTCGACGAGAACATTTGACGATGCAAAACCCAGCAAATCAAGCCAGAGATGTCTCAGCGCAGCCACTCCACCAAACAAAAAAGCTGCGCAGCTTTTGGCAAAACATCAGCAGTTCTGCTCAATCGCGGTGGCAACAAGCCCACAGTCTTTGGCAGCACAGACGGGGGCGCCGCCATTTGCTCACCTTGCTAATTCTGGGCACTACGGCCCTAGCAATTAGCAGCACTGCTTGCATCAGCTATTTTTTCGTGCGCGGACTAATCCTCGACAATTTAAAGGAAGTAGCACTATTAAAACTAGAAAAAAGCACCGACGAAATCGACCGCTGGCTCAGCAGCCGCAAAGCCGAAATAGAAACCATTGCTTACGATCCTACGGTTCGGACGCTCAATTGGAAATTAGTCGAACCCCGATTGCAAGGAGAAGTATATAGGTTAAAAGAGTATTCTATGCTGTCATTAACTAAACGCGATGGCTCAGCAATCAACACTCTCGGCAACCTCACCAATATCAAAGACCGCCAACACTTTCAAAAAGCAATAACCGGGTACATCAACGTTTCCGATCCGCTGCTCGGTCGCAGTACAAAAGTTCCGACAGTCGTCATTTCAGCTCCTATTTGGGCTTTACCTCCGGCTCCAAATCAAGTAGTTGGAGTGCTTTCGGGTAGCATTAAATTAGACCAAGTAGCATCTGTGGCTAACAACTTGCAGTACGGTTCCGAAAGTTATGCTTTTGCGCTAAATTCTGAAGGAGTGCCCATTGTTCATCCCAATAGTAACTTAATCGGAAATATCGACCGATCGACCCCAAGCTTTTTACAGTCACAAGACCCCGCACTCTCCACAATTGCGCGGCAGATGATCGATCGCCAAACCAACATCAAGTTGGTCAAAATAGATAACAAATGGGTGTATGCGGCCTACGCTCCCCTCAAGGAAGTTAACTGGTCGATGGCTTTAGTAATTCCCCGCGAAAATATTGAATCCCAACTGCAAGCATTAAATTTTCTGACATCCGTCGTCGCCGGACTGCTGGTTCCGGCGATCTTATCAGCAATTTGGCTAATTTACTCGTCCGAAAACAATCGCGCCCAAGCCGAGCGAGAAGCCATGCTCAACCGCATTGCCGGACGCATTCGGGCTTCCCTAGAATTAGACGAAATAGTGCAAAGTACAGTAGAAGAAATAGTAAATTTACTACACCTAGAACGGGCGGCTTTTGGTTGGTACGAACCGCAAACCAAAATGTTACAAATTCTGTGGGAATCTTGCCAATCTGAGTGTCCGGAAGAAGCGATCGAGTTTGAGCCTTATTTTGTCGAAAATTTGTCAGTACGCAGCGGTCAATCCGAGCCGATTATTCTGTCTAGCGAGACTTGGGCCCCTGCTGCAAGTCAACCGATCGCACTTAAAGCTAATAGTTATTTAGCCGTGCCTGTCCAGACTCAAAACCAGCCCCAGGGTTATTTAATTTGCAGCCACGCTACTCATTGGTTTTGGAGCGGAGAGGAAATTCAACTGATCAAAGCTGTGGCCGACCAATTGGCGATCGCCATTACTCAATCTCACCTTTACAGTCAAACCCAAGACCAAGTAAAACTGCTCAACAGTGCCTTAACTGAACTCAAAAAAACTCAAACTCATTTAGTGCAGAGCGAGAAAATGTCATCTCTCGGTCAAATGGTGGCGGGGATAGCGCACGAAATTAACAATCCAGTTAACTTCATCTCGGCTAATTTGCCTCACACCAGTAAATACACTAAAAATTTATTAGACTTGGTGAGTTTATACAAACAAACATTCCCAGAGGTTCCCCCGGAAATTGCAGACTTTGCTGAAGAAATCGATTTAGAATTTATTGAGGAAGATTTGCCGAATATATTGAGTTCTATGAAAATAGGAACCGAACGCATTCGCAGCATAGTTCTTTCTTTGCGCAACTTTTCTCGCCTCGATGAATCTGACAAAAAGCTGGCGGACATTAACGAAGGTATGGAAAATACCTTGTTACTGCTCTCTAATCGCATCAAAAATGGAGTTTATGTAGTTAAAAGATACGGAAAAATACCTTCAGTCGAGTGTTATCCGTCTCAGCTAAATCAGGTATTTATGAACTTGTTGAGCAATGCGATCGATGCCTTGAATGAGATCGATCGCCTGGATAAAATTATTACTATTTCCACGGGAGTAGTTCGCGAACATGGCGGAAAATTTCTGAAAGTGGCGATCGCCGATAACGGCCCAGGCATTCCCGACAGCGTTAAAGACCAAATTTTTAACCCATTTTTTACTACCAAACCCGTGGGTCAAGGCACTGGCTTGGGGTTAGCAATTAGTTACAAAATTGTAGTGGACGGACACGGCGGCACTATCAAAATTTATCAGCCTCCGGGCGGGGGGACGGAGTTTGCGGTCAAAATTCCGATTGGTAACGAGCGGCCAGAAGCAAGCAGGAAGAGGGAATTAAGCAAACAAATTTTGTAACGGAGGTAACGGATAGAGGTTCGAGGGTTATATTAATTCCCAAAAGTAGGGACACGGCAGTGCCGTGTCCCTGCAAGAGCTAGTAAAATTAAAAGAGTTTTTGTGAAAGGAGTTTTATGGCTGTTGGCAAGGATACAATTTTTGAGCGCTTTTTGTCGCCCCTGATTCGACTGGCGATCGACGAAGCAGCACTGAAACGACTCTACGAAGGTATCGACTGGGAAACAGCGGGCGATCGCTACCGACAACCAAACCTAGTTTATCCCGAATATTACAGCAGCCAAAACTTTCACGGCATCAAAAACGGCTACCTCAATCCCGGTGCCGCCGTTTCCTACGATCCAATTACCCAATACGTCCTGCCTCCCCACGAAACCATCGTCAGGCAATGCTTAATTGATGCTGTGCGGGTGAAACCGCGCCGAATTATCGATTTGGGATGCGGCACCGGTTCGACAACGCTGATGCTCAAGCAAGCCTTCCCCGAAGCGGAAGTTATCGGGCTGGACTTGTCGCCTTATATGCTGGTAGTTGCCGAGATGAAAGCCCAAAAAGCCGGCTTGAATATCCAGTGGTTGCACGGAAATGCCGAAAGCGTGGGTTTTCCCGATGCTAGCTGCGATTTAGTCGCTGCTTCTTTGCTGTTTCACGAGACGCCACCTGCTGTATCCCGGGCAATTTTGCGAGAAAGCTTTCGACTGCTGAAAGTTGGGGGACAAGTGGCAATTTTGGACGGAAATCAAAAAACTTTGCAGCAGACAGAGTGGCTGACTGATATCTTTGAAGAACCTTATATTAAGTCTTACGCGGCTGGCAGCATTGATGCTTGGGCGGGGGCGGCAGGATTCGGGGCGGTGCAAACTCAGGAGCACTGGTGGGTGCATCAAGTGACGCAGGGCGTGAAACCTTTACCCGGGGAAGATTTGGAACCTGTGCGTCAGGCGAAGGTGTGGAATCTGGGCGATGTTGTTCCTGATTTTGATGGCGATTTACCGGGGATTCCAGCTCCTGCTTGATTTATGAACTGTTGACAGTTGACAGTTAACAGTTAACAGTTAACAGTTAACAGACTAATGACTAATAACTAATGACTAATGACTAATGCTAAAAGCAGTTTTCTTTAATTTTAATGGCGTTATTATTAATGATGAGGCGATTCACGAGAAAATAATCGATCGACTGATGCTCGATGAAAATCTCCAGCTCAAACGCGGAGAGTTTCGAGAAGTTTGTTGGGGAAAAAGCGATCGCACTTATATTACCGACCTGCTGAAGCGCCGGGGAAGATATCTCGCAGAAACATATCTCGATCGCTTGCTAGCAGGTAAGTCCTCTGCTTACAAAGCTCAAATAGATACTTTGCAGAAACTGCCAATTTATTCGGGTTTGGCAGAATTTATTGCTAAAATTCGGGTTGCCGGACTGAAAATGGCTGTAGTTAGCGGGGCAATGCGATCGGATATAGAATTAGTGTTAGAGCGAGCCGGTTTGGCAGCAGACTTTGACTTAATTGTCGCAGGCGACGACTTGACGGCGAGCAAACCGGAACCAGATAGCTATTTGTTAGCTGTGGAACTTCTCAACAAAAAATATCCCGACTTTGGCCTGCAACCGATCGAGTGTTTGGCGCTGGAAGATACTTTTGCGGGGATTGAAGCGGCGAAAAAAGCGGGGATTCAGGTTGCGGGAGTGACTCACACTTACCCGTTTCACATGATCCAGCGCCAAGCTAATTGGACGGTGGACTATTTTGCTGATTTAGAGTTGGACAGAGTGTCGGAACTTTGCTCGATCGCCCCGCAATCAGCGCCAGCACCAAACACTTGACTTTTTTAGCAGTTACGTGCTAATGTAAGTGACTGTCTGCCAAAATAAAAGCAGACGTGACCTGCAAGCCTTTTAGATTCGGCAATCTGGAATCTAAAAAAAGGGTGAATTCAAAGTCAATCAGGGGAATTAGCTCAGTTGGTAGAGCGCTGCGATCGCACCGCAGAGGCCAGCGGTTCGAGTCCGCTATTCTCCATAAATCAAAATAATTTACCAAAGTTCGTTAGCGAAACTTGTTTTATTAATAAGTTTTGTATCCAAACGTACAACTATCTACTTGAGGTAGTCTTAATATCAAGTCGCCATATGTTATTATTCTCAGACATCCGACTCATCTATTCAGGAGTTAAAAAAAGAGAATGACAAAGCGATTCGATCGGCGGAAATTTCTTTTATACGGTTCTGCTACCCTAACATCAAGTTTATTTCTAAAAGCTTGTAGAACTCCGACTCCAACAGCAACCCCAGCCGCTTCTCCAACAGCAACAGGATCGCCAACAGCCACCGCAGTCGGCGGTGGAAACACGATCAAAGTAGGAATTTTGCATTCCTTAAGCGGCACAATGTCAATCAGCGAAAAAAGCGTTGTCGATGCCGAACAATTAGCAATCGAAGAAATTAATAAAGCAGGCGGCGTACTCGGCAAACAAATCGAAGCAATAGTAGAAGACGGCAACTCAGACTGGCCGACTTTTGCCGAAAAAGCCAAAAAATTGATCGATCAAGATAAAGTTGTCACCGTCTTCGGATGCTGGACATCCGCCAGCCGCAAAGCAGTATTGCCAGTATTTGAAGAAAAAAATCATATGCTCTGGTATCCCGTACAATACGAGGGTCAAGAGTGTTCAAAAAACATCTTTTACACCGGGGCGGCGCCGAACCAGCAAATCGAACCAGCAGTAGACTGGCTGCTGGCAAATAAGGGCAAAAAATTCTTCTTAGTCGGATCGGACTACGTTTTCCCCCGCACGGCAAATACGATTATCAAAGCACAGCTAGCAGCCAAAGGCGGCGAATTAGTTGGCGAAGATTACATACCTTTGGGCGGTACAGAAGTCACGCCAATTATTACTAAAATTAAGGCAGCTTTGCCAGACGGCGGCGTCATTTTCAATTCCCTCAACGGCGACAGCAACGTCGCATTTTTTAAACAGTTGCAGGGTGCAGGTTTGGGGCCGGACAAATATCCGTCGATGTCGGTCAGTATAGCTGAAGAAGAAGTAAAGGCGATCGGTGTAGAATATCTCAAAGGTCATTATGCCGCCTGGAATTACTTTATGACTGTGGAATCTCCCGCCAATACAAAATTTGTCGAAGCTTTCAAGGCAAAATACGGCAAAGAGCGAGTCACAAACGACCCGATGGAAGCAGCTTATATCATGGTTTACCTGTGGAAGCAAGCTGTCGAAAAAGCAGGAACAGCCGACGATTTGGAAAAAGTGCGGGCAGCAGCTTTAGGTCAAACTTTTGACGCACCGGGCGGCAAAGTAACGATGGAAGTTAACCATCACCTTTCTAAATTTGTGCGGTTGGGCGAAGTGAGAGAAGATGGTTTGTTTAACATCGCTTTTGCTACGCCTGAAGTAGTAAAGCCGATTCCTTGGAATCAGTTCGTTGCTGAAACAAAAGGCTTTTCTTGCGATTGGTCAGACCCCGCAAAAGGTGGCAAATTCAAAGCTTAGAAGGAAGAAGAAGGAAGAAGGAAGAAGGAAGAAGAAATCAGGACACGGCTTGGCCTTAGTCCCTGCAATAAATCATATAGAGGAAACGGCACTGCCGTGTCCTCTATATGATTCCGGCGCAGCCGGAATTGATCTAAAATGGAAGAACGAAGAAGTGTCAAAGGTCGGACACGGCTTGGCCTTAGTCCCTACAATAAATCATGGTAGGGAAACGGCACTGCCGTGTCCTCTATATGATTCCGGCGCAGCCGGAATTGATCTAAGTCCTAATCCAAGTAAAACCTACCTCTAAATTAAATATTAGATAAAAATAGGAGGAAAAAAAGTGGCGATATTGGACGGTTTATTTAACGGCATTAGTATCGGTGCTGTTTTGTTAATTGCAGCCCTGGGATTAGCAATTATTTTCGGGCTGATGGGCGTGATTAATATGGCTCACGGCGAGTTGATGATGCTGGGTGCTTATACAACTTTTGTAGTGCAGAATGTGTTCAAAGGTATCGGAGGATTTGCCTTTGAAACTTATATTTTATTTGCCATACCTTCAGCTTTTTTAGTAGCTGCACTGGTAGGCTTAATTCTGGAACGCGGTGTGATCCGCTATCTCTACGGGCGACCCCTAGAAACTCTGCTGGCAACTTGGGGCGTAAGTTTGATTTTGCAGCAGTTTGTTCGTAGTGTCAGTTGGGTATTTGTAGCTGGCATTGCTGTGTTTTGCTTGCTGTTTTTTGGCGGTTTACAAATTTTGAAACGTCGCCCAGATTTTGAACAGGTTCGCAAGGGAATTATCGCGATACTTTTGCCTCTGTCTTTGGCTATTACTTGGGCGGTAAGCGCACTTTTAGGCCAAACTTACCAACTAGCAGTAACTAAACCTTGGTTTGGTGCTCAAAATGTGGATGTAACTGCACCGAAATGGTTGCGGGGCGGCATACCGCTGGGCACTTTTCAGTTGCCCTATGCCCGCATTTTTATTATTGTGCTGACAGGTATTTGTTTGGCGGGAATTTACTTTTTTTTGCAAAAGTCTGTGTGGGGATTGCGGATTCGCGCTGTGACACAAAATCGTAGCATGAGTGCGTGTTTGGGAATACCTACCGAACAAGTAGATGCACTGACTTTTGCTTTGGGTTCCGGGTTGGCTGGTGTTGCTGGCTGCGCGATTAGTTTGATTGGTTCGGTAGGCTCAAATACCGGACAAAATTATATAGTTGATACTTTTATGGTTGTGGTTGTGGGTGGTGTTGGCAAAATTATGGGGACTGTTGTTGCTGCGATCGCGATCGGTACTGCAAATTACCTGATCGGTTCTGGAACCTTAGCAATAATGTTCGCTCCTGTCAAGCCTTTAGCTGATTTCTTTACATTTTTCGCGACAACCAGCATGGCAAAAGTCATGGTATTCGCCTTGATTATGGCTTTTCTGCAAGTGAAGCCGGGAGGGATTTTCCCGCAAAAAGGACGCACTGTTGAGAATTAACAACTAGAGATTTGAGCGCAAAACAAAATGGAGAATACACAGCGAAAGGCACTGCTAAAAGAAGCGGCAATTGTAGGGGCGATCGCCCTTATACTGATATTGCTCATCCCCGGAATACTCCCCGACGTTCGCCTCAACCAATTGGGACGATTTTTAGCCCTCGCCATTGCAGCCCTCGGCATTGACCTAATTTGGGGATACACGGGTTTACTTAGTTTAGGGCACGGGGTGTTTTTTGCGATCGGTGGCTACGCATTCGCCATGCACCTAAAACTGCAAATTCCCCCAACAGCCAGCAGTCAACTACCCGAATTTATGAACCTTTACGGAGTCACCGAACTCCCCTGGTTTTGGCAACCATTCCATTCATTTCCCTTCTCAGCAGCAGCAGTAATTCTCACCCCCGCCATCTTGGGCGGAATCTTAGGTTACTTAGTATTCCGCAATCGAATTCGAGGCGTTTACTTTTCAATTCTCACCCAAGCAGCAACAATTGTATTTTTCAACTTCTTTAACGGCCAGCAAAAACTGATTAACGGCACCAACGGACTCACCGACTTTAAAACCCTATTCGGTGCCACAGTAAATAACCGAGATACTCAATATATTTTCTACATTCTCACCGTACTATTTCTAGCAGTAACATACGCCCTCTGTCGGTGGCTGACTAGCGGGCGTTTCGGGCGTTTGCTAATCGCCATTCGCGACGACGAAGTGCGGCTGCGTTTCTCCGGCTACAATCCCACAGGATACAAAGTTTTAGTATTTGCAATTTCCGCCGGTTTGGCAGGGATTGCAGGCGCTTTATATACCGTACAAACGGGAATTATTTCGCCCAAAGCAATGGATATTGCATTTTCCATCGAAATGGTAATTTGGGTAGCAGTCGGAGGTCGCGCCACATTATCGGGAGCAATATTAGGAGCATTGCTAGTCAACTTTGGCAAGAGTTTCTTGAGCGAACAATTTCCCGAAGTGTGGCTATTTTTCCAAGGCGCGCTATTCTTAATAGTAGTCACAGTATTGCCCGACGGCTTAGTCGGATGGCTGCAACATCAAAGTTTCAACCAAATCCGCGCCCTGTTCAGAAGGCCGAAGTACGTATCTACTTATCCCAGCCTGGAACAAGACCCAGAAGTGCTGCACGAAAAAGAAGAACTTGAACATTGAGTGCTAAATGATGGTGTACGGTATTCTTGCCGATTCTCTATTCAAAGATTTTGTAGTAAAATACTCAGTTATTTAACTTTAGGGCAAACATATGGCAGATGTTATTGACTACAAAATTTACGGCGACGATTTGCAGCTCATCGAGATTGAACTTGACCCGAAAGAAGGCGTCAGGGCTGAAGTAGGAGCCATGACATACATGGAAGGCGACATCCAGATGCAAACAGCCACAGGTGGTGGCATATTTCAAGGTTTTAAACGGATGCTGACAGGGGAGAGTTTTTTTATTAGCACCTTTGTCAACAGCGGAAATCGCAAAGCCCGCGTCGCTTTTGCCGCCCCCTATCCTGGGAGAATAATTCCCCTCGATTTAGGTCAACTTGGCGGCCAATTTATGTGTCAAAAAGACTCTTTTCTCTGTGCGGCCAACGGTATTGACATTGATGTAGCTTTCACCAAGCGACTCGGTGCCGGTTTCTTTGGCGGAGAAGGCTTTATTCTGCAAAAATTGCACGGTGACGGACTCGCTTTTGTTCATGCGGGAGGAACAATCGTTGAGAAAAATTTGGGAGTTGGCGAAGTGTTGCGAGCGGACACTGGTTGTTTGGTCGCTTTTGCACCGACTGTAGATTACGATATTCAGTTTGTGGGCGGGTTTAGAAATGCTCTATTTGGCGGCGAAGGCTTGTTTTTGGTCAAGCTAACTGGGCCGGGTAAAGTGTATTTGCAAAGTCTACCGCTCTCGAAGTTGGCTGAGAGGATTATGGCATCAGCAAATCCAGTAACGAACAGTTCTAGCACTCTTGTCTGAGAGTAAAAGCGAGCATCTCATTTTTGCAAATATATCCTGCAAAATTGGGATGCACCATAAAATTTCAAATGGTATCGGTTTTTTTTGATTTGTGAGTTAAGTGCTAATTATGAATAAAAAAGTATTAGAAATCGAAAATTTGACTGTTAGCTTTGACGGTTTTAAAGCCATTAACGGTTTAAATTTTAGTATGGATGCGGGCGAACTGCGGGTGATTATTGGGCCCAACGGTGCGGGGAAAACTACTTTTCTCGATTCGATTACGGGGAAGGTGCAGCCGACGGAAGGGCGGGTAATTTTCAAAGGCCGCAATTTGCGCAAATTGTCGGAATATCAGATTGCTCGTCTGGGTATTGGCCGCAAGTTTCAAACGCCGCGAGTTTACTTGAATTTAACGCCTAGGGAAAATTTAGAGCTATCTTGCAACCGAGATAAAAATGTATTTCCAACTTTGTTTAAGCCTGCTCCTGTTGCTGAAAAACGTACGGTTTCTGGTTTGTTAGAAACAATTGGTTTGGTGCATAAAGCTGATGTTTCGGCTGGTTTGCTTTCTCACGGGGAGAAGCAATGGTTAGAGATTGGGATGTTGGTGGCGCAGTCTCCTGATTTGCTGTTGGTGGATGAACCTGTCGCTGGTTTGACTGATGAGGAAACGGCGCTAACTGGAGATTTGCTGGTTTCGTTGGCCGAGAGTCATTCGGTGTTGGTGATTGAACATGATATGGAGTTTGTCCGGCAAATTGCTCGAAAGGTGACAGTGTTGCATCAGGGTGCTGTTTTGTGTGAGGGAACGATGGATGAGGTGCAAAATGACGATCGGGTAATTGAGGTATATTTGGGAAAACCGGAAGAGTAAGAAGAAGGAAGAAGGAAGAAGGAAGAAGTTACAGCACTTCCTGGTGTTATGAGGTACAATTAAGAATAAATTTAAAAAAATACACCAATGAAAGCATATTCAGTAGATTTGCGAGCCAAAATAGTAGCAGCCCATCTAGATCAGAAGCTGTCGATCAGAAAAACAGCAGA
>JANNOR010000323.1:0-12192 GCA_031399265.1 Cyanobacteria bacterium SOY_34_metabat_3 | reverse complement strand
CAGTTCGCAGGGGGGCATTACCAATCAGTTTATTGAGGATTGAAGGCTGGGATGATGACATGGCAACTCGCAATTGCAGCGTAAAAACAGTATTGTACTTATGTGATTTGTAGCTATGTTTTCAGATTCTCCCAAAAAACCTGAAGTTAAGAAAGTACGTCAGCAGATATCATTCTCGCTCGACTACACTTGACACAACTATTTTTTTTTGATGTGTGTTTGTTGGACGATCGCCCTTATCTTGAAATTGCCTAATTTGTTTGATGTATCGATATTAACCCAAAAATGATTTAAGCCAATATTTTGCCCATTCCCATTAAATATCTCATCGGCACAGACAGCAAGACTTCCATAGCTGCTTGCAACTGGATGGAATACGGTACTGCCGATATCTCAACTAAAAACCGCTATATCAGGGAATTCTCGTAGGGATTTCTGTCGAATTGATACTTGTTCGTGGGCTGTGAATACTTAAGTTAATAATTGTAGATAAGTGCGATGGCTACGCCCCGGCTTGCGCCTACGAGCTTTTTGGGCGATCGTATATTTAAATTACAATTAAACGATATTTAAAACATCAGAACTATCTGGACACTCAAGATGCCGTTTCCCTACAATTAATCGAGGTAGGGAAACGGCATCTTGAGTGTCCGAGCTTGATCGCGGCAACAAACGGGCGATCGCCTTTCTTAAGCGATCGCAAACTCTGTATATTGCCGCAAATTCGGTGGATGAAAGGCCAATACAAGATCCTCCCGCGAAACCCCAGCCTGCAAAAAATCTGTCACCACCCCATCTTCTGTCCAATCTTCCTCAATCCAAATTTTTCCATCTCGTAATCGCACATGAATAGTATTTACCTTAATCCGTTCTTCCCCCTGCCAACCCATTACCATCAATAAATAATTGTCGTGTTGCTCATCAAAAATCAGCGCATCTTCTAGCTTGGAATTGGTCGATTTTGACCCCAGTTTGTAATATTCTGTCAAGATTTTTTGAATCAAATGACGATAATACTCTAATTTATCCATCGCTCAATTACCTCCTTTTCAGAATCAAAAGTTAGCAACTTTACCTGATTATTTTCAACAATTAATTGGGCAAGTTTCTTCTGAAAACCATTATTCTAAACCCTATTTACGACCGCTAAATACAATTCGTACTCAGATTTTTGGGCTTGTAAAACATTACGATAAATGATATATTGACCAACTGCACCTTCTAGATCGTTGATGAAAGAGCGGCCTAAAAAACTCTTCACCTCAACAATAATTTTTCGTCCTTGCTGTTCTGCTGCGATCGGCTTTTCGGCGGCAAGATCGGGATAGAGTTTATCACCACCATATTCCAGTATATAGTTTTCGGCTACAATCAACCAGTCATCTTTAATTAGCGCTTGCTTGACTGCATCATGGTAGATATCTTTAGCTGGCATCGCGAGTTCAGTAATTTGATATTCCACATTTTAACTCAAGCGATCGCCCATCCCATCCCCAACCCCAACAACCCCAACAAATCCAATTACTACCGGATCGGCGATCGAAGTACCCGATATCGACTACAGTAAACAGAAATTATTATTGGCGGTGACTTGAGTGATTGAGACTTTAGCAACAGGAATCGCAGCAGCAGGTTCGCTGCTAGCATTGGGCGGGTTGGGCCTGGAGTTGAACTATCGCCAGCTTCCCCGTGGAAATAAACTAGAACTCACAGCCGGAGAATGGCACTTAGCCATCAACGAAGCCAACCACTACCTTTTGGTGGGAGAAATGGAATTCCAGAATCTCACACAGCGGTTTGAGATCATGTTGCCGGAAGTACGCGCAGATGTGAAACTGATCTCAGATGCCAGTTTAGATGATGTGACTGCCAAGACCAAGGTGATTCCTTGTCACAAAGACGCATCAGCTAGACCCGATGACTACTGGTTCGGCTACATCGTGAAAGCCCAAAAAACCACGAAAATCAAAGTCTCTATAGATATTCACGGACAAGATTTAACCAAATTGCAATCAGCTTGGGTGCAAGTACATTTCACCACCTATGGCCCCGGCGGCCGTATCCCCAAAATCCGCCACGTCGTAGTCCCCTTGCAATTTCCCAATTCCGACACCGTACCCATCGCCCGAAATGTGGGAGTTGCAGAAGTTTTGCCAGTACGCACCCACATCCTGACTGAGATAGACGATCCAGTCGAAATTGTCAAGCGTTACGTGCTACCGCGCGCCGAGAAAGGAGATATTGTCGCCCTCGCCGAAACTCCCTTAGCTTTGATGCAGGGACGCTACCGCCATCCCAGCGAAGTCAAACCCGGCTGGGTAGCCAAGCGAGTTTGCTTGTTTTTCTTGCCGATGTCGAGTTTGGCCACAGCTTGCGGGATGCAGACATTGGTGGATGTAGTCGGGCCGACTCGTGTAGTTGCAGCATTTGCTCTTGGCGCTGTGGCGAAAGTATTCGGGAAACCGGGAGTCTTCTACCAGTTAGCAGGAGAACAAGCACGACTGATTGACGATGTTACCGGAACTCTGCCTCCCTTCGACCAATTTATTGTGCTTGGCCCGGACAATCCCCAGCAAGTTGTAGAAAAAATTCAACGAGAAACCGGACTTGCGGCGGCGATCGTAGACGCTAACGACTTGAAAGCAGTTAAGATATTAGCAGCGACCTCCGATTTATCGGTAACATTTTTAGAGCAAGCCTTGCGCAGCAACCCCGCCGGGAATGCTGACGAGCGTACGCCAGTCGTTTTAATTCGACCTCTGCCGCAGAAATCTTGAGTTGAAAACTGAAAATTAAAAATTAAAAAAGATGATTTTTAATTTTCGCTCAACCGAGAAAGGGAGAAGAAGTAAAAGTTCTCAGTTTTGAAGTCATAATTCGCGCATTCAAAACTCTAAACTTCCATAACTCTTCCCCTTTCTAAAATATTATTTTAAAATTTTCATTCCCCACTTTCGTGCTATGACTTCATTTCCCTCCCAAAACCAAAACCAGGTTGTGATTCGCCCGTTTCAGTATCGCGATATCGAGGCGATGGAACAACTGTGCGCGGAAACAGCCGAAGAGCCAGAAAACCGCAAAGGCGCAAGTTGCGACTTGGTACTGGGTAGAAAGTTGCAGCAGATTCGCCGCTGGTACGGACTGCTGAAGATTTTTAGCCTGTTTCCGAACCCTGGCCAATCCCTGTTCCGCGCCCACGTTGCCGAAGAAGAGGGTAAAGTTAAGGGCGTAATTCAGATTTCTCCTTTCAACCGCACGCGCAGCACTTGGCGGATCGATCGCGTCGGAGTAGACCCAGAAGCCCGCAGCAAAGGCATTGGTTCGATGTTGATGCGGTACTGCTTTGAGGCAGTCTGGGAGGCGCGGACATGGCTGTTGGAGGTGAATGTCGGCGACACAACTTCCCTGGCTTTGTATCGGCAAAACGGGTTTCAGCCTTTGGCCCAGATGACTTACTGGACGATCGCCCCAGAACGCCTCCAAGAAATGGCTTCCTCGACCCCAGATTTGCCCAACTTGCTGCCTGTAAGCAACGCCGACGCTCAATTGCTATATCAACTCGACACCGCGTCTATGCCCCCGCTGGTACGTCAAGTGTTCGATCGGCATATTCAAGACTTCAAAACCAGTTTTTTGGGCGCTGTACTCGAAGGTGTCAGACAGTGGCTGGGAAAAACCGAGGTAGTTAGCGGTTACGTGTTTGAACCGCAGCGCAAAGCCGCGATCGGCTATTTTCAGGTGCAGCTATCCCGCAACGGCCATCAGCCCCACGTCGCCCAGTTAACCGTACACCCGGCCTACACTTGGCTGTATCCAGAACTGCTGTCCCAGATGGCGCGACTTGTTCAAGATTTCCCAGCCCAAAGTTTGCAACTAGCATCCGCCGACTACCAGCCCGAGCGCGAAGCTTATTTAGAGCAATTTGGAGCAGTGCGCTTGGAACACAGTTTGCTGATGTCGCGATCGGTGTGGCACAAATTGCGCGAGTCAAAGTTAGTCTCACTCGAAGGACTCCAGCTATCAGAAATGCTGCAAAGCTTCCAGCCAACCCGCAAACCCGTACCGGGCAGAATGTCCTGGCTAGGCCCGATGGCTGGCGAAGCCGCAGCAGGGCCAGCGTCCTCCGAAATTAAACCTCTTTTGGCAGACTTAGGAAACAACCAAGTCAATCAAATTAATCCCTTCAATTTCCAAAATTCCGAATCAGCAGCAACAGATGGCAGCACCGTTCTGCCTCCAAAATTGCCCGAGTTGCCGATCGACGGAGGCTCGCAAGAAGGTAGTTAGGCGTTGCTGATTTGAAGTATGATTTGCCTCCGAAATTTAGAGGGCAATTCAGGAATTGCCCCTACCAAATTTCAGGGATTGCCCGGGCAATTCAGGAATTGCCCCTACCAAATTTCAGGAATTGCTATAGCGAGTGAATCATACCTAAATTCAGCAACGCCAGCAGTTAATAATTAATAGTTGAAAGCAGAAAGTAGAAAACTTTTCATCCAAGCGGCTGTCTGTGTTCTTCCGCGCACCCTACCTTTAAAATAAGGTGCGCATTACTTATTTTCTTCTTACTTTCTTCTCTTCTTCCTTCGCGTTTTAGCGCTAACGCGCCGCTTCGCTAACGCGTCTTCGCGGTTCGTTAAACAAGATTATTTTCGCGAAAAAATCTAAAATCTCAAATTAATTGATCATGTCCAACGACAAATTATGGATATCAGCCCTCGGATTAGATATCGGCCTCAAACGAGTCGGCCTCGCTGGGTGTGACGGTACTGGTTTAATCGCTACGGGGATTACTACTCTAGTACGATCGTCCTTCGAGCGGGACGTAGCTTATCTCAGAGAGCTCGTCCGAGAGCGCAGAGTGCAAATTTTAGTATCGGGCTTGCCTTACTCCCTGAGCGGAGACGTGGGCCCTCAAGCGCGACAAGTGCAGAAATATGCCCGCCGCATCGCCTCCGCTTTAGAGCTCCCCCTAGAATACGTAGACGAGCGCCTGACTTCGGTTGAGGCAGAGGAATTGATGAAAACCGCAGGGATTTCGGTGTCGCAAAATAAGGGTTCGATCGATCGCAAAGCAGCCGCCGTGATTTTGCAGCAGTGGTTGGACGAGAGAAGGCAAAAATAGTCAGTAGTCAGTAGGCAGCAGTCCGCAGGCAGCAGTCCGCAGGCAGATTAATTGCTTTTGGGCCCAATGCCCAATGCCCTGTTTGCCCCATTAGCATTTTATCTGCTTGACACTCACCGCGCCCCAGCGACGGTGATTCTTAGATCATAGACCGGACTTAGATCGAGAACATTGCTGCACCTGATCCAGAGATCCAATCTCCCTAAGCGTTTACTGTATCGAGTACAGAAGTTCCGACGTGCCCCGTCGTACCTATCCCGCGATTGAGGATATTAATTGCGGCATTATGATCCCTATCCATTTCACATCCACACTGACAAATGTGGGTGCGAGTGGATAAAGATTTTTTAACGACTTCCCCACAATTACTACATTCTTGACTGGTGTATGCAGGATTTACCGCGATGGTAATCCGACCAAACACTTTTCCAAAGTATTCTAAGAACACTCTGAACTGATACCAAGAAGCATCGCTGATTGACTTGGCCAGACAATGATTTTTAACCATGTTAGACACTCTCAAATCTTCGTAAACTACTACATCGTTTGATGTGATTACGCACCTTGCTAACTTGATAGCATGGTCTTTACGCTGTCTACTTATTTTGAGATGTCGCTTACCTAAAATCACTCTAGCTTTGCGGCGATTTGACCCACCCTTGACTTTCCGACTTACAAGACGCTGGGCACGTTTTAACCGTGTTTCACCTCTACGCAGAAATCTAGGGTTTGGAGCTATTTCGCCATTTGAATCAGTGTAAAGCTCTTTTAGCCCTACATCTAATCCGATTGTTTTCCCTGTTGATGGAGCGGTTTCTAGGCGGTCTACTTGGATGCAAAATTGAACGTAATATCCATCTGCTCGTTTGACCAACCGCACCCGCTTAATTTGGTCTGGTTGATAAAAATTAAGATCGCGAGTACCTTTTAACTTCAATCTACCAATTCCACACTTATCCGTAAAAACGATCGATTTTCTGTCTTCCGCAAGTTTCCATGAGTTGGTTTTATACTCAACAGAACGACAGTCTTTCTGAAATTTAGGGAACCCAACTCTTTTACCTTTAATGCCTTTTTTGACATTTTCGTAAAAACGGGAAATACTAGCCCATGCTCTTTCTGCACTAGCCTGTCGAGCCATCGCACCTAACTTGTTTGCAAAGTCAAATTCAGACGCCCAAATTGCACAGTATTTGGAGAGGTCGAACCAAGATTTAGCCTCACCATCCATCCACAGCCGGATCGATTTGTTGCGAATGAATTGACAAATTCTAATCGCTTCATCGACTGCCTGGAATTGATCTGGTTTTGCGTAAGCCTTGAATTCGAGAACGAGCATCTTAATTTCCTCCTGCTCCTATGATAACACACTTATCATAGGAACTCTCTATTCTGTCCAGAAATATGGAAAAAGTCCCCCGCTTAAGGCGATGTACTGAGCGTAGCCGAAGTGGGGAGGCTCTAACCCCAATTTTCTGGTAGCTTAACAAAGGCGTGATATCCTAGGTTGTGCAAGTTTGCTACGCACACCTGTCACCGTTGATACACGGTCGAAAATTCCCCAGTACGTCGGTACTGAATAAGTAAAATAATATATACGCGATGTCCTCATCCCCCTACCGCAAAGAAAATGGCAGTTCTAATGAAGTTTCCGTCACCCTGACTGATGAATTTGGGCGATCGCTAACTTGCAACATAGAATATTCTATGGACTTAGAAGGTCAAGAATACGCTTTGCTGCTTCCGATTGACTCGCCAGTAGAAATTTTTACTTGGCACGGAGACGAAGCGGACGAAGCAGCAATTCCTGTCGAAGACGAGAGCGAAATTGACAAAATTTTTGATACTGCTAGAGTTGTCCTGCAAGAGCAGAATTTGACTCTCCGGCGCACGGCGGTGACGCTGACTGTAGTTGGCGAATTGCCGGAATTTCCCGAAGAGGATATGGCGCCGGATGCCGATCCGGATGAGGAGTCGGAGTTTGAGGAGCTGATGTGGCTGACCAGCTTCTACCATGAAGAACAGGAATATGCCATTTATACGCCTCTCGACCCGTTCTTTATCTTGGCTCGAATGAATGATGACGGCAACCCAGAATTGCTCTCGGAAGAAGAGTTTCAAAGGCTGGAACCGATGTTGCCGATGCTGGAAGATCAGTTCTTTGATGAGCTTGATTAGAGATAAATTGCAGGCATTCGGGCTGACGGAAAAAAGGAGAAGTTTTGATTGTTCTATCAAAAAGTAAACTGCTAGCCCGATCGAACTTTTTCTCTTATTGCACCTTCTGCCTTGACACTCCGGCTGTGGAAATGAGCCTTTGAATTGTGCCTTTTAAAGGGCTTGTATCCGTAACTTTTGGGCAATCAATCGCAGGCCACCAGTCATTAGTCGTTACTTAACCGCCGCTTATCGAGGACAACGGACTATGAGTAAAGAACAACTGACAAAAAGCAACGCGCGCGAGAGCCGAAAAGGTACTCCGCAAGTCTCTAAATGGTTGTTTTATCTGGCATTGCTGCCGGCAATTTGGGGAGTTTGCGCTTGGCAGGGCTGGGCTTGGTGGAGCTGGGCTTCATCGCCTCCTAAAATCGCTGAAACGTCAACTGCATCGGGAGAAGATGCTGCTATTTCGATCCAAATTCCCCCCGGTACTTCCAGTCAAAAAATCGGGCGGGATTTGGAGGCGGCGGGCTTAATTCGATCGGCATCCGCATGGAATATGTGGGCGCGCTGGTTGACTATGCAAAACCGCGACGGAGGATTTAAGGCAGGCACTTACCAACTATCGCCGACTCAGCCACTAAGCGCTGTTGCTGACAAACTTTGGAAAGGTGAAGTCGTACAGCAAAGCTTCACGATTCCCGAAGGTTGGTCGCTCACACAAATGAGCGCTTATTTTGAAGCGCAAGGTTTCTTCCCGGCTAAGGATTTCATGGCAGCAGTGAGTCAAATTCCCTACGCCGAGTACCCTTGGCTGCCGAGCGGTTTGCCTCATTTGGAAGGGTTTTTGTACCCGGATACTTATCAGCTAGACGGCGATGCAGTTACCCCGCAAGCTGTCATCAAACAAATGCTCAGCCGTTTCGAGAAGATCGCTCTCCCGGTCTATCAAAAAAATCAAAATAACACTAAACTCTCTCTCAAAGAGTGGGTGACGCTAGCGAGTATTGTGGAAAAAGAAGCTGTAGTTGCGGGCGAGCGCAATCGGATTTCTGGGGTATTCAATAACCGTCTGAAAAAAAATATGCCGTTGGGTTCTGATCCGACAGTTGAATATGCTCTCGGCATCAGGCAAACTAAGGAGAAACCTCTGACTTTTAAACAAGTAGAAACGCCTTCTCCTTACAATACTTATATCAATGCAGGACTGCCGCCAACTCCGATCGCCGCTCCGGGAATATCAAGTTTGGAGGCGACTCTAACTCCAGAAAATACAGAATATCTGTATTTCATGGCGCGGTATGACGGGACTCACATTTTCAGCCGCACTCTAGCCGAACACAATGCTGCTGTGGCTCAAGTTGACCAAAAAGTGCGATCGGGTCAATAGCAGAATCTGAGGCAATGGGGAATGGGGAATTGGGAATGGGGAATTGGGAATGGGTAATTAGTTATTATCACCAACAACCAAGAAGTAATAAATAACAAATACCCAATGCCCAATGCCCAATGCCCAATGCCCAATGCCCAATGCCCAATTACCAATTACCAATTATCAATTACTAATATTTATGACTTGGGGAAAACTACTACAGCCTGACTTGATTCTCGGCGATTCGATCGTGAATTTAACGGCGGATATTCTTGAGAAATATCAGATTAAAGGATTAGTGTTGGATGTGGACGAAACTCTCGTTCCCATTACGGCAATGAATGCTTCTCCCGAACTCGGCCTGTGGGTGGCAGAAATTAAACCGCTGGTATCTCTGTGGTTGGCCAGCAATAATTTAAGTGAGACTCGGATCGGTCGAATTGCTGAGTCATTGAATCTACCATACATCACTGGTGCTGCTAAACCGTCGCGCCGCAAGCTGCGAACAGCAGTGACTGCGATGAATTTGCCGGTGGAACAGGTGGCGATGGTGGGCGATCGACTTTTTACCGATGTTTTAGCCGGCAATCGTTTGGGTATGTTCACTATTTTAGTGGAACCAATGATTAATGCTGGAGATGCAGTTCGCAAATATCCAGTACGCTCTTTTGAAGTTTGGGTTTCTCAAGCTTTGGGAGCAAGTCTTAAAATTAAAGATTAAAAATGGGAATTGGGAATTGGGAATTGGGAATTGGGAATTGGGAATTGGTAATTAGGAATTGGTAACTAATGGCAACAGTCAACAGTCAACAGTCAACAGTCAACAGACAACAGACTATTGTTGTTAAAATAGGAACTTCGACGTTAACACGATCGACTACAGGAAACTTAGCCCTTTCAACCATTGCCACATTAGTCGAAGTTTTGGCAGATTTGCGGCAACAAGGGCATCAAGTAGTCTTAGTTTCTTCCGGTGCGGTGGGAGTTGGCTGCGCGCGTTTGGGCTTGACGGAACGCCCGCGAAACATTGCTCTGAAACAAGCTGTGGCCGCCGTAGGACAAGGGCGGCTGATGCGGGTGTACGATGACTTGTTTACCACTCTACAACAGCCGATCGCCCAAGTTTTGCTAACTAGGGGCGATTTAGTGCAGCGCAACAGTTATGTTAATGCTTGCAATACCTTTCAACAACTTCTCAAATTGGGCGTTATTCCGATCGTCAACGAAAACGATACTGTAGCGGTAGACGAGCTCAAATTTGGCGATAACGACACGCTTTCGGCGCTAGTAGCTAGCTTAGTCGAAGCAGATTGGTTGTTCGTGCTCACAGATGTCGATCGGCTTTACTCAGCCGATCCGCGCAGCAATCCCGACGCGCAGCCGATCGCCCTAATCCAAAATATGGCACAGCTCGCAGAATTGCAAGTCCAAACAGGAGATTCCCGCAGCGGTTGGGGTACAGGCGGAATGGTGACAAAAATAGAAGCAGCCAGAATCGCCACAGCATCGGGAGTGCGCACAGTCATCACCAACGGCTGCTTTCCTGGTAATATCGAGAAAATATTGAACGGCGAGGCGATCGGCACTCAATTCGAGCCTCAACCGCGCCCAGTAAACGCCCGCAAACACTGGATAGCCAACGTGCTAATTCCGGCGGGAAAACTTTACTTAGATGCGGGTGCTGTCAACGCAATTAGTCAAGGCGGAAAATCGCTTTTAGCAGCCGGAATCTCGCAAGTAGAAGGAGAATTTCAGGCTGTAGATTCCGTGCAGTTGTGCGACGCTGAAGGCAAAGAAATTGCTAGAGGACTTGTGAATTATAACAGTTTGGAATTGAGACAAATTCAGGGATGCAAGTCAGATAAAATTGCGGAAATTTTGGGTTATGCGGGCGTAGAAACTGCGGTACATCGAGATAATCTAGTAATTGTTTAAACAATAGAAAACACGGCTTTTCGAGATATAAACGGAGGACACGGCACTGCCGTGTCCTCTACAATTGATCGTGGTAGGGACACGGCACTGCCGTCTCCTCTATATCATTCCGGTGCAGCCGGAATTAATATTAAACCCAGCAAATTAGGCTAATTGCAGCAAAGTATTGCAAGAATGAGTTTGAGAATGTTCCAACAGCTCATTCATCGCTTCAGTAAACAGTTCAAATACATTTTCTGCTAATTCTAAAGCTGCTTGGCGTTCCGAATCAGTAAGTTTTATCTCTGCTAAAACTTGCAAAATTTCTGGTGTATTTAAAATGTGACGATTTTCCAAACCCACATAACCTGCTCCCAAATAAACAAATTCTTGTTTAGTAATTTGCTGTAACTCCATCAGCACTTGCAGCGTCGCCTCAAAAAAGACTGTAGCGGTTGCTTCGAGGACTTCGACTAAGATCAGTTTTTGCACGGGAGAAGCTTCAAAAGCGTAGCGTTCGAGGGTTGAACAGAGCGATCGGGTTTTTTTAGTTTCTTCACCCCAAAGCAGCCTGAAATCGCCATAACTCATTAATTCATTGAATCCCAATGTTTCTAGATGTTCCAGATACCCCTGCCAATAGTAGTTTTCTTTATAAGTATATTTATTAATCAGTTCTTGAACCTTGTTGTTGCTAGAAGATTCTCGGATGACGTACTTATTTAAGTCGCTCAAACCCGCAGCCAAAGGAGCCAGTACAGGTGCAAAAATTAGTCGTTGGTTCGGGTGGATGTGTTTATTAGCTAGAAGTTCAAATAACGGCAATTTAGCAAATTCTTGTTTTTTTGTTTGAATAAATGCTAAAATTTCCAGCATAGCCTCGCACCTCACTAAGTTATTTAAACTGGTTTTTACACCTTCCTTAATTATCCATGTTGTGTAGCAAACATATTTGTATTTAATATCATATGTAATTGTGTTTATAGTCACAATCGGTCGTGACTTGTATCATATTGTGTTCTGCGACTAAATCGGGGTTAAGATCGATCGTACTTTTACCTAGACTTGCTGGCGTTGCTAAAGAATAGAGCTCGCAATATCACAGAGTGAATTGCCTTTGGGTGCGTTCTGGGTTAATCTATCTTTTGGATCAGTTAAGAAAAATCTAGGAGCTCAGCGTGGAACGCACTTTTTTAGCGATTAAGCCCGATGGCGTACAGCGCGGACTCGTTGGCGAAATTATCGGCCGTTTTGAAGCCAAAGGCTTTACGCTAGTTGGCATGAAGCTGATCGTGGCGAGTCGCGAATTGGCCGAACAGCACTACGGTGTCCACAAAGAAAGACCGTTTTTTGCTGGATTGGTAGACTTCATCACTTCCGGCCCGATGGTGGCGATGGTGTGGGAAGGCGACGGCGTTGTCGCGTCGGCGAGAAAAATCATTGGCGCAACGAATCCTCTGAATTCGGAACCGGGGACAATTCGCGGCGATTTGGCTGTGAATGTCGGCCGCAATATTATTCACGGTTCCGATGCTGTGGAAACTGCCAAAGAGGAAATTAGCCTCTGGTTTAAGGATGAAGAATTGAGTGCTTGGACACCTTGTTTAAGTCCTTGGATTGT
>JANNOR010000288.1:0-8658 GCA_031399265.1 Cyanobacteria bacterium SOY_34_metabat_3 | reverse complement strand
GCGCGATCGCGTGGGTACGCCTGAGCTGGTTCCGAGAAATGTAATCTGCAAGAGTTAAATCACCTCAATTTAAAGTTAAAAAATATGTTAAATATATCCAGAGTATGCCCGATCGGCTTTCTTGGAAATAGTCACAGGCAGGAATGGGGATAAATCGCCATCCCAGGGAGCATCTACAAAGCTAAAATCATTTTTGACCAGCGCTGTCTGTGCTCTTTGCCAATTCTAACGTTTTCTTTCTTCCCTCTCCCTTCCTTTTTCCCGAACCGAACCATCTAAAGTTTTAAAATTTGTACAGTACAGGAGGAAAATTCTCAAATGCAGCTACGAGTATTCTTTGCTTCCGTTCTTTCTACCTTGGGAAAACGCTACTTTTGGATTTCGCTGGTGTTTTGGCTGGTAATGGTGGCGCCAGCACAGGCCGCGCTGATCTTGCGAGTTGCGGTACAAGACGGGACAAGTCAGATAAAAGTCGGCAGTTCTACTAAGGCTGCAATCCGCGACGGTAGCGGGCGCAATTTGGGCGAACTGCCCGCAAACAGTTCTCAGTCGGCTCAATTTCGATCGGGAACAGTGGCAATTGGTCGCTGGGGCGCAAATCAAATTTGGATCGAGCCGACCGGCAACGGTTATGTTTGGATTGGCGATCGATGGTATCGGGGACGCACGCTTCTAGTTCCCGAAAAAGGAGCCTTGACTGCCATCAACTACGTCGATATCGAACAGTATCTCTACAGCGTTCTCGGCGCCGAAATGAGCGGCAATTGGCCTCAAGAGGCTTTGAAAGCCCAAGCAGTCGCCGCCCGTTCCTACGCTCTCCACAAGCGCCTCAAAAGCGAAACCGACCTTTACGATGTGGACGATACTCAGTCTTCGCAGGTTTACAAAGGACTGCAAACAGAATCGAGTGGCACTTATTCGGCAGTCGATGCCACGGCCGGTCAAGTTCTCACCTACAACGGTCAGATTATTTTAGCCGTTTTCCACTCTGCGTCTGGGGGACACACTGAGAACGTTGAGGATGTTTGGACGGAACCGCTACCTTACCTGCGTGCTGTTCCTGACTTCGACCAAAGCGCGCCGGTTTACCAGTGGAAAGAAAATTTTTCCCGCGCTCAAATCAGCAACCGGATTTCTGGTGTTGGGAACGTGATCTCGATGAAGCCAGAACGCGCTACTGCTTACGGCAGCGTGCTGAGGATGAAAGTAGTTGGAGATGGCGGTTCTAGGATTATGAGCGGCGCGGATCTGCGTCGGGTTTTGAATTTGAGGAGCACGCGCTTTACGGTGATTCCTCAGTACGCAGGCGGCCCGAGCGCGAGGAACACCCAAGCTCCTACGGGTTTTCAAGTTGCTGGGAAAGGTTTCGGTCACGCTGTGGGCATGAGTCAGTGGGGAGCGTACAATTTGGCCCGGCAGGGATACGGCTACCAGCAGATTTTGCTGCACTATTACCGGGGTACTGCTTTGGCTAGAATTGCTGTTCAGTAACTGCTGGGAATTGGGAATTGGGAATTGGGCATTGGGCATTGGGCATTGGGCATTGGGCATTGGGCATTGGTGACAGTTAACTGTTAACTGTTAACTAATGACTGATAACTGTTGACTAATGACTGATGACGGCTAACTAAATTAAGGATTGCTATGCAAAAGTGGGACTATTTATTTGTGGATGCGAATATGTATCCTTTTGGAAATAAGCTGATTAGTGTATATGTAAATGGTGAAGAACAGCGAGATTGGAAACAAGGCTCGCTGCATCTATTTGTAAATCAGTTGGGGGATGATGGATGGGAACTTGTGGCTCTGCGCCACGACTCGAAGTACGACCAGAATTGTTTAATTTTTAAACGTCCTAAAGTTGTTAAAAAAATTAGAAAAACACCAGAATCTGGTATTCAAAATAAATGATTTGTAATCGCGACTTCTAATTTCCGGCGGTTCTAATCTCCGGCGGTTAGAAACCGCGACAGTTCTAATCTCCGGCGGTTAGAAACCGCGACAGCAAAAACAAAGTTCTAATTTCCGGCGGTTATAAACCGCGACTACACAAACAAAGTCCACCTCCGTGGACTAAGGAGAAATCTGATTCTTGACTCCTAACTCAGATTTGATAATTAATCCGTGTATCGGTATCAAAATTCGTATGGTGCTTTCCTGATGCCTGATTCGTGATTTCTTTGGCTATACATTATCCGATCGCCCAATCCGCTTTTGCCACTCTGCATCTATTTTCGCTGACTGTTCTAGTTCTTGTTCGGTTAACTCGGTTTCTGTGGTATAAGCTAAGTCTTCTTCACTCAGCACGTTTTCTCCTGCAAATTCCCCGGCGTAGGCTAATTTTTGCTGCAAGTTAGTATCTGGTTGGTTTAATAACATGGCTCGCTGCTGTCGCTCTAGATTGCGGGATTCTATCTTGCTATTTTTCCACTGAATCCAGAAGTAGCGAATTAAAGGAATTGTCAAAAATCCGATGCCGTAGATTAGCAGCAGTGGATAAATACTGCTGACAAAACCAATAAATCCACCTGCGATCGCACTTTTAGCTAATAAATTTCCCAAAACTAACGCACCAACCAGATTGACGGCTCCTAACCCTGCTGCGAGTACGATTTGTCCTGAATTGGCGTGGCTAAAACGCCATGCCATTTCTCGCAAATAAGCTCCCACTGGTTCAGAATTTCTCTCAATAGCTGTGGTTTGCAATTGCGGGAAGTGGTAGACAATTTGCCCTTCGGGACTGACTTCGGGACGGCCGTCAAAACGGGCGAGGGCTGGTAACATATATTCTTCGTATTCTCGGGCGTATCCCTGTCCGAGGTTGTCGAGATAGGGCGCAATTTGTTCGGCGGCGACTGCGCCTCGGTTGTTGCGAATCGCGGCCGCAATACTGCTCCACTTGCGCTCTTCTAAATTGTAATTGGGATTGCCATCTCCAAATAAAAATGAGAAAACTGCTTCTAAAAAACTCATTTCGGGTTTTGGGCCTGTCGTCGATCGCGATCGCTGCTGGTAATACGGTTCGTGATTCCAGTAAAATAGCCAGATTAAGTCGTTAGTGGGAAAAAACCAAAAGCCACCGCCTCTGCTACCTTCTCCGCCTCCGCCTCCGTTATTGTCGCTGCTGCTGCTAGATAGCAAAATAGTGATCGCCACAAAAATTAAGAGGATGGAAGCTACCAGCACTACGCCAAAAGATATCCGAATCAGGTAAAATAGAATTCGCCATATTTTTTGCCACCATTCCTGCAACTGCAATTGTAGAAATTTGTTGCGCAAAACATCTCGAAAATTGTTGGGGAATAGGTAGGCAATGTCGCCGGATTCTGCTACTTGCAGGTGGCCGCCTGCTTCGGAGGCGAGGGTTAACAGTTCTCGTTGAGCAAAATTGACATCTAGTCCAGCTTTTGCCGCCACGTCTCCAACCGTAACGCGGTAGCCAAGTTGCTCGACAGCTTGCATAATGGTGGGATTCGGAGCCATAGGTTTCTCTCTGTGAAAATTACCCGTTGTTTTTATTATATATTGCGGGAATTCAAGGTGGTTTTGACCTGGAGAATTCATTTTTTTTTTGAGGCTGAGATTCAGCCAAAGTAATTGGCTTTCTTGTCTGCCGATGTATAGGTGGGGTCGCTGGCTCGAATCTAAAATCTAAAATTGATTGACTTTGGGGTCAAATATTGCTAGCGTTTGCTCGATCGGCTTTTGAGTGTTATCTGAGCTTTCGCAACTCAATCAAAGTTTGCGATTTAATTCTATGAGGCCGACTATTCGCAACATAGCTTAAACAAATCTGTTTTTTTTGCAAGTCTTGCAATAGTTATCTAAAATAGATAAGACTTGCGCGAAGGTCATGCCCGATCGCGTATTTCAAGGTTCGCAGCCGTCAGCCACAAGCTTGTTTAGGGTCTCGGACACGACTGCCAACTCAAACGGCTGCGCCCGTATTAATAGGAAAAATTTACCTGCTAATTGTTTTGATTAGCCACTAACCCAAAGAATCGCATATGCCTAGAACTCAACGCAACGATAATTTTATTGACAAAAGTTTCACGGTAATGGCCGATATCATCCTCAAGATTATGCCGGCGAAAAAGCAGGCGAAAGAAGCTTTTGCTTATTACCGGGATGGTATGTCGGCTCAAGCTGATGGCGAATACGCCGAAGCGCTGGACAATTATCATGAAGCGCTGAAGCTGGAGGAAGATCCTTACGATCGCAGTTATGTCTTGTACAATATGGGCCTGATCCATACTAGCAACGGCGAACACGATAAAGCTTTGGAGTATTACAGCGAAGCTTTGGATCTCAATCCCAGAATGCCACAAGCGCTGAATAATATTGCTGTGATTTATCACTATCAAGGCGAAAAGGAAAAGGAAGCTGGCAATGTTGAAGGTGCGGAAGGGCTGTTTGATAAAGCTGCTGATTATTGGAAGGAGGCTATTCGCTTAGCCCCCAATAATTACATTGAGGTGCAAAATTGGCTGAAGACTACAGGCCGATCGCAGATTGATGTATATTTTTAACTATGATTGGGAATGGGGAATGGGGAATGGGGAATGGGGAATTGCTAATAGTTAGTAGTTAGTAATTTTGCTAATAACAACAAATAATCCATGCTCAATGCCCTATTCCCTATGCCCTATGCTCGATGACCAATTCCCAATTCCCTATTCCCAATTTTTATGATTGACAGAGAAGAAGTCCGTAAAGTAGCAAATTTAGCTAGATTGGAATTAACGCCTGAAGAAGAAGAACAGTTTACTGGTCAACTCAACGGTATTTTGGATTATTTCGAGCAGTTGAGCGAACTGGATACGAGTAAGGTTCAGCCGACAACCCGGGCGATCGATGTTAGTAATGTAATGCGATCGGATGATTTGCAACCCTTTGCTAAGGGAGAAAGTATTTTGGAGGGAGCTCCCGATCGCGATGGGGAGTTTTTTAAGGTTCCTAAGATTATGTAATACCAAATAATCAGGTAGGGACACGGCAATGCCGTTTCCTAATTTAGAGGACACGGCAATGCCGTTTCCCTACCCCAAATAATCAGGTAGGGACACTCCAAGAGCCCTTCTTCGTGTCAACTTAAGGTTAAATGTATTACCAGTCTACTGTCTAACGATTAGGCCCAGATCTCCCTGGCGCCCCCCTTCTTAAGGGGGGGACAAGAATCCGATCAAAGTCCCCCTACAACCAGGGGGATGCGAGGGGGATCTGGACGGGAGCGTAAAAACGACATTTATCAAGGCTTTCAGGCGATTGTTGACACCTATGGGCACGCTTGAGTCTCCTGATTTTGGGTAATGCTAAATTCTCACTCCAAAAGATGCGGCTAATTCCCGTTCTGGCTGCATACCAACTGTAGGCGGCATGGAACGGTTTGCAACTTGCTCAATTAGCTGTAACTGCTGTGGCAACATTTTAGCTAAACTGTAGCGTTCTAGGGCTGTTTGACGAGCTTTGACGCGCACTTCTGCCATGCGGGTAGGATGGTCTAAAACTTCATCGATGCGATCGGCTACTTGTTTCGGTGAGAAGTAATCGACTAGCAAACCGTTTTCGCCGTCGCGGATTACTTCTCTCACTGGCCCGGTGTCGGAACCTATTACTAAACATCCGGTTGATAGAGATTCAATCATTGACCAAGATAGCACGAATGGTCTGGTTAGATAAACGTGTACGTCCGAGGCTTGAATTACTTTTAAATACAGTCCGTAAGGTAACGGCCCGACAAAGTGAACTCGTGACAAATCTAGCGGTACTTTCTTCAGCATATAGTCTTTGTAAGACTCGCCGTTCGGTAAAGAGCGACCGTAACAAACTCTTTCGGAACCAACAACAACTACGTGACAGTTGGGACGGCGTTCTTGTACGTAGGCGATCGACTCTATAAACTCTGGAAAGCCTCGGTAAGGTTCCATTCCCCGCGATACATAGGTAACAATTTCATCCACGCCGGACAAATCTAAGTTCGGCAAAACCAGTTTAGCGCCCGGATCGGGTTTGAAGTAATCGGTGTCTACGCCGTCATGGAGCACGGACAATTTTTGCTGTAATTCTGGCGGAAATTGCGATCGCTGCCAGTATGTCGGCGACAAACCCCAATCGCAAGAGTATAAGTCGATCAGGATCGGCGCATTTTTGATTCTAATTCTCGCCATGTCGTCTACTGTTAAAGGTTCCGCTGGATCGAAATCTGCGTCGGAACCGATCGAGTGATAGAACCACTCGAAGTAACACAAAAGTGGCGTATTTGGAAAAGCTTCTTTGACAAACAATGTCGGCCCCCAACCGGAATGTCCGCAGATAATATCGGGTACGAAACCGTCTGCTTTGAGTTGTTCGGCCATTCTAAATACGGCTTGTCCGTAAATGACGGCACTTTCTAAAGGACGCACGTATTGGTGAGTCTGTGGATTGGGTTCGCGGCTGGGGGTAAATGCTGCTTTTCGAACACCGGGAATGTTCCATTCTGGGCGTTCGTTTTTAGTGCCGAAAACAATTTGATTGTTGGGATTTTCGCCTAAAGCTGTGATGATGTGACGGTATTGGGCGGGGAAGTTGGGATGGAGAAATAATGCTTTCATTGTGGAAGGAAGAAGGAAGAAGGAAGAAGGAAGAAGGAAGAAGGAAGAAGAACGGGATTTACATGATGTTCGATTGATTAGTTCTAATTCCAGCAGGTGTGGGACTGTTTAAAAAAGAGCGCTGTCAACTGTCAACTGTCAACTGTTTAACGGTGCTTTGCAGATCCAGACGCAATCTCTTGGTACTGAAGATGTGTTTTTCAGGATGATTTCATAGTTTAAATGGTTGAGAAATTTTTCCATAATTGTATCAGTCATAATTGAGAATGCAGTGCCATCTCTGGTTCCTAGCAAGTTTTTATCCCACTCGGTGGCGAATTTTTCCCAACCTAATTCGCTGAGAATATTGCCGTGGTGAAAAACGCAAAGCCGATCGCCCCGCAGCAGTTTTGGAATTCGCGTTAGGTAGTTGAATATGTCTACGGGCTCTACGTGTACCATTGTATCGTAGCAAAAGCAGACATCGGCTGAACCGGGGGCGATGCCGTCTAATGTTAATCCGTCGAGTTTGACGTAGGAAACGCGATCTGTCCCCAAGCGCGATCGGGCTGCTTGCAGCATTTGACTGGAAATGTCGGCGCAAATCAGCCGATCGCAATATTTAAGCAACAGCGAACCAGTTTTTCCGCCGCCGATCCCAATTTCTAAAACCCGATGTTCTGGTTTGATGTACGGTGCGATAAATTGCTGTTCGATTAGCGCTTCGTATTCGGCTAAGGAGTTCGCCGCACCGGCCGCTTTTCCGATCCATTCGTCGCCAATGTGGGCAAGTTCGACATTAGTTTTTTGCCACTGTTGGGCGTAACTGTCCCATGCGGTTTCATAATCTACTTTTGGGCGATCGGTCATTTTTTTATCATTCATTTTTGATTATTTTATAGTATTGATGGCTCGATTTCCAATATGTTCCGCAATTCTTCGTTTCTCGTTCCCTTGTTATACCAATTACCTGTTTGGCCAATGCCCAATGCCCAATGCCCAATGCCCAATGCCCATGATTAATGACTGCTAAAATATGCTTCGTAGAAAATATCTGCATAAGCTTGAGTCATTTCCTCGAAAGTATTTAGTGAATCCAACACATATTTAGCATTTTCTGCTAACTCTTCCCGCACTGATTTATTCTCCAATAAACTAATCAAAGCTGCAACTAATTCATCCGGCCGATCGGGCGTATAAAACAAACCGTTAATTCCCGGTCTCACTTGTTCTTTAATCCCGAAAACTGGCGTTGTAATAATTGGCAAATCGCAAGCCATCGCCTCCAGAATCACTCTTGGAAAACTTTCTACGCGAGAAGTACAAACAAAAATATCCGCCGCTTTGTAATATTTTCCCGCTTCCCCAGTTTCCGGGACTACTGTCACTCTTTGCCGCAATTCTTCCGGCAATTCGCTCACCATATCGGCTAATTTGTTACTGTAAATACTCGGGCGATCGCCCACAATGAAACACCTAATCTTATTGTGCCATTTGTCAGGCAAAAGTGACAGCGCCTTGACTAAATCTTGCTGCCCTTTTCTTTCACATACCGTCCCCAATACCAAAATTACCACGTCTTGTGGTGCAATACCTAAGCTTTTTCTAGCCAATTCAGAATTATCCAAATTTGCCAATTTACTCAAATCTAAGCCGTTGTGAATCACTGTAAAATTGTGATGGCTATTGAGTGGTAAATACCGATCCCGCGTTGCATCCGCCACAAAAACTACTTTGTAAGGAAAGCGGAAACATTCCAAAGCTCTCGCCGCAATCTCCGAACCAAATCGGTTAAAATAAGTTTGCCAAGGTTCGCTTTCGTGGACGTTCCAAACCGTAGGAATTCCGATTTGCCGCGCCGCATCAACTACAAAAAAGTTTTCTAAAGTATTGGCATAAATTGCATCTATTTTTAAACTTTCAATTTCTTTGCTAAAACTGCGAATAGCTTCATCGTAAGCATCCCGTTGATAGATGTGTTCGAGAGGATTGTCGCGCACAATTACTTCAATTCCCTGCTCTTCGTATGCTTGACGCAGGGGCCCGTCTGTCGCACAAAGTACGATCGGCTCGATCGCACCCTCAG
>JANNOR010000256.1:0-4822 GCA_031399265.1 Cyanobacteria bacterium SOY_34_metabat_3 | reverse complement strand
GTCTATGATCTGGAAGAGATTTAATTGCTTCAATTAAATTCATGGTTAATTCATTACAGCAGGGATAGTCTACCCTGTCCGGGTAGACTTGATTACCTCTTCTATCCTACATTCCTCTCTGACAATTAATCCACCCTGCCTTGTGGGGGCTAGGGGGGATCAGGGCCTATATCGTCAAACAGCAGACCGGTACTACATTTAATGCTAAGTTAACACGATCAAGGGCTCTCGCCTAAGTCCCTACAAACAACGCAAACCCAGAATTATTACATCTCTTTCAACGCCATCAAGTTCGGCAACTTGCGGCATATATCCCCACTGCTGAAAGCCAAATTTCTCGAACAATCTTAAACTCGGCTGATTGTGTGCAAAAATTATGCCCATAAGCGTTTTAAGGTGCAATTCTGGACTCCGCACAATTGCCGATTGCAATAATTTTTGTCCGATTCCGCAACATTGGCGATCGGGCGCGACGTAGATGCTAACTTCTGCTGTATGCTGATAGGCGGCGCGTCCGTAGAAAAGCTGAAAACTCAGCCAGCCAACAATCTTTTGTTCTGATTCCATTACCCAAATGGGCAAGGAATTGGGAGAATGTTCTCTGTACCATGCGAGGCGGCTTTCGACTGAAACTGGTTTTAAATCTGCTGTTGCCATTCTCCCTGGTATTGCTGCATTGTATATTTGGACAATTGCGGGTAAATCGCTTTCTACTGCATCGCGGATTTTCATCGTTTGGTTGACTGTTAACTGTTAACAGTCAACAGTAAAATTGTACAGTTCCATAATATCGCTAACGGCCATCCGCGAATTTGCTCCTAAAGTTAGCGGCGATGCGTGTCCTCGCTGCAAGTGTTCTGCCGCCGCACAGCCGATCATTGCTGCGTTATCTGTGCAATATTTTAATGGGGGAAACAATACTCGCAAGTTGTGTTTGACTGCTGCTGCTTGTAAATGTTTTCGGAGTCCACTGTTTGCTGCAACTCCACCACCGACTACTATAGTGCTAAGCCCGAAATTTAAGGCGCAGTCGATCGATCTTTTGGTCAAACCCTTAGCTACTGTTTCCTGAAAACTCGCCGCAATATCATTAATTGTAGATGCAGCCAAGATGCCTTCGCCGCCGGCATTAATATCTTGTTTTTTCAGTTTCTGCACTAACTGCAAAACTGCTGTTTTCAACCCGCTAAAACTGCTGTCGTAGGGATGGTAGCCGCCACCGGGCAGCGAAATTCTGCCTTCGGGTAGGGGGTATGCTTGGGGATTGCCAAGGGCTGCCAATTTGTCCATCAGCGGCCCGCCGGGATATCCTAGCTGCAACAATCTCGCGACTTTATCAAAAGCTTCGCCGGCTGCATCGTCTCGCGTTTGTCCTACTGTTTCATAAACACCGCAATCTTTGACATGAATTAAGCTGGTGTGTCCCCCAGAAACTAACAAGCACAAAAACGGCGGCTGCAAGTCGGGTTCGGTAAGGTAAGAAGCGTAGATGTGCCCTTCGAGGTGGTGGACACCTAAAAACGGTTTTTGGTGGACTATTGCCAAGGTTTTCGCTGCTGTCAGCCCGACTAACAATGCACCTACTAAACCGGGGGCACAAGTCGCTGCAATGCCGTCAATTTCTGACCAACTCAGGTTCGCTTCAGACAGACACTGGGCAATTACCTGATTTAACATTTCTAGGTGACTCCGCGAAGCTACTTCGGGCACTACTCCGCCGTACTGTTCGTGGATCTTAATTTGTGATGCTACAACATTGCTGCAAACTTGACGATTCTTAACAATCGCTGCTGCTGTTTCGTCACAACTTGTTTCGATCGCGAAAATGGTTGCCATTAACTGGTAATTTAATTTGATAGGTTAGCTATTGCTATTGCTAGCTTAACTAATAAAGGCGCAAGTCCCCCGCTATACTTGTACTCAGGTTATGGCGATCGGGAGCATCTGCCCCCCGAAGCATAGGGCTTGCCTATCATCGGATGCAAGGAAGTAATATCCTCGCGGTATTGCTAGCTCGGCACTAACCTGTGAAACGCGAATCCCTGATTCTATTCGGCTTTGCCGCATCCGCGATCGATACTTTACACGATCGATAAATGCGGTAATCTGGATTCGCGATCGGCAAGTTGAAATGCTTGTAAAAAAACTTATTGTTTTGTAACAAAAGGAAACAATTTCATGCGACGATTGTTTGCTGCAATTTTAGTGGTTAGTCTGTGGTTCAGTTTTGCTCCCGTTGCTTCGGCATACAATTTAGTGCCGTGCAAAGACTCTCCCGCATTTAAGGAACTTGCTAAAAATGCACGTTCTACCAATGGCGATCCGGCATCTGCGAAAGCAAGATTCGATCGCTATTCTCAAGCTTTGTGCGGCCCGGAAGGATACCCGCACTTAATCGTAGACGGCAACTTGAGCAAAGCAGGAGACTTTTTGATTCCTAGCATACTGTTCTTGTATATGGCTGGTTGGATTGGTTGGGTAGGCCGCGCTTATCTGCAAGTTAGCAAAAAATCAGCAACTCCAGAGGAAAAAGAGATTATTATCGATGTTCCTTTGGCAATCAAATCTATGCTGAGCGGCGTTTTGTGGCCTCTGGCAGCTCTCAAAGAAATCACCACTGGTGAAATGTTTGCCAAGGACGACGAAATTACTGTTTCCCCCCGCTAAAATTGGGAAATCCAGCGCTAATAGCTAGTAGTTAATCGATTAACTGCAAATTAGCAATTAGCGGTAGACCGATCGGCAATTACCAACTGTCTCAAATTTTCAGGAGCAGAATTCATGCAATATTTTGTCAAGTTTCTTTCGACCGCACCAGTATTGGCTATCCTTTGGCTCTCTATTCAAGGCGCGGCTTTAATTGAATTTAACCGCTTTTTCCCAGACCTGCTTTTCCATCCGATGCCTTAAGATTTGACCGAAATTAGGTCGCAAAATCTTGGGTATAAAAGTTGAGAGTTTTGAGTTTTGAGTTGTGAGTTAAAAGTTTATTTATAACTCAAACATCAAAACTCTCAAACTCTATAGCATTTCATCAGTAACATCATGTGGGTATGGGGCATGGGGCATCGGGCATGGGGCATCGGGCATGGGGCATCGGGCATCGGCATTAGTTATTTATATAGCCTTACCAATAACCAATAACCACTAACCACTAACCACTAACCACTGACCACTGACTAATGACTAATAACTAATGATTAATGACTAATATTGTGAATCGATGAAGTCTTATCTCGCCGCAGCAATTCAAATGACTAGCTTGCCTGACCTGCAAAAAAATTTGGTTCAGGCAGAGGAATTAATCGACTTGGCAGTGCGTCAAGGTGCGGAATTAGTTTCCTTACCAGAAAATTTCTCGTTTATGGGAGAAGAGGAGGACAAGATTGCTCTTGCAGATGCGATCGGACAAGAGAGCGAAAAATTCCTCAAAACAATGGCAAGGCGCTTCCAGGTGACGATTCTGGGCGGCGGATTTCCAGTGCCGACGGAGGGCTCGAAGGTATACAATACTTGTTTGCTGGTAGACCCAAACGGCACTGAAGTGGCAAGGTACAAAAAAGTACATTTGTTTGATGTGAATGTCCCAGACGGGATTACTTACAGGGAATCGAGCACGGTGAAAGCTGGTGAAGATTTGCCGCCGGTTTACGTGTCGCCGGAGTTGGGGACGCTGGGACTTTCGGTGTGCTATGACGTGCGGTTCCCGGAAGTGTACAGGCATTTGTCCCACAAGGGGGCGGATGTTTTGTTCGTGCCGGCGGCGTTTACAGCCTACACTGGCAAGGATCACTGGAAGGTTTTGCTGCAGGCTAGGGCGATCGAGAATACTTGTTATACGATCGCCCCGGCACAGACTGGACACCACTACGGCCGCCGTCAAACACACGGTCACGCAATGATTGTAGACCCTTGGGGTGTGGTTTTGGCGGATGCTGGAGATGAACCGGGTGTGGCGATCGCGGAAATTAATCCCGATCGGCTAGAACAAGTCCGCCGCCAAATGCCCTCACTCCAACACCGGGTTTTTCTTTGAAGGAATTTTGAGACCAATTGGTCTCAAAATTGCGGTTCCAGTCAGGGACAAGAGCTGAATAATTTTAATTCGATCGAGGAATTGTGTACGTTCGTACACAAATTTTCTGTTGTCGCGAGTGCCGACAGGGCGCGCTCTTACCCGCCCGCACAACATAATATATTGTTTAATACAGGTTCAATGAGCGTGCGGTTCTCCGAAAAGAAGAATTGGCGACAGTACAATTGCACGAAATGCAATCTTTTTTGGAGAAATGAAACACACTCTTTCGGTTTTAGTTGAAGATGAAGCGGGTGTCCTCACTCGAATTGCTGGTTTGTTTGCCCGTCGGGGTTTTAATATTGAAAGTCTGGCTGTCGGCCCGGCGGAGCAAGTGGGCGTGTCTCGGATTACGATGGTTGTACCGGGAGATGACCAGATTATCGAACAGTTGACCAAGCAACTGTACAAGTTGATTAACGTGCTTAAAGTTCAGGATATAACGGAAATTCCCTGTGTGGAACGGGAATTGATGTTGTTGAAAGTTAATGCTGCTACCGGGACGCGATCGGAGATCATTGAGTTGGCTCAGATTTTTAGGGCGCGAGTGGTGGATATTGGTGATGATACGCTGACATTGGAAGTTGTCGGAGATCCTGGTAAGATGGTAGCGATCGTCCAGGTTCTGAATAGATTTGGCATCAAGGAAATTGCTCGGACTGGCAAAATTGCGATGACGCGGGAGTCGGGAGCAGGCGCGCGTCGTCCTCTGACCGCGACGCGTCAGGGCACGACCCTGAACGAGTG
>JANNOR010000245.1:0-29427 GCA_031399265.1 Cyanobacteria bacterium SOY_34_metabat_3 | reverse complement strand
GCCCATAGGTGTCAACTTAAGCTCAAATCCAGTCAGAGATTGCTGTTTGACTATTAAATCCAGATCCGAACGAGCCCCCCTTAGGTCGGGGGGGACAAGAGTCCGATCAAAGTCCCCCTTCTTAAGGGGGATTTAGGGGGATCTGGACTATGATAAAAACGACATTTATCAACGCTTTCAGGCTTAAGTTGACACTAATGGGCACGTGCAGTCTCCTAATTTCGGGTAATATTAATTCCGATGCTCACTGGATTTGATATGAGCCCTGTCTCTTGGTCTGCGGAGGCAGACTTTGTTTGTGTAGTTGCGGTTTCAACCGCTGAATCATCAACGTAAATAATTTATATGAAAAAAGCGTTAATTTGCGGTATATCAGGTCAGGACGGAGCTTATTTAGCTAAACTTCTTCTGGATAAAGGTTATGAAGTTTCCGGCACATCCAGAGATGCCCAAATGTCTGGTTTCGGAAACCTGGCACGTTTGGGAATCCGAGAGCAAGTAAAACTAGAGTCAATGTCTCTCAACGATTTTCGCAGCGTCTTGCAAGTATTGACAAAAATTGCACCGTGCGAAGTCTACAATCTAGCAGGTCAAAGTTCCGTCGGATTATCTTTTGAACAGCCCGTAGAAACTCTCGAAAGCATTGCCACGGGAACACTGAATCTGTTAGAAGCAATTCGGTTTACAGGCGGCAAGATTAAACTTTATAATGCCAGTTCCAGCGAATGTTTTGGAGATACCGGAGGCAATCCTGCCGATGAAAATACGCCCTTTCGTCCCAGAAGCCCCTACGCCGTGGCAAAAGCAACGGCATTTTGGGAAGTTGCGAATTATCGGGAAGCGTACAATTTGTTTGCGTGTTCTGGTATTCTGTTCAATCACGAGTCGCCGCTGCGCCCGGAGAGATTCGTCACCCAAAAAATTGTATCTGTTGTGTGTAAAATTGCTGCGGGCAGTTCCGAAAAACTGCATTTAGGTAATATTTCAGTGCAGCGTGACTGGGGTTGGGCACCGGAATATGTGGAGGCGATGTATTTGATGTTGCAGCAGGATGAACCGGATGATTATGTAATTGCTACGGGTGCTAGTTATCCTTTGGAGGAGTTTGTGCAGACAGCGTTTGTTGCTGCGGGTTTGGATTGGCGGGAACATTTGGTAACGGATGCGAGTCTCTACAGACCGACGGAGATTGCTGTAGGGAGGGGAAATCCGGGTAAGGCGAAGCAAAAGTTGGGATGGGAGGCGAAGTACAAGATGCCCGATGTGGTGCGGCTGATGGTGGAGGCGAGGATGATTTGAGGAAAAATTATGAGGTCAAAGTATGGATGCAGAATATGCAACAGCTCAGGAGTGGTATAAAGCCCATCGTCGAGAATTAAAAAAATATCGAGGTCAGTGGATCGCTTATACTAACCAAGGTGTGATTAGTTGCGATCGGGATTATCGAAAGATGAAGGACGGGATTCCGGCTGATACACCTAAATTGGGTTATGTAATTTGTCACATACATGAAAGTGAGTTTACTGAATCTGTTCGCTTTCCAGGATTCCACTGTTGTAAATAGAGAGTTGATGACCTTTAAATCTGTGAAACAATGCAAGTAGTTATACTAGCCGGTGGTTTGGGGACACGTCTCCGAGAAGAAACAGAATTTCGTCCCAAGCCCCTAGTTGATGTGGGCGGGCGTCCGATTCTCTGGCACATTATGAAGACCTATGCCCACTACGGCTTCCTAGATTTTATTGTGTGTTTGGGCTACAAAGGCAACATGATTAAGGAGTATTTCCTGAATTATGAAGCGATGAATAATGATTTTACTATTTGCTTGGGCCGCCAAAATCAGATTACCTATCACGAAGAACACCAGGAGCAAGATTTTAAGGTGACACTCGCGGAAACTGGGCCAGACAGCATGACTGGGGGGCGAGTGAAACGTGTGGAGAAATACATTACTGATGATACCTTTATGGTGACATATGGTGATGGAGTTGCTGATATTGATATTGGAGCGCTGGTGGATTTTCACAAGGCTCATGGTAAGCTGGCAACTGTTACGACAGTCCGTCCAATATCTCGGTATGGTATTTTAGATGTGGACAATCAAGGGAAAGTTCTGGAATTCACCGAAAAACCTCAAATAGATGGCTGGGCTAGTGCAGGATTTTTGGTACTTCACCGCAGCATATTTGAGGCTTTGAGCGGGGATGATTGTTTTTTTGAGCGAGAGCCACTAGAGAAGTTAGCGGCGGAAGGACAATTGATGGCGTACCGCCACGAAGGTTTCTTTTTTGCGATGGATACTTACCGCGAGTATAAATATTTGAACGAACTTTGGGATAATGGAGAGGCTCCTTGGAGGGTGTGGGAATGAGTGAGTTTTGGCGAGATCGATCGGTATTGGTGACAGGTTGCACAGGTCTTTTGGGTAACTGGTTAGTAGCTGAGTTGCTGGAAAGAGGAGCCTTGGTAACGGGATTAGTCCGTGACTTGATACCCCAATCCCGACTGTATGCTGGAGAGTGGTATCGGCAGATTAATATCGTTCGCGGTTGTGTAGAAGATTTGCCAACCGTGGAACGAGCGATTAATGAATATGAAATAGATACGGTGTTTCACTTAGCAGCTCAGACAATTGTGGGAGTTGCAAATAGAGAGCCACTGGCAACTTTTGAAACGAATATTAAAGGCACTTGGAATATTCTCGAAGCTTGTCGCCGTGTCGGAGGTGTGAGTCGAATTGTCATCGCATCCAGCGATAAAGCCTATGGAGATCAGCTAGTTTTGCCTTACAGCGAAACAAATCCACTGCAAGGAGAACACCCTTATGATGTTTCTAAAAGCTGTGCTGATTTAATCAGTCGCGCTTATTACGTCAGTTATGATTTGCCTGTTTGTATTACTCGCTGTGGTAACTTTTACGGCGGTGGAGATTTGAATTTTAATCGCATTGTTCCGTCTACAATTCGATCGGCATTACGCGAAAAGCCAGTAGTCATTCGCAGTGATGGTACTTTTATTCGAGACTATTTTTATGCGAAGGATGGGGTTTTAGCTTATCTCCATTTGGCTGAGCAAATGGACAGGAAAGAAATTTTGGGAGAGGCATTTAATTTCAGCAACGAGCTGCAAATTTCTGTGCGGGGCATGGTAGATCATGTTTTGAAATTGATGGGTAAAAGTTATTTAGAGCCTGTCGTATTGAATCGGGCAAAGAATGAAATCAAACATCAGTATCTCTCGGCAGATAAGGCGCGAAAAATGCTCGGTTGGGAATCTAAATATCCTCTAGAAGAAGGGTTGAAAGAAACAATTGAGTGGTATGAGCAATTTTTAATGGATGAAAGTCCCTGTGTCATCAGCGTGTGATTGACGGTACTCAAAACTCAAAACTTTTAAAAGGGGCTAATTCTGTGCCATCTAAATGTCGTTTTTGTAGTCACCCATTGGAGCATACTTTCGTAAATCTGGGGATGTCGCCACTGGCGAATGCTTTTCTATCTCAAAAGCAGCTGAATTGTGCAGAGAAATTTTATCCACTTCATACTTATATCTGTGCTAATTGTTTTTTAGTGCAGTTAGAAGAGTTTGAATCCCCGGATAGCATCTTTAGCGATTATGCTTATTTTTCTTCCTATTCAGACTCTTGGTTGCGCCACGCTCAGAAATACACAGATTTGATGGTGAAGAGGTTTGAATTTAACCAAACCACTCAGGTAATTGAACTTGCTAGCAATGATGGCTACTTACTCCAGTATTTTCAGCAGCAAGGAATTCCCGTATTGGGGATTGAACCTGCTGCAAATGTCGCTAAGGTGGCTGAGGAAAAAGGTATTCCCACTTTAGTCAAGTTTTTTGGCGTGGAAACGGCTAAAGAGTTGGTTTCACAAGGGAAACAGGCCGATTTGTTGCTCGGAAATAATGTGTTGGCTCATGTGCCTGACTTGAATGATTTTGTGGCGGGGATGAAAATTCTCCTGAAACCAAACGGTGTCTTGACAATGGAGTTTCCTCATGTATTGCAGCTAATTCAAGACAATCTGTTTGACACGATTTACCACGAGCATTTCTCTTATTTTTCGTTGTTGACAGTTGAGAAAGTTTTTGCAAGTCACGGTTTAACTTTGTTTGATGTGGAGGAATTACCGACGCACGGGGGTTCTCTGCGGATTTACGGGAGGCATAGTGAGGTAGATGGAAAAATTAGCGATCGCGTCACGGAATTGAAAGCAAAAGAAATTCAAGCAGGGCTCAACCAACTTGCAATTTATGTAGGATTTGGCGAACAGGTTAAGTCTACTAAACGTCAAATGCTCAGTTTCCTAATTGATGCCAAAAATCAGGGCAAATCAATTGCGGGCTACGGGGCCCCGGCTAAGGCTAATACGCTGCTGAATTATTGCGGTATCCGCACGGATTTGATAGATTATACGGTGGATTTAAGCCCGCATAAGCAGGGTTTGTTTTTGCCGGGGACTCAGATTCCGATATATCATCCAGATAAAATTCGGGAGACTAAGCCAGATTATTTGGCTATCTTACCTTGGAACATTAAGGATGAGATAGTAAGTCAGATGGATTATATCCGCGAGTGGGGAGGTAAGTTTGTGGTGTTGATTCCTCAAGTGGAGGTAATCGCGTGAAATTTACTGAAACCAAGCTTAAGGGAGCTTATGTTATTGAGGTAGAACCCTTAGCAGATGAGAGGGGATTTTTTGCCCGCAGTTGGTGTCAAAAGGAGTTTGCAGAACATGGTTTGAATGCTAATCTAGTGCAGTGCAATATTTCTTTTAACCTGAAGAAAGGTACTTTGCGAGGGATGCACTATCAGGCTCAACCTCACGAGGAAGCGAAGTTGGTTAGATGTATCAAAGGGGGAATTTATGATGTAATTATCGATTTGCGTCCCGATTCTCCTACTTTTAAAGAGTGGTTTGCGGTAGAGCTTAACTCGGAAAATCGCGAGATGATATATATTCCAGAAGGTATGGCTCACGGCTGTCAAACCTTGGCAGACAATACGGAAGTTTTTTACCAAATGTCGGAGTTTTATTACTCAGAATTAGCAAGGGGAGTCCGGTGGGATGATGCGACTTTTAGTATTGATTGGCCGGAGAGTTCTCAGCGCGTAATTTCGCAAAAAGATCGAAATTTCCCAGATTTTGTGCTATGAAAAAAGTGCTAGTTACGGGTGCGGGCGGTTTTGTGGGCAGACACTCGCTCAAGACTCTAGTGGAACGCGGGTTTGAGGTTCATGCTGTCGCTTCTAAGACTTTGCCGACTGTCAATTCGGATTGTACTTGGCATCTGGCAAATTTGTTAGATATTACATCCATTCAACAGTTAATTTGTCAAGTAAAACCTACACATTTACTGCATTTTGCCTGGTGTTATACAGTACCGGGACAATACTGGAAGTCTGAGGATAACTTTTTGTGGGTGCAGGCAAGTTTGGAATTGTTGAGGCAATTTCGAGAGCAAGGGGGCGATCGAGTTGTGATGGGTGGAACCTGTGCGGAGTATGATTGGAAGTACGGATATTGCTCGGAATTTGTAACGCCGAGAAATCCAGATACTCCCTACGGTATTTGTAAAAATGCTTTGCAGGAGATGGTGAGTTGCTATTGCGAGACGACAAGTCTCAGCAGTGCTTGGGGACGTATTTTCTTTCCCTACGGTGCTGGCGAGTATCCAAATCGGCTGGTTTCTTCAGTGATTCTTTCTCTGTTAAAGGGAGAGCCTGCTCGTTGCTCTCACGGTAATCAAATCCGGGATTTTCTGTATGTACAAGATGTTGCTGATGCTTTTGTGGCTCTTTTGGAGAGTGAGGTGACGGGTGCTGTTAATATTGGATCGGGACAGGCGATCGCCATTAAAGACGTTGTTTATCAAATAGCGGATATAATTGGGCGATCGGATTTAGTGCAGTTAGGTGCTATTCCGTCTGCTGCGACAGAAACACCTTTGTTAGTGGCTGATGTGACTCGTTTATCTAATGAGGTAGGTTGGCAACCAAAATTTAATTTGGAAATCGGATTAAAGCAGGCAATCATCTGGTGGAAAAATTCAAATTCTACAGGATTAAAAATTGAGTAATTAGTAAAAATCTTAAAAATGATGCTAACACATACAAAAAATGATCGATCTTTCCCTGTCAACGGATATTGAGTATGCAAAGATGTCCTGTTTGCAATTCTAACTTAATAGCCCCCTTTTTAGTTAGAGGTAGTGTACCAGTCCACCAGAACTTAGTCATGGCAGATCGAATATCTGCTAGAGAAATAAATCGTGGCAATTTAACTCTAGCAGTTTGTGAAGACTGTGGATTTATTTTTAATCAGGATTTTGATGGTTCCAAGTTAAGCTATGGCAAGGAGTATGATAATACCCAGACTTATTCGCCATCTTTTGAGAGTTATATTTCTGAACTTGCCCGCTCTCTAATCTATGATAAAAATGTTCAAAATTGCTCGGTTGTGGAAGTTGGCTGTGGCAAAGGTGCATTTTTAAGGAAGCTAGTAGAATCTGAAGAATGGGGAAATACCGGTTATGGGTTTGATCCAAGCTATGTTGGGGCAGACACTGTTCTTGACGGCCGCCTGAAGTTTGAGAAGCGTTACTATGATTCTGAATGTGCTAATATTCATGCTGATGTGGTTGTTTGTCGTCATGCGATCGAGCACGTTCCCGATCCTTTGAGCTTACTCTTTTCTGTCCGACAAGCTTTAGTTCATTCTCCCAACGCTCGCGTTTTCTTTGAAACACCTTGCGTCGAATGGATACTCCGCAATCAAGTAATCTGGGATTTTTTCTACGAGCATTGTTCCTACTTTACGGCAGAGTCTCTAACGACGGCTTTTGAAGTATCGGGTTTTCAGGTTGAGAGCGTAGATCATATATTTGAAGGGCAATATCTATGGCTAGAAGCTACAATTCCGGCGCAAAAACCGGCGGTTACGAAAAAACCAGCATTAATTTCAACTTTAGCCTATCAGTTTGCTACATCAGAACGGGAACTGATAGGCAAGTGGGAAATTAAGATTCAAGAATTAGCTAGTCAGGGAAAAGTGGCTCTTTGGGGGGCTGGAGCTAAAGGTGTCACTTTTGCTAATACGATCGATCCCGATCGTAAATGGATTGACTGCATTATTGACCTGAACCCGAATAAACAAGGTAAATATATCCCTGGGGCTGCTCACCCGATTGTCAGCTATCAGGATATAGCCGATCGAGGAATTACAACTGCTATTCTGATGAACCCGAATTATTATCAAGAAAATTTAGTCTTATTAAAGGCATCCAACTTAAACATTGACCTATTAGTGGAGTAATTTATGAAATTGACAATTGATACGACTGAAAAAACACTCACAAGTGAGATTGATAACCAGAAGCAGGTATTAGACCTTTATACAAAAGAGGCTTTTGAACTAATCTCGCTTCAGTGGGTTAAAATTGGATGGAATCAGAAATATTCTTACACATTTAGTTGGCTGGGTCGCCCTTTACTACAACTGCCTGAAGATTTGATTCGCATTCAGGAAGTTATCTATCAGGTTAAACCAGATGTAATTATTGAAACTGGGGTAGCTCACGGCGGCTCACTAATTTATTACGCTAGCCTTTTTAAAGCAATGGGCAAGGGTAGGGTGGTTGGGGTTGATATTGAAATTCGCCCCCACAATCGCAAGGCGATAGAGGAACATGAACTGTCATCGTTTATTACTTTAATAGAAGGTAGTTCTACAGATACCAGTATTGTAGATGAGGTGAAAAAACTGGTAAATCCAGGGGAGAATGTCTTGGTGAGTCTTGACTCGTGTCACACAAAACAGCACGTTGCTGACGAGTTAGAAGCTTATTGCAGTTTCGTGACACCAGGCTCCTATATAATTGCCACGGATGGGATTATGAAGGATTTGGATGATGTGCCGCGTGGCAATCCCGAGTGGAATTGGGATCATCCTACTGCGGCAGCGGCTGAGTTTGCAGAAAAGCATCCTGAGTTTGTGTTGGAGCAACCTAAATGGCCGTTTAGTGAGAGCGATTTGACGGAGAATGTGACTCACTGGCCTGGAGCGTGGTTGCGACGTACTTAAATCATGTTTATTAATAGTGTGAGTACCTTGCTCACACTAACTTATGAAAAAAAAATATCAACTCATTTCCATTTTATTTAATAATTTAATTATCTCATTATAAATAAACCGCCAATCGCAATCATAATTGTTATTAATACTATCGGTAATGTATTCATTGGGAACTAATACTTGCGCTTTTAAATTTTCTCTAAAAGTCGGATGGCTTAGGTGATCACCAAAGGAATTCATCATAAAGGTAGATGCGTGAACAACAATATTGGGATTATTGGCTATCCATGATGAAAAAGTCATACCAGCGCCCAAGCTAGTTATACCTATCTCTATAGCTTGAGTCCACCAATTCACTGTTTCAAAAGTCGTGGCACCTATTGCACTATAGGTATTGATGTTAGGAGGGATAAGAGCAAGTATTTCTTCCATTATAGCTTTCTCCTTTTCAATTGTAGACCAGCTCGTACTTAGAGAGTTCTCTTTTCCTGTCAAAGACCACCCATCAAACACAACTCCCAAATTCGGAAAATCTGAATATAAGTTTGTAATAATATTCGCTATTCCTTCTGTTTGACCTAACCATACCCTACTACTGGTGCGAATTTGGACACCCAGAAGTGGAAAATGTTTCTTAGCTTGTTTCACTTCTGTCAAAAAATTTTGAGAACAATTTTTGAGGGAAACGTCGCATAGTCTCTTTACTAATTGCTCCTTAATAAATATACCATTTGCCCTGAAAGCAACGTAATTATTATCCAATACAGTTTTAAAAACATCCCAAACATCTTCAACTTCAATGAATTTGTCAGCAGGAAATTCTGGGAAAATTTCTCGACAATTGAAGTAGTCACCTGGCCCAGTCATGATTTTATCAAGTTTATGCGGAATTTCACTCTCTACGAGAACATGAAGACCTGCTAAGTCTTGCCACAAATAATGTCCTATATTGAAGCCTAAACCTATAACATCGACTACTTGTTTAACTTCTGTTGATATATATTTTAGAACTTGCTGCCAATAACTTACCATGTAACTTTTGAATTTATTGATACTTTCTACAGAGCGCGCAAAACCGACTAAAACAGGATTGAGATTAATAATTAGCTCTAATCTTGGTATATAAATTAACAATTTTTCACCATTCGGGCAGCCTGTCATTAAATAAAATATTTCCCTTCCTACAAAGCGGTACAGAAAACCTTGCAAATCGTGGTGTCCCACTTCTTGATGATTGATAACGAATGATTGATTAGACCTAATAATCTTGCTGCTGAAAGGACAAACTGCATAAACGTAACCAGTTTCTGCGAGAATTTGCTGATACGGCCAAGTTAGTCTCATTGGCTGATGCAGATGGTTTGGATGATCGGCAAAACTCTTGATGTAGATTTCCTCCAATACAAAATTGTCTTGTGCTATTAGCTGCACATTCGCTAGCGACAGCCCCATTTTTTCAAGATATTTCCTATCATCAAAATTTTCTAATGTATATGTAATAATTTTGTATCGGCTTGTTAGCCTGAAATATTCCTCGGCTGCTTTTGGTTTGATTTCTGCATGGCAATCAATATTAGTTTCATTGAGTGCGTTGAGTTGATTCAATTCATTCCATATCTGATCGCAGAGATTCCCATCACTATTGGCTGGAATCTGTGGTGTTTTTTGAAGGCAAACTATAGCCTCGTCTATCAGACCTTGTTGTGCCATGAGCATGGATAAGTTATGATGATAAGTCACAGCACTATTAATTGATGTCTTGAGTGCCTTAGAGGAGCAAGCAAGTATCTCATCTAGTAGTCCATGTTTCAACAAAACTATTACTAACTCTGAGTAAATATTTGTTTGTTCAGGAATAATTTCTATAGTTTTTTTGTAGCAACAAAGAGCTTCCTCTAGCCTATTGTTTTGAGCCAGAAACATCCCAACCTGTACAGCCTTTTGATAAGCTGCGATCGCTTCAGTAGATTTGCCTTGTCTTGTTAGCGCTTGACCTAAGTCATAGCAAGATTTATATGATTCTGGATTCAGGGAGACAGCTCGCTCGTAGCAAGCAATTTCCTCTGCCAAGTATTCATGGCTAATTTCTAGCTCGCGCCAGCGACAAGCTATCTCGTCCTCGATATACGGATACTTAGTTAAAACGTACCCAAATTCCTGTGAACTTCGGAATGCACTGAGGATGATCGGGCGGGATATCGCACCATCCTGGAGATTTTTTGAATATGTTTCTTTCTCATTTGCCTGGGGTTCGCGTTTTAAATAGGCGCGGTAAACCTCTTGCACAAAATCTGATTCATTGAGGGAGTCAGCAGCTTGTAAAAAAGCTTCATCGTTGACTTGATGCAGATCCAGTTCACACGCATCTTTATGGCGTTTTTTGAGAATAATTTTTGCCGTATCTGGATTGGATCGTAAAAGTTCTAGATTGATCTGCGTCCAACGATATAAAGTTTCTCCTAACTGTTGATAAGACTCATAAGAATCTGGATTGAGTTCACAAGCAAGACGATAGCAGTCGATCGCCTTTTCCCACAGATCAAGTTTTACTAAGGTCTTTCCTAACTGCCAATAAATTTCAAAGTTATCCGGTTCAAGCTCCAGGAGTTGATAATAAGGTTTCGGATTATCAGGATTTAGCTCAATGGCTCTCAAGTACGATGCGATCGCCCCCTCCAAATCCAATTTAGTTCGCTGTTGCAGAACCTCCCCCAATTTATTGTGAATCCAGTCCGCCTCTGGGTTCAGATTGTTCGCTTGCCGATAAGTCGCGATCGCTTCATCTAGCTGACCCAGTTTAGCTAAGCTCTCACCTAACCCGCAGTAAGAACCGAAATGTTGCGGATTAAGTTCAATGGCTTTACCGAAAGCGGCTGCGGCCTCCTCCGGTTGCAGTTGCTGAGCTAGAGCATCTCCTAAATGGTGGTAAGACCAAGAGAAATCCGGGTTGAGTTCTATAGCGCGGCGGTAAGCTGCGATCGCGTCCTCCAGCTTGCCTTGCTGAGTCAGGGCTTCCCCTAAGTGGTGGTAAGGCCAAGAAATGTCAGGATTTAACTCGATCGCATGGCGGTAAGCCGCGATCGCTTCATCTAAATTGCCTGACTCTAGAAATTGATTCCCTTCGTGGATATGGGTTACAGCCGTTTTTTCCGTATTCATTTTGAATAAGTACCACTTGTGATAAACTTGCAATGCTGTTGATTTTAACTGAAGTGTGCGATCGAGACAACAACTGACTGGAGTGACCGGATCGTACTCAAACACAGTAAAATACTGAATTTAGCATTTATGATTGACATCGGGAACATTTCGCGAGCGCGATCGGTCTCTCCCCACTGACGCAACTTGCGTTCAGCAATAAGCTAGAGAATAATAAGGAAAATTAGGATAGGAGACGAAGGCAAAAATGCACAAAATCGTGCAAATTATATTACAAAATAGAATATTTTAAATGAAAATATTTATGCTAACAAAATCAATAGAGGCAGATAGGTATTATTATGGTTGAACTAATTGCGGTTCACGTCCCTAAAACAGCAGGAGCAACTTTTCAATCTGTTTTAAAACAAGTTTATGGAGCGGAAAATATTTATTATGATTATCTAGATGCGTCTAAACCTAGAGTTTACAACCCTAGTGAAATTCCGTCAAAAATCAGAGCAATTAACGGTCATTTTTCCATCAGCAAGTATGAAAGCTTTTTTCCAGAAGCTAAAAGAATTATTTGGTTGAGGCATCCGATATATTTATTGGTTTCCCTCTATTTTTACTGGCGATATCTCCCTTTACAGAAAGGTGATGACACCATAGTAGGAAAATTGCAACAATCGCAAATAGGTATATATGAATTTTCAGAGCAACCGGAACTGAGAAATATATTATGCCAAAATGCTTGTGGAAAGATGCTTGATGATTTTTATTTCGTCGGGTTGCAAGAGTTTTTCAGAGAAGACTTATTAGAACTGAAAACAATGCTTGGATGGCCAGAAGTTAGAGTATTTGAGGAAAACATCAATCCCAATCCTAAATACCAAAAAGATTTACAAAATGTATTGAGTAACAAAACAATTCTCAGCAAGCTAGTGGAAAACAATAAGCAAGATATAGAACTTTATGAGGAAGCTTTAAATTTGAGAGCAAAGCGGAGAAAAGAATCAAGTTTACTACAACCAATTATAGCAGGATGGAACCGGGGTCAGTACCAGTTGAGTCAATTAAGAAATGCAGGTAGTCAAGTTGATTTGAAAACCACAGACAAACCAGGGGCAAAAATGACAAGTTGGAAAAAAACATTTTTATTTAAAGCCAAAGAGTTATATTACAACCGCATACCGTATAACAATCCATCGGAAAGAGCGGTTGAAGTTTCAATCGGGTTTAATTGGCTGATTAATCTCCCAAATTCAGACAGTGTTCTAGAAGTGGGGAATGTACTTTCTCGCTATGAAAGCTCAGTCGGCGAACTGATTGGGGTTATAAAAAGAAGAATTGTAGACAAATTTGAAATAGATATAGGTGTAGACAACGAAGATTTAATGACACTTGAATGCAACGAGAAATATGATGCTATAGTTTCAATTTCTACCGTAGAACATATAGGTCAGGGACTTGATCCGTGCGGTGCTTACGGTGAGTCTACAGAAATTCGCGATATGGAAGCTCCACTGAAGGCGATCGCGAAGATCTACGATTTGCTGGCTATTGAGGGAAAAGCATTGATTACAGTTCCCTTTGGAGTCCTTACCGATGGAGGATGGTATATTCAGTTCAGCGCGCAGTATCTGGCACTCTTAAAAAAATATGGAATTCCTCAAGAAGCAATCCGTACAAGTTTCTTAAGATTAATTAATAGAGATCCAACAAAGGATAGCGTCAAAATGCTTTGGGGAGAAATAGAAGAGATAGAACTTAGTAATGTAGAGTACAACCATCCTTTCCCCTTTGCAAATGCGATCGCTGTTATAGAACTTTCAAAACTTTCAAAAAACTTTCAGATCAACTTAAAAGTTGAGCCTACCCCTCTCTATTATCATATGCCATACGAGACTCGGATAGAATTGGAGCAATACAAAGTGCAACTGCACCAAATTCAGGGTGAATTGGAGCAATCTCATGCTCAACTCCACCAGACTCAGGGTGAATTGGAGCAATACAAAGTGCTAATGCACCAAGCACAAAGTCAATTGGCACAATCCCAGTTGCAACTTTACCAGACTGAGGGTGAATTGGAGCAATCCCAGTTGCCACTGCACCAGACTCAGGGTGAATTGGAACAATCTCAGTCTCAACTGCACCAGACTCAGGGTGAATTGGAACAATCTCAGTCTCAACTGCACCAGACTCAGGGTGAATTGGAGCAATCTCAGTCTCAACTGCACCAGACTCAGGGTGAATTGGAGCAATCTCAGGCTCAACTGCACCAGGCTCAAGCTGTATTGGTACAATCTCAGTTGCAACTGCACCAGGCTCAGGAAGAGTTGGAACAATCTCAGTCTCAACGCCATCAAACTCAGGAAGAGTTGGAGCAATCTCAGTCTCAACACCGTCAAACTCAGGAAGAGTTGGAGCAATCTCAGTCTCAACACCACCAAACTCAGGGTGAATTGGAGCAATCCCAATTGCAACTGCACCAGACTCAGGGTGAATTGGAGCAATCCCAGTCTCAACTGCACCAGACTCAGGAAGAGCTGGAGCAATCTCAGTCTCAACTGCACCAAGCTCAGGCTGAAGGGGAACAATTTCAGGCTCAACTGCACCAGACTCAGGAAGAGTTGGAGCAATCCCAGTCTCAACTTCACCAGACTCAGGCTGAAGGGGAACAATTTCAGGCTCAACTGCATCAGGCTCAGGCTGAATTGGAGCAATCTCATGCTCAACTGCATCAGACTCAGGCTGAATTGGAGCAATCTCATGCTCAACTGCATCAGACTCAGGCTGAATTGGAGCAATCTCATGCTCGACTGCACCAGACTCAGGCTGAATTGGAGCAATCTCATGCTCGACTGCACCAGACTCAGGCTGAGGGGGAAAAACTAAAGTTTCAGGAAGCTCTGGTTGGAGATTCTGACTTACGAATCCAGTTGGATTACAAACTCCTGGTGTGGGAGGCTTGGCACGCTCATCACAAAGGTGATATGAAAGGTATGGCTCACTTTCTAAAGGAATCATTAAAGTGTACCCCTTTCTCAGCAACAGAAACAGTATTAAAATGGTTAGAGAGTTTTGCCCAGTTCAGTTCAGAAAAGGGATATCACCTTGATACCAACTCCCTGATTAACTCAGCGGAATGGAATGAATTAATGCGTCGCGGTCTTCATAATGGCAAGAGTGTAATTCCGATGCACTAGACCGGGACTGCTAGCAACCTGCAATCGGAATCTAACGTTCGTTGCTCAACTTAGAACACTGTCCTCACAGCACGATCAATCGTTCCTGAAGGTGACGATAAAAACAGCGGCTTTTCAATTTAAAACTTAAGTTGTATTCACAATTATCAGGAAGATAAAATTGACTATGTTCAATCAAACAGTAAGTTATACCTTTGGTGTCAATCTTGTAGGTCATGTGACAGGTGAATTTGGTCTGGGTGAAGGCATGAGAGGTACTATTAGAGCAATAGAAGCAGCAGGGATTCCCTTTTCGCTCAAGGATATTAAAGAAAGTTCGCAGCGGAACTTGGATTATACATACACAGATTTTTCTGAAAATAATCCGTATCCAATCAACATCGTTCATGCCAATCCTAATCCAGTCCATATCGAGCAAATTGGTTCTGAATACTTTCAGGGTAGATATAATATAGGATTTTGGGCTTGGGAACTGCCAACATTTCCCTATTTTTGGCAAGGTGCTTTTGATTTATTTGATGAGATATGGACTTATAGCCATTACACGGCTGAAGCCATTGCTAAGGTGTCGTCTATTCCAGTTCTAAAAGTAGCACCTAGCATTTATCTTCCACAATCATCATTGGGTAGAGAAGCTTTGGGATTACCCAAAAATAAATTTATTTTTTTGTTCATGTTCGACTTTGGAAGCATCTTTGAAAGAAAAAATCCAATAGCTACAGTAGAGGCTTTTCAACGAGCTTTTGACAAACTAAATAATGATGTACTATTGGTGATTAAATTCCGACCGCATCCACAGTTTAAAGAGCAGCAAGAACAACTTTTTAAATCGGCAAAAGAATGGTCATCTATTCGATTTATAGAAGGAGATTTAAAAAAAGAAGAAATTCATTCCTTAGTTAACTGTTGTGATTGTTATGTATCGCTGCATCGTTCAGAGGGTTTTGGCTTGACAATGGCTGAAGCGATGTTTTACGGAAAACCTACGATCGCTACTGCCTACTCCTCCAATGTTGAATTTATGAATGTAGGGAATAGTTTCTTGGTTAAATATGACCTAGTTACAACTACTGAAAATTATGGGCCTTACCCAAAAGGTAGTGTCTGGGCCGATCCTGATATTGACCATGCGGCCTCCTTAATGCAGTATGTTTTTCACAATTATCAAGAAGCTGAGCAAGTAGGAGCCAGAGCCGCTCGGGAGATGAAGTCTTTACTGAGTCCGCAGGCAGTTGGCAGCACAATTAGAAGCCGCCTACAACATATTATGAAAATTGGGATTCGCAGGCAATTAGAGCAATCTCAATTTCAATTTCCTCAAATCAACGATGCAGAATTTTTGGAAGAAACTGAGAGCCTCAATGATGGAGATTTTCTGGAAGTAGCTTATCACGCTTATTTAAAACGCGAACCCGATCGCGAAGGCAAAGAAACCTACACCCAAGTTTTACATGATGGCAGGTTCACACGTCAGCAATTCCTCTGTGAAATGCGGGATTCACCGGAATTTAAGGCTTTGTGGAAGCTGGTGGAGGAAGGATTTTTGCCATTAGCTTCGGAAGTAAAATTTATTTCCGTACACATACCAAAAACAGCAGGCGTAACGTTTGGCAAGATTTTAGAACAGGTTTACGGTAGCGATAAATTAGTTAAAGAATACAAAAATATGTCTTTAGCTACTATCGTGCAACAAGGTTCGATCAATCAAGAAACTAGAATAATTCACGGCAATTTTCCCGCTGTCAAGTACAAAGGATGTTTTTTGAATTCCGTTCCCTCGATAATTTGGTTAAGGCATCCAATTACTCGGTTAATTTCCTGGTATTGTGATTCTATTAGTATCTGGAGTGACCTTGCTGAGGATGAATTTCAGAAATATGTCAGTCAAACCAAGCCGAGTCTGCTGGAATTTGCTGAGTTATCGGCAACCCAGAACTTGATGTCAAGGTGCGTTCAGGGAATGAATCTAAGTGATTTTTACTTTGTCGGCATCCAAGAATTTTTCCGCGATGACCTAAATGACCTGAGAGAGATACTAGGTTTGCCCGAGGTAGAAATTGGTTGGCATAACAAAAATAGATACCCAGGGTATCACGGTTATGTTAACAATGTGTTGAGTGACAAGAATCTGCTAGCTAAGCTAGCAGCTATCAATAGCGAAGATATGGAACTTTACCAAACCGCATTGAACTTGAGAGAGAAGCGGAAAGAGAAAACTACAGCAAACTCAGAACTCCATTGGACTTAGGGATCGGTACTATTTATGATTCAAAAAAATGCTGCGACAACTGCCATCAATCAGCAGCTAGTTATTATCAACGATGAGCCGAGCCTCACTAATCCCGTTTCGCAAATGGCTACCGAGGCGCAGTGTCGCTCAGATGCCTTTGTGTACTGGTGTCAAGAGACTCGTCTGCCTCACCCGCCTATCTTCCACCGCAAGCTGTGGGAGTACGGCTATATCCTCCAGGCCCTATCTGAGGCAGGAATGATGTCACCAGGCAGGCGTGGGCTGGGTTTTGGTGTCGGCAAGGAACCCCTGGTTGCGGTAATGGCTCAGCGCGGCTGCGAGATAGTCGCTACAGATCTAGATATAGAAGAGGCGACAAAGCAGGGCTGGGCTGGTTCGGGTCAACACGCAGCAACGCTCGAAGCGCTTAACGATCGCGACATCTGCCCGCGCGATCGCTTTGCGGCACTGGTAAAGTACCGGATCGCGGACATGAATAAAATAGATCCGGATTTGGTCGGCTTCGATTTTGTCTATTCGTCTTGCGCTCTCGAACACGTCGGCTCGATCGAGCTGGGGCTGCGGTTTATCCAGAACAGCCTTAACTGCCTGCGTCCGGGTGGCGTAGCAGTACATACTACGGAATTCAACGTTTTTTCTAATGATGCGACGATCGACAACCAACCCACTGTACTGTTTAGGAGGCAGGACATAGACACACTAGCAGCAGAGTTGGCAAGCCAGGGACATGAAATAGTCCTCAACTACAACGCCGGAAGCGGGCCATTCGATCGTCATGTAGACGTGCCGCCCTGGTCAGGTATACACTTAAAGCTTCAGTTAGAGCAGTATGTGACGACCTCCATAGGGCTAATAGTTAAGAAAGCGTCATAGTTTTGAGGTGAAATATGACCCAGCAACAATTAGATTATTGAAATGTTAAACGAAAAACTCAATTCAGCTTTTGGGGTCAATTTAAGTGGTCACATAACTGGTGATTTTGGGCTGGCAGAAGCTGGGAGAGGAACTCTCAGAGCAATGCAAGCTGCTGGCATTCCTTTTAAAATTATGGATCTCAAAGTAGGGGGTCAACCCAACTCAGATACCAGTTACACAAATTTTTCTGAAGACAACCCATATCCAATCAATATTGTCCAGACAAATCCCAATTGGGTTGAGCAGATTTTGGCAGGATACTTTCCTGGTATTGGCAGTGGATATTTTCAAGGGAAATACAATATAGGTGTCTGGCTGTGGGAATTGCCAGAATTTCCGGCTGAGTGGCAGTGGGCATTTGATTTATTTGATGAAATTTGGACTCCCAGCAATTTCTGTGCCGAAGCATTTTCGGCTGTTTCCCAAGTTCCGGTGCTCAAAATCCCGGTTAGTCTTGTTTTCCCCCAACCTTCACTGAAGCGAACGGACTTAAACTTGCCAGAAAATAAATTTATTTTTCTGTTTATTTTTGACTTCGGCAGCTCCTTTGAACGCAAAAATCCCTTTGCTACTATTGAGGCATTTAAACAAGCTTTTGGTCAAGCTAATGAGGATGTATTGCTTGTACTCAAATTTGCCAATTCACATTATTTTCCTGAAAGACGAGAGCAACTTAAAGAATTGACAGAAGATTGGCCATCGATTCAGTTTATAGAGGGGCATTTGAAAAAAGAAGAGATTCATAGCTTGGTTAATACTTGTGACTGTTATGTGTCTCTGCATAGGGCTGAGGGCTTCGGTTTAACAATGTCTGAAGCGATGTACTACGGCAAGCCAGTGATTGCTACAGCTTACTCGTCTAATATGGAATTCATGAATGTCGGTAATAGTTTTCCCGTCAAATATGAGTTGCTAACAACGACTGAAGATTATGGTGCTTACCCTAAAGGTAGTGTTTGGGCCGAACCTGATGTCGATCATGCTGCCACACTTATGCAGTATGTTTTTAACAATTATCAGGCAGCACAGAAAGTGGGGGATAGAGCCGCCAAAGAAATTAGGTCTTTACTGAGTCCGCCAACTGTAGGCAAAAAAATTAGAAGTCGCTTGGAATTTATTATGAAGACGAGAAATAATTCACATTTGTCCAACCGATACCTGGAACTTCAGGCAAAGAACGACTGGTTGGCATCTCAAGCTCAAGCTTGGAAACAAACAGCACTGCAAATGCAGACGGAACTTAAATGCTTGCAGTTTCAAAGGTGATCGACTCAAACTGATTTATAGTTTTCCTATCTACTCGAATCGCGATCGACTGGATATGGTCTAACAAGACCAAGCTTTGAGACTAAGATTCGTGAGTGCGCTAGATCAAGCCAAGTTCTGTTGAAATATTGTCATTAATCTAAAATTTGTTATGTCAAACAACACGTTAAATCATAACTTTGGAATAAACTTTGTCGGACACATAAGCGGTGAATACGGGCTTGGGGAAGGGAGTAGAGCTACCCTAAGAGCTATTGAGTCCGCAGGCATTCCCTTTGCTCTTCAGGATCTTAAAGTACATTGGCATAGGAACTTAGATGATAGTTACACAAATTTTTCCGATCGCAACCAATACCCGATCAATCTGATCCATACTTTGCCGGAGCCAGTCGTATTCAACATGATCGATCCAGAATGCCTAAAAGGTAAATATAATATAGGTTTTTGGGCTTGGGAACTACCTATATTTCCATCAGGTTGGCTGTATGCTTTTGATTTATTTGATGAGATATGGACTTATAGCAATTACTGCGCTGAAGCGATCGCCCCTGTATCGCCTGTGCCCGTGATTAAGATGATGTCGAGCCTCGATCTGCCCGAACCATCATTTGATAGAAAAGCATTAGGATTACCCGAAAACAAAGTTATTTTTCTGTTCATGTTTGACTTCCACAGTACCATTGGTCGCAAAAATCCCTTTGCTACTTTGGAGGCATTTAAACGAGCTTTTGCTCAATCGAATGAAGATGTCTTACTGGTACTCAAGTTTTCCAATGCCAGCTTTTTTCCCAAAGAGCGAGATCGACTCAAAGCGGAAGCAGCAGGCTGGCCAGTTCACTTTATAGATGGGCATTTAAAGAGAGAAGAACTTCATGCTTTAGTTGCCAATTGTGACTGCTATGTTTCGCTGCACCGGGCCGAAGGGTTTGGCTTGACAATGGCCGAAGCCATGTACTACGGCAAACCCGTAATTGCAACTGGCTACTCATCTAATATGGAATTTATGAATGTCGGCAATAGTTTTCCAGTAAAATATGACATAGTGACGCTGACCGAAGATTATGGGCCTTACTTTAAAGGAAATTACTGGGCAGACCCCAGTATCGATCATGCAGCATCTCTAATGCAGTATGTTTTTGAGAATCCCGAAGAAGCGCGAAAAGTAGGAGCGAGAGCATCTCAGGAAATGAAATCTTTATTGAGTCCTCAACTTCTAGGCATCAAAATCAAAAATCGCTTGGAAATCATTAGAAATAGGATGAACCAATCTACAAACTGGTCAACTCGCATCCATCAGATGCAGCAAGAGACGGCTTTTGCCCATTCCCAAATCCAAGTTTGGCGGCAGACAACACAGCAAGTTCAATCTGAACTAGCGCAATATCAACGCTTTGCTAAAACTTGAAAATTTTGATTTACTGTAGATATTTATTATTAGGAGGTCAGTGATGGTCAACAACAGAAATTTTAATTTTGGAGTTAATATTATCGGTCATGTGAGTGGCGAGTTTGGTTTGGGCGGGGGTGTCCGAGGGACGATTAGAGCGATAGAAGCAGCTAACATTCCTTTCACTATAAAGGATATGAAAGAAGATTCGCAACGTAACTTAGATTCTACATACACCAATTTTTCCAGCGATCATTCTTATCCCATTAATATCATCCATACAAATCCTCACGAGTCCTTGTTGAATTCTATCGATCCTGAATTATTTAATAATCGTTATAATATTGGTTTTTGGATTTGGGAACTTCCGGTGTTTCCTGATTTTTTCATGGGAGCTTTTAATCGATTTGATGAGGTTTGGACTTACAGTAATTACACTGCTGAAACCATTTCCGATGTCTCGCCTCTTCCGGTTGTGAAATTACCGCCCAGCATTTATTTACCTCCCAACTCGTTGGGGAGAGAGGCTTTAGGATTACCTAAAGACAAATTTATTTTTCTGTTCATGTTCGACATGGGTAGCGGTTTTGAGCGAAAAAATCCTTTTGCGACCATTGATGCGTTTAAAAAAGCTTTTGGGAAGTCTAATGAAGATGTTTTACTGATTATTAAGTTTCGACCTCATCCAGCTTATCAAAATCAGTACGATCGACTAAAAGCCATAGCAGAAGACTGGCCGTCTATTCAACTGATCGAAGGGCATTTGAGCAAGGAAGAGGTTCATGGCTTAGTAGATAATTGTAACTGCTATGTATCGCTACATCGAGCTGAGGGTTTTGGCTTGACTATGGCAGAGGCTATGTATTATGGCAAGCCAGTCATCGCTACCGCTTATTCATCGAATACCGATTTTATGAATGTCGGCAATAGTTTTTTGGTGAAATACGATTTAGTTGCAACTACTGAAGCTTATGGACTTTACCCAAAAGGTAGTATCTGGGCTGAGCCGGATATCGATCATACAGCTTCGCTCATGCAGTATGTTTTTCAGAATTATCCGCAAGCACAACAAGTAGGAGCGAGAGCAGCGAAGGAGATTAGGTCTTTACTGAGTCCAGAGGTTATCGGTCAAAAAATTAGACATCGCCTGGAATATATTATGAGGACAATAGAAGAGAAAAAGTTGTTTGAATCGCAAGCTCAAGCTTGGAAGCAAGCGGCCCTGCAATCTCAGAGAGAACTAGACAGAGCAAGGCTTCAATTTTGATATTAGCAACTGGCTGGTATCATTGATTGTTTATGGTTCGTCTTCTGATCAATGACCCTACAAATCTTCGGCTCGCATACAACAAATGTAAAAACAATAAGATTTATCAGGATTATCATTTAACAGTTGACTGTGAATAAATTCATGGTTGAGAGTTTCCTGGCTTGATGTTTCAATCGATTTTGATAGATCAATAATACCTTTCGTATCCACTATTTTGAAATTATGCTTCTCCAAGAGCTTGCACAAATCATCGAAATAGTATTCTAGCTTGTGTTCGGGATGGATATAATTATTGGGAAACTGTAGCTTTGTAGCGTTCCTATTAGGGGTGTCAAGAGCAAACTTACCACCCGGCTTTAACAATTTATAAACTTGGTCAAATAGTTGTTCTGCTTCTTCTGTGGTGATGTGTTCGATTGACTCTCCAGACCAAATTAAGTCAAAACTACTTTCTTGAAAGCAGCTTAAATCTGTCATACTTCCATAAATATATTCAATATTGCAATTTTGGTACTTAACTTCTATTGGCCACTCTTCCCCAGGAAACATCATTTTATCTGGAGGCAAGTCTCTAATATATAGATTTTCTGGAAGATGAGGATAGCCGAGCTGTAATAAAGCTCCTCTTCGATCTGATGCAGAATAACCTCCCAAATCTAAGATCGCCTTAGCAGGCGGTAGCAGTGTTCTCACCATTTTCATGCGAGCACTATGAAGTTTATTATCTAACATAGAGTTGATATTTTCTTCAGTAAAGCTACTATCACCACCTTCTTGACCTGTCAGTTTTTGTTGAAACTCATGCGCTTCAACCATTTTTTTTATAACAGTAGCTCGGGACGCACCTGTATTAAGTTCGTTTAACCAACCTTCCAGCCCATCACGATCGGCTTCCCGCTCAAATATTACCCAATAAGCCATCCAGAGATAACTTTTATCGCTTTTAGCATGAGTGGATAAAGTCTTTTGAATGGCTTCTTCCAAGCGCTTAGTTGAATCTGGGTTCATAATATTTTCTTATAATCTCAATTTATGTTTTTTAATAGTAAATGACATCTTTGAGCCTGCCTCAAATTACGAAATACAGGCCCTCTTGCAGGGAAAGTTAGAATATCTTGGGTTCCAACTCTAAGGCGTGACGGTAACAATAACTCGCTTCATCAATTTGCCCTTTCTTAGTCAAAACTTCCCCTAAATTATAGTGGAACCACGAGAAATCTGACTTGAGTTCGATCGCGCGGCGGTAAGCTGCGATCGCCCCGTCCAAATCTCCTTGATGTCGCAGCATATCCGCTAAATTGTTGTGGATATAGGGATCGTCAGGTTTTAACTCGATCGCACGGCGGTAACAGTTCATCGCTTCCTCCCGCTTACCCTGGTTTGCCAAAGCATCCCCTAACAATTGGTAAGGTTTATACTCATTTGGTTGAACCTCTATAGCGCGGCGGTAACAAGCCATCGCCCGATCCAAGTCATTCTTTTGTGCTAACATCAGCCCCAATTGCAAGTGCGCCTCACCGCATTCGGGATTTACTTGCAACGCCATCTGATAAAAAACGATCGCCCCATCCGGCCAACTGTGCCGCACCAAAGCATTCGCCAACTCAACATAAAGGTCAGCATCATTCGGCGCAATCTCCAGCGCCTTGTGATAAAGTTGCACATCTTCGGGATTCTCTTCGATCGCCTTTTTATACAAACGCATCGCCTCCTGCAAATCCCACTGCGATCGCATCCTCAAAGCATCGGCCAACTTTTGCGAAATCCACGGCAAATCCGGCTGAATTTCGACAGCACAGCGGTAAGCGGCGATCGACTCATCCCACCGTTCCAGCTTCTCAAAAGCCGTCCCCATGTTGTAATAAGTCCACGCAAAATCGCGATTCAACTCCGCCGCGCGCCGGTAAACCTCGATCGCCTCGTCCCATCTTTCCATTTCTAGCAGCACGTCGCCCAACTTGCTATGCGACCAGAAGAAATTCGGATTGATTTCGTTAGCGCGCCGATACGCAACCACCGCCTCATCCCAGCGTTCCAAATTCACCAGCGCTTCGGCTAGATTATTGTGCGCCCAAAAATGGTCGGGATTGAGTTCGATCGACCTTTGGTAAGCCGCAATCGCCTCATCCCACCGTTCCAATTTAATCAGCGCGTCTGCTAAATAGTTGTGCGACCAGCTAAAATCAGGATTTAAGACTGTTGCTTTAGTGTAAGCTTCTACTGCTTCATCCCAACGTTCCAACTTCAGCAACACGTCTGCTAAATTGTTGTGAGACCAGCTAAAATCAGGATTTAATTCGATCGCCTTCCGGTAAGCATTTACAGATTCCTCCCACCGTTCCAACTTAACCAGCGACTCAGCTAAATTGTTGTGCGACCAAGAAAGTTCGGGATTAATTCTAATTGCATTACTGTAAGCATCTGCGGCTGCTTCCCAATGTTCTTGATTTTTGAGAAGTTCCCCCAATTCGTGATAAGCTGCGCCAGCATTTGGGTTCAATTCAACTGCGCGCTGGTAACAATCAATTCCTTGATTGACCTTACCTTGCTCGATCAAAGTTTTGGCTAAATTCTCGTGTTCCTCGGCGGTGCCGGATTTTGGGTCGATCGCAAATGCTCGATACAAAGCCTCAGCCGCCGCCTCCGACTTGCCCAACTGCGTCAAAAGTTTGGCGAAATTGCGGAAAGCACCGGCAAAATCCGGCTTCAGGGCGATCGCCTTTTCGTAGGCCGAAACCGCTTGCTGCCACTGTTCCTGCTGCGCGCAAATGCTGCCATAATTAGCGTAGGCTTCCGCAAAATTCGGATTAATTTCGATTGCTTTGACATAGCAACTTTTAGCATCATCAATTTTGCCACCAGCTTGCAGGGCATTACCCAACATTTTGTATAGAGGCGCTTCCGGCTTAATTTGTAGCGCTTTTTTGCAAGCCGAAATTGCTTGTTCCATTTTGCCTTGAGCAAAATAGCCTTCTGCGAGTATTTTATAGGCCTCTGGATCTTCTGTGCCAATTCCAGCATTAACAGGTTGCTGAACTTTTTGTTTAATTTGTTGCGGTATTTGTTGCAGTATTTCTGGCGGTATTTTTCGCAATATTTGCTCAGGTATTTGTTGTTGAACCTGTGGTTGTTGAACTTGTGGCGCTATTTGTGGTTGAACCTGTGGCGACTTAACAGCACCATTTGTGCCGTTTGCACCAGCCAATGTTTGCTGTCCCTCGTTACCATTTCTGGCATGAGCGGCGTTGAGTTCGATCGCCCTGCGATAATATGGAGTCGCTTCATCTAACTTGCCTTGTTTTTTCAGCGCTTCGCCCAAATTTTCGTAAGCCTGCGCCAAATTAGGATCTAACTTGATTGTGCGCTGATAACAGGCGATCGCCTCGGAGAATTTTTCTTGACGGAACAAAGCGTCGCCCAGATTCAAGTGTTCTGAGGGCGCTACTTTTTCCGGTTCCAAACTATATGCTTGATACCAGCACTGCTGGGCTTCGGCCCCTTTGCCAATTTGTCCGAATACTTTTGCCAAATTCCGGTAAACTCCTGCGAAATTCGGCTTAAGGGCGATCGCCTTTTGATAAAACTCGATCGCCTCCGACCATTTTTCCTGCTGCGCATAAATGCTACCCAAATTCGCGTATACTTCCGCAAAATTCGGTTCTATTTCAATAGCTTTAGCGTACCAGTGCCGCGCCTCTTCCATCCTGCCTTGAGCTTGCAGCGCGTTGCCCAAAGTCTTGTAAGCCGGTGCAAAATTGGGGTGAATTTTCAAAGCTTGCTCGCAAGAGGCAATGGCTTCTTCTAATTTTCCTTGGGATAAGTATGTTTCTCCCTGTTGGTTAAATTGAACCGCTGTTGATTCTGTATTGACTGTTGATGACATGGCGGCGGCGGCTCCAGAAGCAGGAATTAAGTAGGGTAGTCTAAACGTTTCACAATTATACTCGGGTTTGACACTAACATTAGCAGGCTTGTTCCCCCAATTATTAATTTTTTTGACGGACGGTGCTGGGGAGAAATTGGGATTCTCGGCTGATTTTTTGATTTGGCTGGTAAATATGGTAGGGAAACGGCACTGCCGTCTCCTCTATATTATTCCGGCGCAGCCAGAATCGATATCATTACCGCGATCGATTGTAGGGACACGGCACTGCCGTCTCCTCTATATTATTCCGGCTGCGCCGGAATCGATATCATTCCGGCTGCGCCGGAATTGATATCATTGGGCCTTCTCCCATAGCAAAAAACGATCGCCCTTTTCGGATCGAGCGATCGCCTTTTGTCAACTATTAGTTAGCAAATCTTAGCAATTACTAATCAAGCTGCTGCGGCTGCTGCTTCTTCTGCTTCTTCTTCAGGGCTGGCTTTAGTTGCCAGCACGGTAACAACCACCTGACTTGGGTCGCCGAGAGCTTCTGCTCCCGCAGGTAAAACTAATTCGTGAATGTGCAGCGCATCCCCTACCTTCAAATTAGAAATATCTACTTCAATTGCATCAGGAATGCTATCAGGTTTGCACTTAACTGCGATTTGCGTCAGCACAGTTTCCAACATACCGCCTTCTAACTTGACGCCGACAGCTTCGCCGACAAAACGCAGCGACAATTCAACTTCCAGGCTGTCTTGTGTTGCGACGGAGAAAAAGCTCAGGTGGTAAGGATAGCCTTTCCAAGGATGAACTTGAACTTCTCGCAGCAAGGTTTTTCCGCTCCAAGAGAGGTCGGGAATGCTGAGGTCAATTAGAGCATTGTTGACTACGTGCTTTTTGAGCAGTTGTTCAACAGTTTTGGCTTTGATGGTAAGGGAAATGGATTCAGAGCCTTTGTGTCCGTAAAGGACGGCGGGAATCATTCCTGAGCGGCGGAGGGCGTTAGGTTTGCTGCCTTCTGCCCGCTTTTGACATTCTACTGCGATTTCCATTTTCTGACTTTCGGCTGATTGTTTTCACATTTTACCAGAATTGTGATACTGCGAGCGCACTTCATTAAATTCGCTGGAGGTACTGATAGTTTTCGTTTTCCACACACTTCAGCAATTCCAGCATTTTTCTCAAACGATAAGTTCCTGATTGATACTCTTCTTTTGAAGGGGAATCACCAAGCTTAGTCAGAACTGCATCGCTTTCACTAATGATTTCTTCGCTAAAAATTTTCTTGAATTGCTGGCGAATATCTTGATTTAATTCAACTAGAGGCAGAATTACATTTTCTTCATCCAAGTGAATTTCGGTGTCTATTGATGCGCCACCTATTTTGGAAAATGCTGATTTTGCTAACCACTCGTAAGTATTTGCTGTGATTCTTAGACTATCAGACGGTTCACCATTGACTGAATAAAAACTGATGTCAAACATGGGGATTACTCCTGCTACTAAACATCTGAAAACTCGTTACCTTCCTGATTTAATATTAAATCCGGTAGCATCAGAATTAATATTAGCCACAATCAGGACGCGGCGCTGCCGAAAGCGTGTCAACTTAAGCCTAAAATCCTGGGTATCTCTAGCTTTTACCTAAGTCTAGATCCCCCTAAATCCCCCTTAATAAGGGGGACTTTGAAAAGATTCCTGTCCCCCCCTTCTTAAGGGGGGCTCGTTCGGATCTAGATTTAATAGTCAAACAACAGTCTCTGACTGAATTTGACCTTAAGTTGACACTAATGGGCTCTCGGAGTGTCCATACAATTAATCGGAATAGGGAAACGGCACTGCCGTGTCCTCCGTTTCTTCTATAATAACGTTAGAATTTTGCTGCTACAGCCGTACCGTCAACCGATAATAATCCGCGCTTCGGGCCGTGAATTGGGTCTTCGACAATGATAGTTTGGTCGCGACCGGCACCGAGAGATACAATGGCGATCGGCACTTCCATCAAATCTGCCAAAAACTTGAGATAATCTAATGCTTGCTGCGGCAAATCTTCTAAATTGCGGCACTCTTCCGTGGACTGTTTCCAACCGGGAAGGGTTTCGTAAATTGGTTTGCATCGAGCAAATATCCGGGAACTTTTTGGGAAATCCACACAGCGTTCGCCGTCAATTTCGTAAGCAACGCAGACTTTGATTTCTTCTAATTCATCCAAAACATCGAGTTTGGTAACTGCTAGACAGTCAAGTCCGTTGATGCGAACGGCGTAGCGGCCGATTACCGCATCGAACCAACCGCAGCGGCGTTTTCTGCCCGTTGTCGTGCCGAATTCTGCACCTCTCTCGCCCAAAATTGCGCCAACTCCATCTACCATTTCGGTAGGGAAAGGGCCTTCTCCGACGCGGGTTGTATAAGCTTTGGCGACTCCGATAACGCGATCGATCGCAGTTGGGCCGACTCCGGTTCCCACGCAAGCACCGCCTGCGATCGGATTGCTGGAAGTAACGTAAGGATAAGTACCGTGGTCTAAGTCTAATAAAGTGCCTTGGGCGCCTTCAAACAAAATGTTTTTGCGCGTGTGAATTCCCTCATAAATCTTCAGCGAACTGTCTACTACGTGCGGCCGCAAACGTTCCGCATAAACTTGATATTCGTCAATTACATCTTGCGGATTGAGAGGCGGCAAATTGTATAGTTTTTCGAGAATGACATTCTTGTGATGAATCGTCCATTCCAGTTGTTCTCGGAATCCTTCCAAGTCCATTAAATCGAGCATCCGAATGCCTGTACGTTCCGACTTGTCGGCGTAAGTAGGGCCGATGCCGCGTCCCGTCGTCCCGATTTTATAATTTCCCCGCTCTTGTTCCGATGCCACATCAATTAATCGGTGATAGGGCATTGTGACGTGAGCAGTCTGCGAAATCATCAGCGATGCCGTCGAAATATTCAGTTTTTCTAACTGATCTAATTCTTCAATTAAAACTTTAGGGTCGATGACGGTACCGCAGCCGATAATACACTCTTTATCAGGGTAGAGAATCCCAGACGGAATTAAGTGCAGCTTGAAAGTCTGACCGTTAACTACCACGGTATGACCGGCGTTGACGCCCCCTTGGTAGCGCACAACGATATCTGCGGATTTGCTGAGCAAATCGGTAATTTTGCCTTTTCCTTCATCGCCCCACTGGGCGCCGATCACAACTACGTTAGCCAAGGGTTTCTCGCGTTCAGCTCAGGTTGACACAATCCTAAATTATCTATGGAGCTGTTCCGAATGTCAATAGATTTTAGATTTTAGATTTGTGGGCATGGGGCATGGGGCATGGGGCATGGGGCATGGGAACTCACAAATAGCCAATAACCAATGACTACTGACTACTGACTAATTAATTTTTGTTAAGATCGAGAAAATTGAGGCAGTGTTGGTTATGACTTTACACGCTGAGTTGCACCGCCATCTGGGTGGTTCTGTGGTTCCTAGGGTGCTGTGGCGGTACTTCGATCGCCACAACAATGCTGAGATAGCTGGCCGATTTCAAGCATACTCGGAGTTTGAGGATTTTTACACTCGTCCGCGCAATACTCTTGATGAGTATTTGGAACTGCACACGCTGGTAGAAAGCGTGCAAACTGTTGAGACTTTGCCTTATTTCATCTATCGGTTGATGCGGGGCGCTTACGTGTTTGAAAATCTGGCTTATTTGGAGTTGCGCTATACGCCTTATTTGCGGACTCCAGAGCATTTTTCGCAGTCTGAACGGATTGATTTAATGGCAGAGATTGTCCGAGTTGTGGGTAAGGCAAGTCAAATTAGCGATTGTCCGATTGTTACCAGTCAAATCTTGTGTATGCACTCGCGTTTGCCCTATGAAGTGAATCGGGCGATCGTCGATTTGGCTGCACAAATGGGAGAATATGTTTGCGCGATCGATCTTGCTGGGGGCGATGCTTGTATTGGCGAGCGTTTGGACGAATTTGTGGGATTATATCAGTATGCAAGGTCGATCGGCATCAAAACAACCGGACACCTCTACGAAAC
>JANNOR010000238.1:0-53923 GCA_031399265.1 Cyanobacteria bacterium SOY_34_metabat_3 | reverse complement strand
TAAAACTGGGTAAGGATATGGAGAGGAAGCATCCCAACCTCGTTAGCGCAGCCCGCCCCTACGGGGGCTGCGCCAACGAAGAGGATCGCCCTCCTGTCTTATTCCTTGCCTTGTGTCCCCAGCAGAAACAATTATGCCATCCCCAAATCTGAAATATGCTTACTTTCCCGGTTGCGTCGCCCAAGGGGCCGCCCGCGAACTTTACCTGTCTACCCAAGCGCTGACTCAAGCCTTGGGTATCGAACTGGTGGAACTCAAAAAAGCTTCCTGCTGCGGTTCTGGCACTTTCAAGGAAGATTCGCAGTTGCTGGAAGATACTGTCAACGCCCGCAATATTGCTTTGGCTGAAGAACTGAATCTGCCTTTACTCACGCATTGCAGCACTTGTCAAGGGGTAATCGGTCATGTGGACGATCGCCTCAAGGAATCCCAAAAAACCGATCCCAACTACGTAGAAAAAGTCAACGGTTTGCTGGAAAAACAAGGCTGTTCGCCTTACAAAGGCAGTACCGAGGTGAAACATCTGCTGTGGGCGATCGTTGCCGATTATGGTTTGGAGGAAGTGCAAAAGCGAGTCACTCGCAAGCTTTCGGGTTTGAAGTGCGCGGCTTTTTACGGATGCTACCTGCTGCGAGCTCAGGATAAGCTGCTTTACGATGACCCACATCAACCGGAATCGATGGAAAATGTGTTTCGGGCGATCGGCGCAACTCCGGTTTACTATCGAGGACGGACGCAGTGCTGCGGCTGGCCCCTAGCGAGTTATGCCACTAACCAATCTTTTCAAATGGCTGGCAAACATATTGTAGATGCGCTTGACAATGGTGCTGATTGTATGGTAACACCTTGTCCGCTTTGTCACTTGAATTTGGATTCGCGGCAGCCGGAGGTGGAGAAAGCGATCGGGCGCAAGTTGGGTTTGCCGGTGTTGCATTTACCGCAATTGGTGGCTCTGGCTTTGGGTGTGGAGCCGAAAAAACTGGGGCTCGATCGGCATATTGTTTCAACTAAGCCCGTGTTAGAAAAATTAGGCTTTTAGCCGATCGAACTTGCTAAATTTTTGTAGTAAGGAATCCAAGTCCTTTCTAACTCCCAGAATGAATATCTGTGAAGTTTTGTCGCTTTTTGGCGAAGTGCTTCCAAGCACTGCGGTAAACTAACCTTTAATTCTCTGTGCAGGCTATAGCGGTGTCACCTCGCCGTCAAATCTGTTAATTCGCAGAGCCAGCAAATTTTTAGTGACTCGTTGGGAGCCTTTATTCAATGTCTCATTCAGTCAAAATTTACGATACCTGCATCGGCTGCACTCAGTGCGTCCGCGCTTGTCCGACTGACGTTTTGGAGATGGTACCCTGGGATGGCTGCAAAGCAGCTCAGATTGCCTCTTCTCCCCGCACAGAAGACTGTGTAGGTTGCAAACGTTGCGAAACTGCTTGTCCTACCGATTTTCTGAGCATCCGGGTTTACCTGGGAGCAGAAACAACTCGCAGTATGGGTCTAGCTTACTAAAGTTCGATCGAATTGCCGATCGAATTACAAACACGAGAGAGGGGGCGATTACATTGCTCCCTCTCTTTTGCTGGAACATCCAGAAAATCCAGTTTTCAACAGGCTTTCCGGCCTGTTCCACAATAATTATTGGAGAGGTCTACTATCTGAAAACAGCCAGCAGAACTAGGCCGTGTGTAAGATGGGATGAGTTTCTAACCTAGTAGGAGTACCTCAAATGTGCGGAATTGTTGGCTATATTGGCACCCAAGCAGCAAGCGAGATTTTGCTAGCAGGATTGGAAAAACTCGAATACCGAGGTTACGATTCAGCGGGCCTCGCTACCATCTGGGAAGGAGAAATTACCTGCGTCCGGGCCAAGGGCAAATTGCACAACCTGCGGGAAAAAATAGCTAAAATCGAAAATCCGGCTCCCATCGGCATCGGACACACTCGCTGGGCCACTCACGGCAAGCCAGAGGAATATAACGCTCACCCTCACATGGATAATAGTGGAAGAGTTGCAGTAGTTCAAAATGGAATTGTCGAAAATTATCGCGAGTTGCGGGAAGAATTGAAAGCTAAGGGACATAAATTTGTCTCGGATACCGATACAGAAGTTATTCCTCATTTAATTGCTGACTTTTTCAAAGAAGGAAGAAGGAAGAAGGAAGAGGGAAGTGGAAAGAAGGAAGAGGAAATTGCAGATTTGTCGTTTTTAGAAGTAGTTTCAAAAGCGGTAAATAGATTAGAAGGCGCTTTTGCTATCGCAGTTATTTGTGCAGATTTTCCCGACGAATTAATTGTCGCCAGACAGCAAGCTCCTTTGGTAATTGGCTTTGGTGCTGGCGAATTTTTCTGCGCTTCCGACACGCCAGCCTTAATATCTCACACCCGCGCTGTTTTGTCTCTAGAAAATGGCGAATTAGCAAGACTAACTCCGATGGGAGTTGAAGTTTACAGCTTTGCAGGGCAAAGGCTGAAAAAAACTCCGCGCATCCTCGGCTGGAGTCCAGTTTCTGTCGAGAAACAGGGCTTCAAACACTTCATGCACAAGGAAATTTATGAACAGCCCGCCGTAGTCAGAGCTTGTTTAGAGACTTATTTAGATAACGACTGGAATCCCGAAAGTACAGACTCTCCGATTAATCTCAACTTGCCAAATGAACTTTGTGCTGATGTCGAACAAATTTCAATTCTCGCCTGCGGAACGAGCTGGCACGCCTCGCTAATTGGCAAATATTTGTTGGAACAGTTAGCTAATATTCCAACTTCGGTGCAGTACGCTTCTGAATACCGCTACGCACCAGCGCCAATGACCGCAAATACTTTAATTATTGGCGTAACACAGTCTGGCGAAACGGCGGACACGCTGGCTGCATTGGGGATGGAACAGCAGCGCCGCGCGGGTTTTACCGATAAATATCGAGGGAGAATGTTAGGTATTACGAATAGGACAGAAAGTTCGATCGCGCTGATGATACCGCACATTATCCATACCCATGCTGGCATAGAAATTGGCGTTGCAGCAACGAAAACTTTTGTGAGTCAGTTGATGGCATTCTATTTCTTAGCCTTGGATTTGGCACACCAACGGAAAACTATTAGTAACGAGAGATTGGCAGAAATAATTTCTGGTTTGCGCCAGTTACCCGCAGAAATTGAGAAGTTTTTGGAGATTCAAGAACAGTATGTAGAGGAATTGTCCCACCAGTTTACCGAAACCCAAGATTTTATCTTTTTGGGGCGCGGAATTAACTTTCCGATTGCGTTAGAAGGGGCTTTGAAACTAAAGGAAATCAGCTACATTCACGCGGAAGGATATCCGGCGGGTGAGATGAAGCACGGCCCGATCGCCCTTTTGGATGCTAAAGTGCCTGTAGTGGCGATCGCCATGCCCGGTACTGTGTACGAAAAGGTGCTTTCTAACGCTCAGGAAGCCAAAGCGCGGGATGCCCGTTTAATTGGGGTTACGCCGAAGCAAGGTGCGGCGGAAGCTGATATTTTTGACCACGTTTTGCCGGTGCCTTTGGTAGATGAATTATTGTCGCCGATTGTGACAGTAATTCCCCTGCAATTGTTGGCTTATCATATTGCTGCACGACGCGGTTTGGATGTGGATCAACCTCGGAATTTGGCGAAGTCGGTGACGGTGGAATAACCGTTGATAGTTGGCAGTTGGCAGTTGGCAGTTGACTGTTGACTGTTATATTTTGGTGACTATTCCCAATTCTCAATTCCCTATTCCCTATTCCCGATTCCCTCTTTGCACACTCCGCAAATCGCGGCTAACAGCAGCCAGCTTATGGTATTAAGTCGCAAATCAAACAGGGTTACATCTACAGTGTTAAATAGCGTGCAGGCCCCGAAAGCTAGTAAATAGCTGAAGAAAATTAGGCGATCGCCTGAATCTACATCTTGATAAACTACCCGATTTGTGATGTAAGAAGTAGAATTTTCTTCTGTTATTTCCTGCTCTTGAGTATCTACAGGAAAATGCAGCCAATTCACCACCAGCAAAACACCGCTAGCCAAAACCCAGCCGACTAAACCAAACAGCAAAAGCGTTGCCGGTATTCCCGTTTCAGCAGTCAGCATCAGCATCAAGCTGTGGGGATGACCCAGCCATTGTTGCATTTGAGCTTGATAAAGAGGAGTAAAATTTCGCAGTCCCCAACCAGTCCAAGGGCGCTGCTGAGTCATTGACCAAGCAAATTCCCACTGAGTTGTTCTCAAAGTAGCTGTCGGCCGATTTGGAAACATCTCATCCGTTAGTCTGGCCCAGAAAAAAGCCGGGATAATTATTCGTAAATATTGCCGCATAGGTTCTGGGCCAAACGCCGACAAAAAAACTGCACCAACGGCACTAAAAACCGCAGCTAATATTTTTTTCCAACCCGCATAAACCGCAAAAGCCAAAACTGCCAAAACTGCTAGTCCCCAAGCATTGCGAGAATTAGTAAAAATCAAACAAACAGCATTTCCCACTACTGCTAAACTTAAAAATAGGAATTGGGAATAGGGAATTGGGAATTGGGAATTGGGAATTGGGAATTGGGCATTGGGCATTGGCAGTTCATTACTTGTTTCCCTTATCCTTCTTCCCTCATCCTTCTTCCTTCTTCCTTCTTCCTTCTTCCTTCCGAAGCCTTCAATCCACAGTCCCAAGCCTAAAATAAACACAATTGTCAGATAGCAAGCTAAAATATTGGCATACATAAACACAGAAGCCATTCTACCGGGCGGATTGCCTTTGGATTGGAGCACCCAGCCAAAAATAGGCTGCAATTGATCGATGCCGCTCCAACCTAAAAATTGCTGTCCCAAACCCAAAATTATCACGGGAATTGAACTGATTACCAACAGCCAAGACAATTGCCGCAATTGAGCCGGAGTTTGAATTAAACTGCTGAAAACTGCAAAAAATATAAAGAATGGCAAAAAATTGAACAACCCCAAAAAAGCCTCAATGCGGTTGTTAGCAAAAACTGCCGTGATAATTAGCAACACGCTCAGAATTGCGAATCCTTGATTCAGCGGGCGGCAGCTAATTTGGCGGAACTTTTGCTTGCAAGTCCCTACCAATCCCAGGAAGATTCCTAAAGCTCCCAAAATAGGAATTAAAGGGAAAACTAGCGTCCCCAATTGAGCGAAGTTCCAAGGAATTCGCAGAGTGCGATCGTGATGTTTTTGGATTCTAGACTTCAGATTTTTAACAGTCAGTTTTCCAGCTAATTTCAACTGATTTTTGATGTTCACCGACACTCCTAATCTAAAATCTCAAGTCTAAAATCTCAAATCGTTATGCTAATTCCCAAACGCATTCCGATCGCGTTAAACGAATTTGAGCTAAGGCAAAAATGGTCGGAATAATCCGAGCGTAATTAGTTGAAATTGACCTCCAGCCCAAATCAGCTAAAAACCACGTCCACAGCACGGGGCCGAGAAACGAAAATACGCTCCGCGTCGCACCGTAACGAGCCGCACTTGTCGCCATAGAGCGCCGCGCTGTCTGAATTGCGACATAATTTTGAAACTGGGTTGCTGCTGCTGTTCCACCTGTAATTACTGCTTGTTTTGCCATTTGATAGGTGGCAAAATGCAAGGCAAATTGATGGGCCATCAGTTTTAGGAGCACTGGTTTGACGATCGAACTTACAGCTAATGCACTCCCACCCTTGAATAGTAAACCCAAGGGGTCTTTTTCCGCAGAAATCGGTAGGGGTTCTGAGAGTTTTGACTCAACTATCGCTCGCTGTACTCGCACTGTCAGTGCTTGTTTTTCGGCTGCGGGTAACTGCTTCCAAGCGCGCCCCATTAGGTGCAAAAATACTTCTGCTTCTAAGTCGGTTGTTGACAAATGTTTGGGATAGGGAATTTTGAGGTAGCGGCAAACTTGAATCAGTGTTTGTCTGTAAGTTACTTGTTCGGTTCGCCCTCTGAGTACCGTCAATCCGTCCGCTGATAGGTAGCGAAACCGCTGTTCTACTGCGTCTAGCCATGCTTCGCGATCGCGGCTTTGTATGTCTATCGGTGCGGGGGTTTGCACGTAATCTAACGGGTTGAATTTGCGCACGAACAGAAGTTCTGTTAGTTGCTGCAATTCTTCTTCTGTTGCCAATTCTAGTGCTGCTCTGAGTTCGTCCAAAATTTTGCCTCCCCTATTCGATTTTAGATTTTAGATTTTACATGGCTGCTTGACAACCCAACCATCAGGGTTGGGAAGTTGCGTGCAGTGGCATTTTTTTTAAGCTGGTCTCGATCGCAGATTCGTGCTGTCCCTTATTCTACTACTTGGTGCAGGGCGATCGCCTCGGGCCGCGCCAGCTAAGACTGTCAGCGCTTGGCCACAAGTTGAAATATTGCACACAAACTTCCCCCAGCCTTTAAACTGATAACTGCTGACTGTTGACTGTTGACTACTGACTGCTGACTACTGACTAAGGATTAATTATGTTCGATGTTGCGGTGATCGGTGCGGGTATGGCGGGGCTGAGTTGCGCTCGACGGTTGCGTCAAGCTGGTTATTCTGTGGCGGTTGTTGAGAAGTCTCGCGGCGCGGGGGGACGTGTTGCTACCCGCCGCGTACAGGGTACTAGGGCGGATCATGGAGCTCGCTATCTGGAACCGCAGGGGGATGCGGTGCAGGGGCTAATTGATGTTTTGGTCGATCGAGATATCCTCAAACTCTGGACTGATACTGTCTGGGAATTCCAAGGGGGAAAACTTTCTGCTAGTTCTAATTCCTGTTACGTGGCACCCGCCGGCATGAATGCTGTCGGTAAGTATTTAGCCCGGGATTTAGAGATTTGGTTTGGCCGCCGCGTCCAAGCTATTTCTACTACAGATAAACAAATGTGGCAGCTTTCTCTAGAAGTAACTGACGGCAATTCAGACACGCCTCAAGAATTGATTGCTAAGGCTGTAGTTGTGGCAATTCCAGCACCTCAAGCTTTAATGTTTTTGAATTCGGAAATAAATTTGCAAGCGGATTTTCTCGACCAATTGCGCTCTGTTAATTACGACCCTTGCATTACTGTGATGGCTGGCTATCCTGCGGCAAAAAAGCAAGATTTGAGCCTGCCAAATCCGCAGTGGCAAGCTGTTTCTTTTCGAGACAATGCTGATTTAGCTTGGATTGGTTTGGACAGCAGCAAGCGACTAGACTCGCAGCAGCCTGTGTTTGTGGTTCACAGCAGCGCTGATTTTGCCGATCGCCATCTCGAATCTGTCGATTTACCAACACTCGGTCAACAATTGCTCGATGATCGCGCTTCTGAACATTTAATCCCTTGGCTAAAACAGCCGGAATGGTTGCAGGTTCACCGCTGGCGCTATGCTTTTTGCCGCAATCCTTTGCCTGTTTCTTGTTTGCCTGCTGCCGGGACTTTACCCTTGGTTTGTGCGGGAGATTTGTGCGGGGAAGGTCAAATAGAAGCGGCTTTGCGATCGGGTTTAGCGGCGGCTAATTGGGTGAATTCTCAAATGCAAAATTTGCCGTTAGATTCCAGCATAAATTGGTAATATCCTCAGATTGATCGCCCTTTATCCCAAGCGTTGCACCTCCTCCACCGACAGCGAAAGCGCCTGAGCGACTTGCTCGACAGTCAAACCCATTCCCAGCAGTTGCGGAATCGCATCTTGTTGTGTTTGCTCGGCGCGATCGGCCCGCTGGCGTTCCTGTTCGGCGTAGAGCCGTTCGAGTCGAGCTTGCTCGCTCCCCGTCAGCAACAAATTGCCCTGGCTATCCCACCAGCGCAACCACCGCTGTGATTGATTTTGATAGCTGCCTTCCCATAAGCCTAACTCTATGCCCATGCGGTCGATCGGGTAATGTCCGCGATCGTTCGGTTCCAATCGGTCATAGTGGCCATTCACCCAATTGTAGACTTCGAGTTGGCTGGTTTTAATTACATAGATGGCGTAGTAGGGAATGCGGATGATTTGTTCGTATACCCAAAACTTCCCTGGTTTCTGAGTAGTGCCTTCTGGTAAACGAGATAAAGGCGTGTTGTCTCGTTCTTCGGAACCATTTCCACTGGCAAACTCGATCGCAATTATTGGCACCATATACTCGCGCCAAATCACGTAGGAGCGACGAATTTCGCCGTCCACGAGGGGCCCCACGTTGGGAACGTAGAACCAGTCAGGGGCTTCGGCTCCCTTTTCTGGTGGGTCGGTTTCGCGCCAGTAGATGCCACAATCTTGCCCGATCGCATATTGTCCGTCGGGATGAAGTGTTTGCAGTGTGCTTTCTAGGGAGTCGGTGAGCAAAATGCTCTGGGGATGCGCTTGAAAATTATGACAAAATGTACCGTCAGATTCAGGGAGTTGCGTGTGATCCGGGAAGGCGGGGGGCAAGCCTGTCGCACTGAGACTTTGGGTCATGGCTGGTACGCGATCGCAATCGCGATCGGACTGATGCTCTATTACCACAGCATAGCGATTGTCGATCGATTTGTGCAGAGGAAGAAGGAAGAAGATCGATGTGGAAATGCAATTAAAGTTATATCAATTCCGGCTGTGCCGGAATGACAAGCGAGGACACGGCAGTGCCGTTTCCCTACGCCAGAATTGTAGGGACAAAGGCCAAGCCGTGTCCGACCTTTATATGATTCGGATGCTAACGGATTTGATATTACTTTGTTCTTCATGAGGACATCGTTATGAAAAATCGATCTAACAACCTAAAAAAAATGGGAAAATGGCGCTTAATTCCACTCTCCCATTTTTTTATTTTTGTGCGGTTTCCTGCTTTTTCAAATCTTGTTCCTGCATCTGTAATAACTCTGGAACTGTTACGAACTTGTACCCTTCTTTTCTCAACCGAGCAATTATATCTGGCAAAGCTTGTACAGTCCTCGATCGATTTCCGCCGCCGTCGTGCATCAACACAATGCCGCCGGAATTTGCCTGCCGCATCACGTTGTCCATCAAAGATTGCGTGGCTGCCCGCCAATCTAAAGAATCAGCAGACCACATGATAACTGCATAATTTTTTTTCTGTGCGTAAGCTGTCAATCCATTGTTTAAAATGCCTCCTGGCGGGCGGAACATCGATGTCTTGACTCCTGTTACTTCCTCAATTAACGATGACGTGCGATCGATCTCGCGAGCGGCACCGTCTTCGTTATATTTAATGTATTGGTGGCTCCAAGTGTGGTTGCCGATCGCGTGACCGGCCGCGGCAACTTGTTTGCCAAGTTCGGGATAAGTTTGCAGGTATCTTCCTACCCAGAAGAATGTAGCCTTAATATTGTTTTTCTTGAGAATATCTAGGATTTGTGTAGTTGTTTTCGGCCACGGGCCGTCGTCAAAGGTCAGGGCGATCGCCTTGTGCTTCGGCTCAAGTGTGGCTTGACGGAGCATTGTACCTTTAAACTGCGACGGTAGGACTGATTGAAAACGGGTTGCCTCCAATTGACCTATAGTCTGTTCGGAAAACTCAACTCGGCGGGCGATCGCCCCTTGGAACCCATTATTGGCGATCGGCTTTAGTTCTTTCGACTGGGATACAGCCAAGACTTGGGGCTGCATCGGTTTCACTGGTGCACTTGCCCGCAAGTTCATCGGCAACGTCACGCCCAGCAAAAAACTGCCTGCGGCGGCTATAAAAGCAACGATTAAATTTTTTCGCCGCCTCAACAGCCGTTTCAATTTTGTCACGTCATTCTCTCCTTCACACCTTGCAAAGTTAATTGTAGATTTTATGTTGATATTAAGTTAATCCACTTAAGACCATAATCTTAAATCGGATTGGCCCTAAAAATGCTACTGCAAATAACCGATCGCGCCCAAGTCCGTCAGGATAAAAAAATTTAAGACTTGTGTAGAAGAAACGCCCTCTCCCCGTGAAAACCAGGGATGGTTGAAATTTTTCCAAGGGGCGACACGTTATATTCTGAGGGACTCAGACTGACGGCCGCCTTCCTACCTAAAGGCAGCTTGATTGAACCGGATTTGAGACCGCAGGCGATCGCCCGGATGGCCCCAAAATTAACTTTTATCGCCGATTCTCTCTTTGTACAAGCCGACAATCCGATCGATAACTTCGTCAACTGTCAGATTGTCTGTTTGAATTTCCACAGCATCGGCTGCTTTGAGCAAAGGTGCAATCTTGCGGGTGCTGTCCTTTTCGTCCCGCAGGGCGATGTCTTGTTCCAACTGTGCCAAGGTAATATTAGCCCGATCGGTCTCTTTAAGTTGTAACAACCGCCTGCGCGCTCGCTCTTGTACCGAAGCTGTCAAAAAAATCTTTAGTTCCGCATCGGGAAACACGTTAGTGCCGATATCGCGGCCTTCCGCCACAATTGAGCCTTTGATGCCACAGCGCCGCTGTTCCTCTACCAAAAACTCTCGCACCACGGGAATCGCAGCCATTTCTGAAACGCGGGATGTCACTTCCAAACTGCGAATTGCCTCAGTTACATCTTCGCCGTTAATCTTCAGGCTCAAAGATGCCGGATCGAGGTGATATTCTAAATAGCTGGAACTGATTAATTCGGCGATCGCGCATTCGTCCGACATCAACGTGTTTGTGTTCAATGCCAGCCAAGTCAGCGCTCGATACATCGCCCCCGTATCCAGATAACACAAGCCCAGAACTTTTGCGGCTTGACGAGTTACCGTCGATTTGCCGGCTCCCGCTGGGCCGTCGATCGCCACAATTGGCCCGCGATTCCTCAGAATTATATTGTCAATCAACCGAGTAGAGCCGACTCTGGCTGCTACGGCTAACAGTCCCGATGTCTCTACAACCTGCAACGGCGTCAAAGTTTCGGGATCGACGAGTTCGGCGTATTCGAGCTTGACTGCGGACTCTCCTGCGACTTCTGTGCGGGCGGCTGCGAGTGCGGCGGCTGCGGTTCGGTCGCCTGAAGCAAAAGTTTTTGAGGCTTGTTGCAGCGCGCGGTAGAGTGCGGAGGCTTGCTGTTTTTGCTCGGCTGTTAAATACTGATTTCGAGAACTCATTGCTAGTCCTGATGCTTCGCGGACGATCGGACAAGCGACAATCTCTACAGGCAAGTTAAAATCACAAACCAGCTTGCGGATAATTGCTAGCTGCTGCGCGTCTTTTTGACCGAAATAAGCTTTTGTCGGCTGCACCAAGCTCAAAAGTTTGGTCACAATTGCCGCGACTCCCTGAAAATGACCGGGCCTTGATTTGCCGCACAAAACGGATGTCATCGCCGGCGGCGGCACTACTTGAGTTAAGGATGAAAGGTCAGTCTGTTTTTGGGCGGTTTTTTGTGTTTCTGCACGTGAAGCGAAGCTATCCCGTAGGGAATCGACCGTTTGGTTCCCGAACATTGTCATTGCTGATGGAGCAAATATCGCATCTACGGCTGCTTGTTCGCACAGCAGCCGGTCTTGCTCGAAATTCCGGGGATAATCTTGAAAATCTTCTGTTGGCCCAAATTGCAGCGGGTTGACAAAAATGCTGACCACAACGATCGCATTATCTTGTCTAGCCCGCTGGATCAAGCTCAGATGTCCTGCGTGCAAAGCTCCCATTGTCGGTACCAAACCGACTGTCAAATCGGGTGCAGCAGACTTTTGTGAATTTAAGTAGCAGCGCAGGGCTGCAATCGTAGTAAACAGGCGCACCGATCGACTCCTGAAGGCATTCGTTTGTATTGTGCCTTAGTGTAACGTTCACCGTCCAACAGTTGTTTGCTGCTTCGGTTCGATTACTTCGATTTCCACTCTCGCAACGCCGCTGGTCATCATTCCCAGCACGTTCGCCGCGCCGGCCGATAGGTCAATTAGCCGATCGCCCACATAGGGCCCGCGGTCGTTAATCCGGACGACTACCGATCGGCCGTTATCGAGATTTCTCACCATGACTAGGGTGCCGAAGGGCAAGTGACGGTGGGCCGCAGTTAAAGCATTTTGGTTGAAACGCTCGCCGCTGGCGCTGAGGTTGCCGTCAAATCCCGGGCCGTACCAAGAAGCCCAGCCGCTGAGCCGCACTTGAAGTGGCCCCAGAGACAGCACGGGGGCTTCTGGTTGCGGTTGGCCTGCGACTGCTGCGAGGGGTGGGGCGTTGCCCAGCAGCCTGCGGAGGCGATTGGTTACTTGCAGGGCATCTCGGCTAAAGTCGCTGGTGGTGTCGGGGAGGATGGTTTCGGCGTTGATGTTTACCAAGTCCTCGCCGTTTGCCTGGATAATGTAGCGATCGCCTTTTTCCCACTTGACTGTAATGCTGTTCGGATCGATGTTGTTGCGGGCTAGCTGGTTGAGTCTTGCTGCTAAGCTGGATGCCCGCCAAACTGGATCTGGTTGTTGGTTGCTTTCGTTGCTGGCGATGTTTCCGGCTTTGGGATTTTCTTTCGCGCCCGCTACTTTTGACTGATTGCTAGCACTGGAAGAGCTGTCGCCACTTTCTCCCATTTTGGTATTTGTTTCTGGACTTGGGTTCAGAAAGGTGATGACTGGAATGTTTCGCACGTAGACTGTGGCTGCTTGTCGCCCGCCCAAGTCGTGGGGCTGGATTTTGACGATCGACGAGTCAGAGTTAATTTCAGCTCTTGCTTGGTACTGTCCGACTTTTTGTGCTTCTACCCGAGTCGCGTTTAACTGCGGGGACGGCTGGGTGGCAATTACTTGTTGCTGTTTGGAACCCTGAGAGTTTTGCTTGTGCGCGGCACCGGTTGTTGCTTGTGCGTGACAAGACGATGCCGTTCCTACCACAGGAACTAACAGGACAGCGAGTAGACCACCAACAAATTTTTCCTTCATACGTCCATTTTTGTGAAGAGCCATTGCCAACCGAGATTGGAGGATTGACTAAATGGCTGCTGGCCTCAAGGATTTCTCCAAAACCGCGCCAGCCATTCCCCCGCGAGTCAAAGCAAAGTATCGGGGTGCGTTTTGGCTTTATTGCTTCAGCCCCAAAAAATGGCGGAAGCTTCCCTGATACTTGACCACTCATACTCGATCCGCAATTTGTGTTTTGTTCACGAACTGCAACAGAGTACCACAAACTTTTGCGGTTGGGGATCGCTACGATCGCCATTTTTACCAAATTTTTATCAAATCCCCTCAAAAATCGGTCTCAAAAAATGCTTCAACTCCATTGCTTGCATCCGTTTCAGCAATTCCAGAAAAATTTACAAAAATTTACAAAAAATTATTGTATTTTGGGAACCGCCGAACGGCTAGTCTAAAAAAAACTGTTTGTCAACTGTTATTGGCATAAACTAAACATTAGAAGAAATCGATTTGGCGGACTTATGGATTATCAAGAAGCAGGTGTGGATGTTGAGGCGGGCAGAGCTTTTGTCGAGCGCATCAAGAATACGGTCAAGAGTACCCACCGATCGGGTGTTTTGGGCGGATTCGGCGGATTTAGCGGGTTTTTTAGCGTCCCGGAGGGGTTAAAAGAGCCGGTCATGGTTTCGGGCACTGATGGCGTCGGGACTAAGTTGAAATTGGCCCACAGTCTCGATCGGCACGACACTGTAGGTATCGACTTGGTGGCGATGTGCGTCAATGACGTACTGACATCCGGGGCGGAACCTTTATTTTTTCTCGATTATTTAGCCACCGGAAAGCTAAACTCCGAACAATTAGCCGCAGTGGTTACAGGTATTGCTGACGGTTGCAAACAAGCTGGCTGTGCTTTGTTGGGCGGGGAAACTGCGGAGATGCCGGGTTTTTACCAAGCCGGAGAGTACGATTTGGCTGGGTTTTGCGTCGGCATTGTCGAAAAGAGCAAATTGTTGGACGGTTCGCGGGTTAAAGTCTCAGATGTGGCGATCGGGCTAGCTAGTTCGGGCGTCCACAGCAACGGTTTTAGTTTGGTCAGAAAAATTGCAGGCGATTTGGGTTTTGACTGGAATTCCCAACCCGAAAAGTTAGGCGGCAAAAGTTTGGGAGAAGTTCTATTAACTCCCACTACAATTTATGTGAAACCAGTCCTCGAAGCAATTAAGAGCGGTTTGGAAATTCACGGTATGGCTCACATTACCGGCGGCGGTTTGCCGGAAAATTTGCCCCGCTGTTTGGCAGCAAATCAATCTGTGAAAATTGACAGCAATAGCTGGCCGAGTTTGCCGATTTTTGACTGGATTGCTGAAGCGGGCCAAGTCGCCGCCGCAGATATGTTCAATACTTTTAATATGGGGATTGGATTTGTACTGTTGGTCGATCGCAGAGAAGTAGAACAGACCGTTAAATGGTTTGAATCTCAGGGAATTGGTGCTTTTGAAATTGGCGAAGTGATTGAGGGAAACGGGGAATTAGTGGTAGGGGTAGATTGATTTTTTTTGAAGGAATTATTAAAAAATCGCCATTTTTTTTAGGGTTAAAAGCTTGACTCTTGCCCTTTGATAGAGTACAATCTAATAATGGGAGTGGTGGCAAAAATAAAATCTTTGTCACCACTCCCATTATCTAAATAATACCACAAAAAGTCCAGCAAAGTCAATAGCTAATCCCTCTTTTTTAAGGCCGATTTTTTAAACGCACCCTACCGCTGCCATCTATCTTTATAGGGGTGACATAATTGTGAATTTAATGATATTCGTTTGAGAGGGAAATGTGTTATTAAAATGCTCGATATGAAACGTTTAAAATTAAAATCAATGCTGGTGGGGGCGATCGCGATCGCCTTTTGCTTAATTGCGATCGCCAGCTACGCCCAAGCCAACAAAACTTTAACCCTGGCGACTTCCCCCGACTACCCGCCCTACGAATTTAAAGATACGGCTGTTAGCGGCAACGAAATCATCGGTTTTGACATCGATATTGCCAAATATATTACTAAAGAATTGGGCTACGAACTCAAAGTAATCGGCATGGACTTTAACGGCTTAATTCCAGCTTTGCAGGCAAAAAGAGCCGATTTTGTGATGGCGGGAATGACTCCCACAGCAGAAAGAAAAAAAAATGTAGATTTTTCCGATCTTTACTACGAAGCTCAAAATACAATTGTCGCCAATAAAGGCAGCAACCTCACCAAACCTCAAGACTTAACCGGGAAAAAAGTAGGCGTTCAACTCGGCAGCATTCAGCAGGAAGCAGTCAAGAAAATGGCCGGAGTGCAGGCGATTCCTCTGAATAAAATTCCTGACATTATTCAAGAAGTTAAATCGAATCGCATCGCGGCCGGGGTAATCGAAGATACTGTGGCTGCGGGTTACGCCACAGCTAACCCGGACTTGGAATTTAAGACTATTCCGAATACTGAAGCCAGCGGTTCGGCGATCGCCTTTCCGAAAAATTCCAAATTAGTTCCAGAATTCAACCGCGTCCTCAAACAAATGAAGGATAGCGGTCAAATTCAGGAACTAGCTGCGAAATGGTTTTCGCGACCGATCGCCGCTTCAGCGACTCCAGCAACTGCGCCTGCTGTCCCGGCAAAATTCGGATTGGATTTTGGCAAAATAGCGCCGAATTTACCTTATATTTTAGGCGGAATCTGGGTAACGCTAACCTTTACCTTCCTATCCGCATTTCTGGGATTTATCTGGGGAATCATACTTTCTCTATTCAAAATTTCTAGCATCAAACCGCTGGCTTGGTTCGGTACTGCTTACACCTCAATTTTTAGAGGAACGCCGCTAATTTTGCAGTTGACTTTAGTTTATTTTGCCACGCCGCAGCTTAGTGGATACAATATATCTGCGCTGCAAGCTGGCGTCATTACTTTTTTTCTCAATTCTGGGGCTTATATTTCCGAGACAATCCGCGCCGGCATTCAAGCCGTAGATAAAGGGCAAAAAGAAGCCGCAGAATCCCTCGGCGTTCCCTACAAACTGATGATGGGCGATATTATCTTGCCGCAAGCGTTAAAAAATATTTTGCCTGCATTGGTTAATGAAAGTATTGCTTTGCTGAAGGATTCAGCTTTAGTTTCGGTGATCGGTGTAGAAGATTTGCTGCGCCGCGCTACAATTGTGGGAGCAGAAAAGTATATTTACTTTGAACCTTTGATATTTGTCGGCGCAATTTATTATTTGATGGTGCTTAGTTTAACTTGGGGGGCCAATGTACTCGAACGCAGACTCCAAAGTAGCAGTTAAGGTCGATCGCCTTTATAAGTCTTTTGGCAATCTTAAGGTTTTGCGCGAGATAACTACAGAAATTCACAAAGGAGAAGTGATTGCCATTATCGGCCCTTCGGGGTGCGGCAAATCTACTTTTTTACGCTGTTTGAATTTACTGGAAATTCCGACTTCGGGACAGATATACATTGACGAAGTAGATATTACTGCGCCGAAGGCAGATATTATGAAAATTCGCCAGAAAGTGGGGATGGTTTTTCAGCATTTCCACTTGTTCCCGCACATGACGGTGCTGCAAAATGTAACCTATGCACCGATAAAGGTGAAGCAGGTTGCGAAAAATGAAGCGCGTCTGAAGGGTTTAGAATTGCTGGAAAAAGTCGGTTTATCTGATAAGGCTGATGTTTATCCTTCTAAGCTTTCGGGAGGACAAAAACAGCGCGTCGCCATCGCCCGCTGTTTGGCTATGGAACCGGAAATTTTGCTGATGGATGAACCGACTTCTGCACTCGATCCGGAAATGGTTAAAGAAGTTTTAGATGTGATGAAAGCTTTGACGAAAACGGGGATTACAATGGCAATTGTGACTCACGAAATGGGTTTTGCGCGGGAAGTGGCCCACCGGATTTTGTTTCTGGATGGCGGAAAGGTGGCGGAAGATGTGCCGCCGCAGGAGTTTTTTAGTAACCCGAAGTGCGATCGGGCGAAGCAATTTCTGGAAAAAATGCTTTAATTTGAGATCGCATCGCCATCAAACCTTTTTTGTGGTTCGATTTTTTTTAACTGTGCCGATCGCGCCACCGATCAATTTTTGCCAACGCAGCACCCAAAACATCCGCCAGAATGCTGATAATCCGATACAACGCCACCGCACTCAGAATTATACCCGTAGAATAGCGATCGGACAGCAGGGCGATCGCCGTTGCTTCAAATACTCCCATTCCCCCCGGTGCACCAGGAACAACTAAACCCACAACAAACGCAAAACAAAAAGCACCAAACAAGTTCGGAATATCGTTAAAGTTCACCGGGTTTAAAGCCGTTACCGTTAGCAAAAAACCGCTCCCACGCAATCCGATAAAACATATTTGTCCGATTAACGGCACTAAAGGATAGCGTTTAATTGGTAAATTAATTTGGCGATTAGACTTGACACTCGATGTTATTTTGGTTAGATTGGAGCTAGACTCTAAACGCGAAATCAGTCGATCGCCCGCAACCTCCTCATCCTTTGAATTTTCCCCCTTCTTCTCTAACTTCAAACGCTCTACAAATAGGACGATCGGATTTAAAATCTTCGGATGAATCGCCGTCAAAATAGCAGCACCACCCACAAGCCGCAACCACAAATTAAATTTATCAAAGCACAGCAAGCCAATCAAAACGCCTGCCGAAGCCATCAACAACGGTTCCAGCAACACGCTGAGAGTAGCAACTTTCGGCGAAAGACCTGCCTTTTTTGCCTCCAATATTCGACCCCAAAAATGCCAAATATTCCCCGGTAAATACTTGGCAATATTAGTTTTGAGAAAAACTTGAATCGCCCAGGTGGCATTTACACGTTGACGGAATTCTCGCAAAATCAACATCCACACCCAGCCGACAAAAATTAGAGAAAGCAAAGTGACCCCAAGGGCGATCGCCAGCAATGGAAAACTTTCGGCTCGAATTTGGATATTCGCGACTTCTCGCCAGTGAGTGACAAAAGCTTTCGCAATAAATAAAAACGTTCCGCCTAAAATCAAATAGCGCAAATAAGGCTGGAGAGGGGATTTCACCAATTTCAAAAAATTGACAATTCGATGCAAGTGTTGTTTTCCCATTTTCTGAATCCTGATGCGTGAATTTGGGATTATTGATTTCTTAACCACAATTTCATGTTTTAAATCTAAAATTTAGATCGATCGTATCTAAGGAGTAAATTTTTATGGTTGGCCCGAGCTCTGACGGTCGTTCCTATCTTTTAGATGATAGCCCCAACAGTTTCCCATTGACTCCAGGCTTTTTAACTCCTTATCCTAACGGACTTTTTGCCCTCGGAGGTAACGATTTTATTGTCGGTTCGTCGGATGCCGATCGCCTCAATGGTGATGATGGTAACGATCGCCTTCTCGGTGGTGGCAATTCCGATACGCTGTTCGGGGGTGTTGGCAACGATTTACTCAACGGCGGTGCCGGTAACGACATCCTGTTTGGCGATTCTGGCAGCGATACCTTGCAAGGAGGTAGGGGAGATGACTTACTCAATGGCGGCCCCGGCAGCGACGTTTTAGCGGGCGATGGGGGCAAAGATACGCTGACAGGGGGTTTGGGCCCGGATATTTTTGTCCTCCGCACCAACTCCGCCGTCTCCGATCCGGGTGTTGCAGACATGATTACTGACTTTAACAGTTTTGTGGACTCGATCGGGCTGACTGACAATCTTACCGAAGCTGACTTGATTCTCGAACAAATTGCGATCGCCCCCGGTATTTCCAATACAGTAATTAAAATTCGTGGATCTGGTGCTATTTTAGGCGTGGTAGCCAACGCATCTCCACAAAACCTCGCCAATACCTTCATCTCTGCAAGTGCCGTATTGGGCAACCAACTAAGCCAAGCCCGCGATTTAGGCGTTTTGAGCGGCACACAAACGATCGCAGATTCGGTTAGCAACGCCCGCCCAGACGACCTTTACCGCTTTACAATACCTGCAAATAGCGACTTTAAATTAACTGTCAGCGGTTTGACTACCGATGTTGACGTTGCTTTAATTAAAGATATTAACGGCGACAATTCTATTGATTTTACCGATATTATTGCTTCTGCTCAAGAATCGGGTTTATCGCCGGAGTCGATCGACATCAAGAGTTTGGCAGCAGGAACTTACTTTGTCCGAGTTTATCAATTCCAAGGTAGTACCAACTTTACCCTAAATCTATCTGCAACTCCTGCCACTATTTCTGCTACTAACAATTTGAGCAACTTACCGGGTTTTGACACTCGTTTCGGGTTCGGTTTGGTGAATGCGGCGGCAGCAGTTGCTGCTGCTCAAGGTAGTCCCACTTTTCCTGATGTTCCCGATTTGGGTGGCGACGATTGGGGTAGAGATTTAATTAAAGCTCCAGAAGTTTGGGCGAAGGGATTGACTGGAGACGGCATTGTGGTAGCAGTTATCGACAGTGGCGTTGACTACAATCACCCGGATTTGATCGGGAATATTTGGAGCAATGCCGGGGAAACTGGCGTTGATGCGGCCGGTCGCAATAAAGCTAGCAATGGGCTTGATGACGATCGCAATGGCTTTGTGGACGATTTCCGGGGATGGGATTTTGTTAACAACGATAATGACCCGATGGATGATAACAATCACGGCACTCACATCTCGGGTTTAGTTGCTGCGAAAAGGGATGGAGTTGGGATTACTGGAACAGCTCCAACTGCGAAGATTATGCCTTTAAAAATACTGAATCGCACCGGGGTGGGGAAAATTAGGGATGAAATTAATGCGATTGATTATGCGGCGGCAAATGGCGCGAGGGTGATTAATGTCAGTTTGGGTGGTCAACAGTTGAACAATGACGAATTGCGTGTGATTCGAGCTGCTGAAGCTAAAGGTGCGATCGTAATTTCGGCCGCCGGAAATGATGCTAGCCCGCAAGTAGATTATCCGGCTCGGTTTGCTAATGAGGTGGGAATTGCTATCGGTGCTGTTAACCGAAACGGCTTGTTTGCCGATTTTTCTAACCGCGCGGGAGCGGAGGTGCTGAATTATTTTGTTGCTCCGGGCGGCGACGGCGGCAGGACTGATTCTGGGGACGTTTATTCCACTGTGCCGCTTTCTCAACCGGGGATTCCCTATCGATATTTTGCGGGTACTTCTATGGGAGTGCCGCACGTAGCTGGGGTAATAGCTTTGATGTTCCAGGCCAATCCGAATCTGACTCCTGCCCAAATTAAGAGGATTCTGGCAGAAACTGCTAATCGAACCGTTTGAATGTGATTTTGTGCGATCGGCGATGTAATTGATAACGGTAAGGTGCGCAGTGCGCACCCTACAGATGCTCGCGTAAAATCTTTTCAGAATTGGTATTAAAAATTGGCGGCGTAAGTTACGTCAAATTGTCGGCACAAGGTAATGCAGCAGTAGTTTGGTCGATCGAATACTAACTCGTAATTCATCTCGCCGTCTATTTTGGTAATCGGCTGCTTTAAAGGGATGCCGTGAATGTCGTATTGGCGGCGTTCTAAGGCACTCCAGTCGATAATTTTGAAGTCGATTTGGTTCTGCAACTCAGTTGCGATCAGATAGAGTTCCATCTTGTCTTGAACTTTCCCAGTTAGAGGAATTTTGATGAACACTGACTGGGTGACAAGGGGTTTTTGGTCGTTCGGATGTTTCTGGGTGTGGCAGTTTTTGAGTTCTATATCGTAAGGTTCTACCTTGAATTTCTCTCCAGCGGCGATCGCAGATGAGTGCAAGTCTTTCAAGGACTTTTCTAGGTGAGGTATCAGCCCTAAGTCGGGATCGCACAGCAGTTTGCGAATATTGGAGGTTTCAGTGACTGTCATTTTAGATTTTTGATGTTATTTTTTGATTCTTAACTTCTAGCTTACCGCGAAAAGCAGCCCTATTGAACTATACTTCCGACATACTGCCAAAAACCGCGTTTATGGGCAGTATGTCGCGCCCAACAAGACATTTTTTGGCAGGAACCCGGTTTTTTTGCCTTAATTCTTTCAGATTATTTTTTGCTGATTTTCCAGAGATTGAGTTCGACATTACCGCCAACCGGATCTATCTGATAGTTTTGTTGCCCAATTGCCGATCGTAAAGCTGAGGACGGTCTGTACAAAAACAACTCACTGAAACCATCAGGAATTTTCGGGGTTTGCGGTTTTTTCACTGCCAATTCTCGATTTTGGTAGCAAGAAGTGTAACACCGGGGTTCGATTAGCAGTTTGACTTTTGGTTGTAGCCGATAACTTAAAGGCATGATGTATGCAATATTCGTATCGCTTACAATCAGGGGATTGCTGGCTGCATTAACTATTCTGATAACTTCCAATTCGGCGCGCAACCAACCGCTGCCTTTATTCCACCAACTATCCGCTTGAGAACTAACTCCAGCGGATATAATCCCAGCAGAAAACAGTGCTATTATAGCTGTCTTCCACAATCTTTGCTGCTTGAAATTATCGAGATTTTTGCTAATTTTGGTAGACAACAAGTAAGCCACTGCTAGCTGAATTCCCACATAACAAGGAACTAAATATCGTGGATTTGTCGATCGCCTGCCACCTTGAAATATATCAGGTACTGCTAAAAACACAGCAGTTGTGGCAATCAGTAACAATATCAGCAACCACACTCGTTTTGGCGTTTGGCGGCACAGAAAATAAAGGGCATATCCCACCAAGCCTAGGATAATTAGACTGAGGGGAATTACCAAGGCTAATTGTGTGCCATTGGCAGTACCATCAGTGCCTATATCAAAAAATGCGATAGTGACGGAACCAACCCACCTGGTAACTAATCTTAAGAAATTTGTCTGTTGGGCCCATACTGTTGTACTTCTAATTTGATCGAAGTTTTCTACAGCATTTACAAGAATTGGCGTGAAGGCAATGAATGCTACTAAAGTTGTCGCAAAATAGGCAGTAAATGTTTTAATATCGCGCCAGTTGGCTATGATTGCGATGTAGATTGCGTGGGCGGCGATGACGCAGACAAATAACAAGTGGGTGTAAAGTCCCATTGCTGTCAGGAGTGCGTAAATTGCCCAGTGATAAACTACCCTAATTGGCTGTTCATCTTCTTTAGTAGCCGAGGTTGCTCGCAGCAGGGCGGCTGTTGATAAAATAGTAGCAAGAGTCCACAAACTGTACTGTCTCGCTTCTTGGGCGAACAGGATGTGGTATGGAGAAATCGCAAAAATTGCGATCGCCATCCACGCCACAGCAGAGGATTCAAATAACTCCCAAGCCAGCCAATAAATGGCGGGGAATACTAGCAAGCTAATGACGGCGGCTAAACTTCTCATTGCTGTCACAGAACTGCCGAACCACTGCGCCCAATATCGCGCTAGTATGTAATACATTGGCGGGTGCTGGGGGTCTTCTACTGCCAAAGAACGCAGCGTGTCAGTTAAATTGCGATCGGAATTTATCTGCTGGTATCTTTGTAAATCCGAGGGCGAGATTATTTCCTGGTACGAAATTTCTTGGAGCATTTTGGCTTCGGTGTAGCCAGAAATTCTCAGAGAGGTATAGGTTTCGTCGATCCAGTAGAATTTGCGATCGAGATTTGCGAACCGAAAAAATATGCCGATGACTAATACAATTACGATCGCAAAAAACAACCAATTTCGGGAAATTTTAAAATTCATTTTTTATCAATGTTTTCTCTTAAAATACTTCCTGGTTTGTCGTAATATCGTTTGCGGTTGTTTAGAAATGATTTAACCGCAGAGAACGCAGAGAAAGAGAAGAAAGAGGAATTAGGAGACGGCTGTGCGGTTTCCCTACTATGTTATTTTGAAGTAGGGACACGGCATTGCCGTCTCCTCTATGAAGTCCTCACTACAAACCTAAGAATGGTTAATCGTCTACTCCTTCAATCGGCGCAAAACCTTGGCGCTGAATATTTTCAGTAATCGTGCGAGGTTCCAGGAATTGCAGCAAATAATCCGGGCCGCCGGCTTTGGAACCAACTCCCGAAAGTTTGAATCCTCCGAAAGGTTGGCGGGATACGACAGCGCCTGTGGTTCCGCGATTGATGTACAGGTTTCCGACTTCAAAATCGGCTTTTGCCCGATCGATGTGCGAAGGTGTGCGAGAATACAATCCGCCGGTTAAGGCAAAATTCGTGTCGTTAGCAATCGCGATGGCTTCATTAAAATTCTTTGCCCGAATTACCGACAAAACTGGGCCAAAAATTTCTTCTTGGGCGAGGGTTGCTGTCGGCGAGACTTCCGTGACAATCACTGGGCCGACGAAATAGCCGGTTTCTGGTGCCGACATTTCCAAAGCGATTTTAGCTTCGGCGCGGCCTTTTTCGATGTATTCGCGGATGCGCGACTGGGCGCTGACATCGATCACTGGGCCGACTTGAGTGCCGGGATTTTCGGCAATACCAACGTTGAGCGATCGCGTGGCTTCTACCAATCTTTCCACAAAAACATCATACACCGATTCAACCACAATCACTCGCGAACAAGCAGAACATTTTTGACCACTATATCCAAACGCCGAATAAACAACGCCAGCCACAGCTTGGTCTAAATCCGCACTTTCATCGACAATAATCCCATTCTTGCCGCCCATTTCCGCAATCACTCGTTTCAAGTGTTTTTGTCCGGGTTGTAAAATCGCAGCATCGGCATAAATTTTGCAACCAACTTCTTGAGAACCGGTGAAAGTAATCATGTGAACGTCGGGGTGTTTCACCATATAAGCGCCCACAGTTGAACCTTTGCACGGCACATATTGAAATACGCCTTTGGGGATGCCTGCATCGACTAAAATTTCAGTAATTTTGGCGGCAATTACTGAGGAAAATTCCGCAGGTTTGAGTAAGGTACAATTCCCAGCAACTAAAGATGCAACTGTCATCCCCACGGGAATTGCGAGGGGAAAATTCCAAGGCGAAATAATCAAAGAAATGCCGCGAGGCTGATAGCTGTAGCGGTTGGTTTCTCCGGCGATGTCGTAATTTTGCCCTTGTTCCAACCGTTCCATTTCGTCGGCGTAGTAGCGACAAAAGTCAATAGCTTCGGAAACTTCGGCATCGCATTCTCTGACTGGTTTGCCAACTTCAAACACCATCCAAGCTGACAATTCGTGCCGCCGCTGTTCCATCAATTCTGCGGCTTTTCGTAATACGCCAGCGCGCTGTCTGACGGGGGTTTTCCGCCAACTGAGAGAGGCATCTTTGGCTGCTTGCAGGGCTTGTTTGGCTTGTTCTTCCGAAAGCAATCCGATTTTGCCAACTACTTCTGTGGGGTTACAAGGATTCAGGGAATTGACGCTGGTTTCAGTGTTTTGGTATTCGCCGTTAATTAGGGGTAAATATGTTTGTCCGAGGATTCCCCGCACAGATTTGATCGCCGTTTCTGCTTGTTTGCGGAGTTCGGTATTGGCGTAGTCTGTATCGGGGACGTTTGGAAATACTTTGGTGTAAACTAGCTGGTCATTGCCATTGGCGACTGGGGCGGCTAACAATTGGTCGATCGGCATTTCTTCAGAACTTTGCCGAATAAAGGAACTGTTGGCGGTATTTTCCAGCAAACGGCGGATTAAATAGGCCATTCCTGGGAGCAAATCGCCGTAGGGACAGTAGACTCGGACGCGATAACCCCGATCGACCAAAAGCTTAGCCAATTTGTCGCCCATGCCGTACAATACTTGCATCTCAAAGCGGCGACGTGGTATATTCAGAGTCTCGGCAATGGCGATCGCCCTGGCTTGCGATCGAACGTTATGACTTGCGATCGCTGCATACAAATATTCGTGATTTTCTAGCAGCAACTGCGTCATTTCCTCAAAGTTGGCATCTGTCGCAACTTTGTCGTTGTAGACCGGCTGCGGCCAATCTTTCTGCATCGCTTTGATTGTTTCCTGATCCCAATAAGCGCCTTTTACCAGACGCACTGTTAGCGGATTTCCGCGCAATTTCGCCCAGGCAATAATGTCTTGCAAATCTTGTTTGCTGTCGCGCAAATATGCTTGCATGGTAATACCGACATCTGTGCGAGTCCGAAACTCTTCCTCTAACAATAACTTTTTGAGAATGCTGAGAGTTAAACTCTTGTAGGCATACTGTTCCATGTCAAAGTGAACTGCGGCCCCCAACTCCTTCGCGCGACGCAGTAAGAGACGAATTCTCTCGCTGACTTTCTCCTCGCTACCTTTAGCATCCAAAGGATCGAACTGAGAATAAAACGCCGTTAACTTGACAGATACTTGCACTCGCGGTAGAGTTTCACCATCAGCTTTGTCGATCGCATCTACCTGCGACCAATTCTTCGCTGCATTGCTCAATTCCGTCATCAATTCCAAATAGCGGTTAAGATAAACTTGCGCCTCAGTTTCAGTAATCACAGCCTCCCCCAAAAGGTCAACTGTAAAACCCATTTTATCCTTGCGAAGTCGTTCTAAAGTTTTAACTACTTGCTTGATATTTTCCCCAGAAATATACTTGTGCGCCAAAGTTTCCACAGCCGGCGCAACGGTTGTCGCCGCCAATTGTCCAGGAATCGAATCAGCGTTAGTAAAACTGAGCAATTTTTTCAATGCTTCCGGCAATTCTACTTCTTCAGCAGTCAGGTATTCTTGCAAGTGGCGGGCAATTTCCGGCTTGCTGCGGAGGGCGGGCAAACAGTCAATAAATCGAAACAATTGCACCCGCAATCCGGGGCTAGCCATCGCCCAATCCATCAGTTTGTCGTCCCAGCGCATTTGGTCTTGCAGTTGACCGAGAAAGGAGCGTTTTTTGTCTTGAGTTGCCTTAAGGATTTCTTTAGCAATTTCTTGAGTCTTTGCTTCGTAGATGCTTGGAGATATTTGTGCGATCATTGGTAATTGATAATTGATAACAACGAGGGACTGAGTTACTATTTTACTTCAATTTTAACTCCGTAGTTGGCTTTATTGTCGCCCGAAATTTCAATAGTATAGTCGCCGCTACTGGGGAGTTGACCTTGCCAAGGAGTTGTGCTATTTGCAGTAGCAACTTTTTCGCCGTTAGGAGCAATAATTGCGGCGCTAACAGTGCCTTCTGGAACGTTTACTGTCATGCTTTGGCCGCTATTGCACTCAAGTACGTAGCGCTTGGATTTGTTGTCTGGCAAACTATTTCTGAGAGTAACTCCCGTAGCGCCCGGTTCAAAGCTAACTCGCTCAGTGACAGCAGTTTCAGCAGCAGGAGATGGCGATGGCGAGGGCGATACCAGTTGTGGCACCCCAGACAGGGACGGAATTTGCGTGGGATTGGGCGACGGTAGGCTTGCGGGTGGCTGGGCGGTTGCTGGTGCGGGGGGAATCGCGGGCAGTCGATTAGCGGGCGCTGCTGAGACAGGGGAAGGGCTTTCAGGAATTGGTACGTCAGCGGGTAATTTAATTTGAAGATTGACTCTTTCCTGATACATTCTCCATGCTACCAAACTGCCGAGGCTGAGTACAGAACCGACCAACATTCCGCTGAGAAAAACAGCTAAAACTCGCCAAGCCCCAGTTTTTTGAGGTTCGGGAATTGCTGTTTGATTTAGTTGAGTTGGATGATTTTCATCATCAATAGTTGCTGGTGGGATTGCAGTGGGAGTTTCTGCTGTTTCGGAAGTTGTAGTTAAAGTATCTTCGTCTGGGGCAATTTCAAGCGGAGTTTCTGTCGGTTCGGAATCTGCATCGAAACTGGCAATTGTTTCCGGTTGCTGAGTCAAAATTTGATTTTTTTCTGGTTGGTCACTCATGGGGATAAATTTCTAGTATAAAGATTGCTTTTTAGCATTTTAGTCGATATGTGCGATCGGCACTGAAATAATATTAGTCTATTTCTTTTAGTTAGGGATTTACGGTTGGGTGGGGGCGGGTTTACGAGATTGTTTGTTACAGGCGAGTATTGTTGGTGAACCCGCCCCTACAAATTCCTACAAATTCCCAATGCCCGATACCCGATGCCCAATTACTAATTATTAGGTAAAGATTGCCAAAAAGGCCGTTCTTCTCCCTTCCTCACAGTATTGGTAGCCGACTGCACATTCCCCCTAAGTTCTTGATAATATCTATCGTCAAGGAAACTAATATTGACACCAAAAGGTAGCAGTAATTCGCGTAATCTTTCCTGAGTATAATCCTTACCGTCAATCAGCGCGCCGCGCGGATTTGAAACTAACAACTTGCCGTTGACTGGCACTGAATTTACCATATTCGGCCACCAAGCATAACCGCTGTAGCCAAACATCGTTGGAACTTGAATGATTTGGTCATCTGTGAGTGAAAACTCTCTTTTCAACTTCTCGATAATCGGATTGAGTTTCTGCTTTTGCAAATTCAGATTATGTTGAATTAAAGCTTGATTTTTCAAAGCAGCGCTGACTGTAATTTCATTGTTCAAACCGCGATTAATCCTCACATCACCGTAACCTCTTTCTGCCAATTCTTCCAATAGCTTAACTCCCGCTTCTGGACTGGCGATCGCCATTACATACTTTCCGGGAGTTGTACTGGGAATAAAATTGATAATTTCATCTACTTGGCGAGTCAACAGCCAAGAAGTATCAATATCCACTGGTTGGCCTTGAATTCTCTGGGCTTGAATGAAGTCCAGTAGTTCTGGATTAAAACTAGCATTCCCCGGATTACCGTAATAAACTCGACCCATTAGATAGGCGGGAATCGGTGGCGTTACTTGCAAATTTCCGTAGCCATCAGCCCACTGATTTACAGATTCTTCATTGCGAGGTTTGCCGATTTTAAATACGCTCAAATCCCGCTCTGAATTTGATTTAGGAGAGCTATTTTCGACGGGATTGCTATTGCTTTTTACAGCCACATTAAAATTGCGTAGTTTGAGTTTTTCGGGGAATTGAACGTAGCCATTTTTCTGGGTGTCTTGCATCCAAGCCCGATCGCCCTGAATGACTTTTACTAGAGCACCAGTCGGTTCTACTGCTCGCTTGAGTTGGGAAATGAATTCGCTGTTTGCCGAGCCTCTGTCGCTGACTTGAACCTCTGTAACTGGTGCACTATTGGATGGCATGATCCAAGGTGTAACGCCCATTTGGAGGGTATTTGAAGCGATTTCTGTACCATTATTGATGGCGGTTGCCTTAAGATTGATCAGACCGTTCCAATTGCGATCGGCAAATTGTTTTGCTTCTATGCCTAAGACAATATTAGTGCTAAAAACTAGCTGTTTAGTGCCGGATATATCTACAGCTTGCCAACCGTTGCTGGTCTTCTGAAAAACACTAATGTGAGGGCTGGCAAGACTATCAGCAGTGATAAATATTTGAGAGCTTTTGAAGTTGTCAGATAGTTTCAAATGAACTTGAGAGAGCATTGCTGGGCGGCGGGGGATGCTAACTTTCGTTTGTTCCCAAGTCGGTATCTTGGTGCGGCGATCGTTATTGCGATCGCTAAATAAAACTAGCGCGCCGCTAGACAATGACCATTGTTCTTTTCCGGCTTCGTCTTGCTGATTAATTTTGCCATCTCTGTTAGTATCTCCCGCAAAGAAGAAGTTTGTCGGCGACAGGGCGGGAGTTGGTGTTGCAGTAGATTGAGGAGTTGGTTGAGGAGTTGGTTGAGGAGTTGCTGGTTGATTTGTTTCTAATTGTTTGCGGGCTAATTGTTGCTTTTCTAGTTCCTTGCGAGCAATTTCTTGCTTTTCTAACTCTTGTCTCTCTAATTCTTTGCGGGCTAATTCCTGTCTCTCTAACTCTTTTCGGACAAGTTCTTTTTTCTCAAATTCTTGTCTTTCTAACTCTTTTCTGGCTTGTTCTTGTTTCTCTTGCTCTTTTCTGGCGAGCTCTCTGATTTGTTCTTCCTCGGCTCTAATCTTCTCGACAGAACGCGCTATTTGCCATTCGTAGGTAGCGACAGTTAGGTTTCCTTGATATTCGATGGTTTTGTCGATCGCAGCCTCAGTCAAAAAAGAACCGTGAGGAATGAGTCGCAGAGTATCGATCGCGATTTGCCACAGGCGTTGCGACTGTTCCCAACTAGCAGGATCGGCCTTAGAAGTGCGTCCGATTACGACTGCTCGCTGGGCTAATTTAGCAGCTTCGTCCCAGTTATTTTTGGCTGTTTCTTCGATTTGAATCTGAATTTGAACGTTTTGCAGTTGCTGGGCGAGATTTTCTGATTTCTGGCGCTCGATTTGCGGTTTCCAAGATTCTGGGGAAAACAGGCTGCTGTCGGGATTTTTGGCAAGGTTATCTAATTGTACTTTGAGGCGATCGCGCAATTTGTAAAGTTCCGAAAGCGATTGCGGAGTTTCGGCATCTGTCTGTCGCGCTGAGAGTGCGAGTTGGTAGTTGAGCGAAGGTTGGGCCAGCGTTTGGGGCACAGCTACCCAGATGATACCGATGACAACACCGAAAGTATTGATAATGGCGATCGCAATATATTTAACCAAGCGCATATAGTTTATCCTCAGACACCCAAATGATTTTACATAATATTGGGTTCAATGGGGAATTTAATTATCAGGTTTTTGGATGCGGCCCAGAAACCGGGTTTTTTACTAAAATATTTCGTTGCTGTTCATAAATTCGATAAAAACCCGGTTTCTTTGTCGGAGTCAAAAAGTCTTGTATTGCAAATTTGTGCCATGTTTTAGGCTTCATCATTTTCTTTGATCGCAGCTTCAATTTCTTCTGGGTGTGCCTGAGCATAAGCCCACGCATTTACCAAGTCAGCGGCGGTTAGATCGGGAAATGATTCTAGGATGATACCAATCGAACTGCCAAGTCACCGGAAGAAAGTGCGATCGTGTTAGGGATATTCGGGTTTTGCTTGATGTGTTATTTGTTAGCTTGGAAGTTTCGCGGGAGGGAAGCAGCGAGCAAGATGGCGAGAAGAATCAGAAGAAGAGTGAAGTGAGGATAGATACTTGCCAAACCCTTATTTTTTCTTAGTGCGGTTGCGTTTCCTCGATTCAGCCGCCATATTTTTTGCTTTTTTTTGCTTTTCTTTACTTGCCTTAGAGCGATTGACAGCACTACCACTTATCGGTTTGCTTGACAATCCAAATATATCGGAGTTTTCAGATGCAAGCCTAGGGGCAATGTTAGCATTATATATCTCCTGAAATTGTTTTAGACCTTCCTCCGTACTCATATCAAACCCTGCTTTATGACCGAGCGTTACAAAGGATTTGGCAAATCCGAATTTAGAGGAATCTTCCATAATCTCCTTAAATTCCGGCTCAATATCCCGCAGGTATTTGATAATTGAAGTGCCATTTCGCAGTTTAAATTCTCGTTTCAAAAATTGCCAGAACGCCAATAATTCCGGGATAGCATTTTCACCCTCTTCCGGCGAAAGCAAAGTCAATTTTCTGGGAAATAAGTCTTCGATTATAGTTTCCACATCTGCCACTTTCATGTGAGGTAGTGTAAAACCTTCATAGCTGAAACCGTAATAAATGAACTGCGAGATCCAAAATCCAACGTCTGGATAAGTTTTACAGTATTCTTCTCCTTCGGGAGAATTGACAAATAGCTCGATTAGCGTTTCCTGATAATCATCCAGGAGCGGTTCTGCTTCGTCATAGTCTAGGCCATCTAGTTGGCGGATATTAAAAGGTTTATCTGACATAGTTGATTCTTTTTGATTTTAATTGACTTTAGATCTAAGGTTAGTACAATTTTTGCAGTTCGATTAATTCTTTAGGATTTTATTATATTTAAAAAACTTCTATCGCATAAATTCGTGCCATGTTTTAGGCTTCCTCATTTTCTCCGATCGCAGCTTCAATCTCTTCTGGGTGTGCCTCAGCATAAGCCCAAGCATTGACTAAATCAGCCGCCGTCAAATGGGGATAGCACTTAAAAAGTTCAGCATCGCTGCATCCGAGACGGCGATAACCCACAAGTACCCAAACTTGTATGCGAGTATTGCCAATACAGGCATCGCCGCCACACACGCCGGGAGTCTTTTTAATGCCTAAAGAACCGTTGGTTAAGTTTTGAGTTAGGATGCTGATTAGTTTAGCTTTATCAGCGAGATTTAAGGTTAAGACTTGAGTTTCTAATTCTTGTATAGTCATAAGTGCGATCGCCGGAATATATTATCTAAATTATAGCGAATTCGCGCCATGTTTTAGGCTTGCTCATTTCTCGGGATCGCAGCTTCAACTTCCTCTGGGTGTGCCTCAGCATAAGCCCAAGCATTCGCCAAATCTGCTGCACTCAAATGAGGAAAGTCTTGCAAAATTCGCACATCATTTGCACCCAGAATGCGATAATTTACCAGCGACCAAATAGGTATGCGAGTCTTGGCAATTCTAGCATCGCCACCGCACACGCCCGGAGTTTTTTCAATTCCTTGCCAAGTATTGCTTAAACTTTGGACTAATAGCTGTATTGCCTGAGTTTTTTCAGCGGGAGTTAAGGCAAGTAGTTGTTTTTCTAATTCTTTCAGTGCCATTGTTTACAATCTCAATCATTTTTTATAATTGTTTGTTCAATTTCGTCTGGGGAAGCATTGTCATCAGCCCAGGCATTTATCAAATGAGTGGCAGTGCGATCGGGAAATGATTCTAGGATTATAGCATCGGAAGCACCTAAACGGCGAGCTAGACTTAGCTAAAAGCGAGTCCACCATCCTCTCGATCCCCCCTAGCCCCCCTTAAGAAGGGGGGGACAAGAGAGCAGTCAAAGTCCCCCTTCTTAAGGGGGATTTAGGGGGATCTAGACTTGGCTACCAGCGAGATATCAAGAGGCTTTTAATCTTAACTTGTCACCTCGGATCGCTCCCATCTCCTTACCCGTAGCTACAACTTCAAAAAAATGGTATACTTTCATGTTAATCTCCTACCTGAAAAACAACACATCACTGTTGTAGAAATTATTCATTTACTCCCTTATTCCCTAAAAATATCAGCAAAATTCATGAAATTCCGCTCTTGCTGGCTAATTTTTACCCTCATCGGACTCTCCTTAACAAGTTGTTCGCAGCCGAAGTCATCTCAAGAAATTGCTGAAACAGTTAACAAGAGCCTCGTGCTGATTTACTACGAAAATCAAGGCGGACACGGTACGGGGTTTATTATACCGGGAAAAAAGGGAGTTTGCACTGTTCTCACGGCCGGTCATGTGGTTAAAGGCTATAGTTTGAAACTGCAAACTTATCAGGATAAACAAAGTCATACAACTGACAGTATTCAAACAAGTCCTACTTACGATTTAGCAGTGGTGACGTTTAAGTCGGCTGGGGAAAATTGTCCTTATCCAAGTGTCAATTTTGGTGATTCTAATGAGCTAAAAGTAGGACACAAAATCTATATTTCTGGTTTTCCTGTTCTTCAAAACGAAAATTTAGAGCCGGAATTTTTGGAAGGTTCAGTATCGAGGACTAATGTTGTGTTGGATCAGGGCTATGGAATTAACTATGCAGCTCAAGTTTCTGTTGGCATAAGTGGTGCGCCTGTTTTAGATGCTAGCGGTAAAGTGGTTGCAGTTCACGGTTTGTTGAAAGATGAAGTTCCGAGGGGAATTCCGATTCAAACTTATCTGGCAAATCAGTCTTGGGAAAATCAACCCATTGCTAAGGCAGACTATACTAAACTGCAACAGTTATTGGCGGCTGAACAGTGGCTAGAAGCAGATGATGAAACTGCTAACAAAATGTTAGAAGTGGCGGGGAGACAAAAAGACGGTTGGCTAAACTTGAAAGATGTCGCAAATTTTTCGTGTCCCGATTTGCGGGCGATGGATCGACTTTGGGTAAAATCCAGTAAGGGACGCTTTGGCTTTTCGGTGCAGAAGGATATTTATCAAAGTCTGGGTGGCACTAAAGAGTATAATGAGGTCTGGTTAAAGTATTTCGAAGAGATCGGCTGGCAACAGAGAGGAGAAAAAGAATCCTTCGTAGTTTTTAGTAGCAATTCACCAAAAGCACACCTTCCGACGGGTCTGGGGCGGGTGCCGCTGGGGTGGGACGGCCGGCTTTATGGGTGGTTGGGGGTCTTCTTCTCTCGTGTAGAGACTTGTAAATTGTAATTTATAAAAGCTTCAAGTTTTTATTAAGAATTGTGATTGAGTATAAATCCCCGAAGTCATGCGGTGTCTGGGTTTCCGATACCTGGTACTGCGACTTTCTAGCCTGGATATTGCCAGCAATTTGAGGGTTATAACAATTAGTCAAAACGAACTTTTCAATGAATCAGGAATTACGCACTCTGACCAAAGAAACCGGGTTTTTTTCCGAATCTGCGGTATTTAACGAAGTATTTTCGTAAAAAACCCGGTTTCTGAACCCCATGCGTAATTCCTATAAGTTTAATATCACTTAGCAGAATTAGATCCAGCAATCCTATCCTCCTCTGCCAAAAAAGGAGTTAAATCAATCTCTCGCGAATCCTTAGAAAACTTAGAAGTTGCCAACTTACCATCGCTATTTTGATAGACCGCATTACCACCATTCAGCAAATTTTCAGTCATATCTCGCATTGCTTGATAAGCCTCTGTTTCGCTACCGGGCTTCAACGTCACCAACAGCGGACAACCCTCGCCACTCAACTTAGTTTTCGCACAAATCACGTATTGATTCGGCGTCTTAGGCTCCTCTCTATAAGCTAACCGAATTAAACCATCTTTTCGATAATCGTTCAAGCTTTCAGAAATGATTTGGCAGCGTCTTACAGGCGTATAATCACCGCCTAAAGTTGTCACCATTTTCAGCCAAGGTTGTTGACCTTTATCGTGACGGTACATGACAGTCCAAACGTCACCTCCCCGCTGAGTATCAGGCTGATTTTGGCAGGAAAAACGAGCATTTTGTCCAACCAACAGAGGCGGCCAACCTTGAACAATAGCAATTCCCGCACCGCCAACAGCCGCTAACAAACCTAGCACACCGATAGTCAGGTTTGCGACGTTAAAGAACTTTCCATTATTGCTCACGGTACTGAATCCTCGATAAAATTTTGATAGACAACAAGAGCGATCATAAGTTGAGAATTTCTACATCAGCCAAGTAACGGATTCCCGAAAACTGGTCTGATGTCGAATAATGCTATTATAGTATTATGAAGTCAACACAACAGTTTACAGCAATTATTGAACGAAAAGGCGATGGATATGTATCCCTTTGCCCAGAACTTGATATTGCCAGCCAAGGTGAGAATATAGAAGCAGCGCGACGGAATCTGATCGAAGCGTTGGAACTATTTTTTGAAACAGCAGATCCTTCTGAAGTCAAAAATCGGCTGATAAGAATCGGCGATTGAAATCGCTACTACAAAAACAAAGTCGGCCTCCGCCGACTGAAGAATATTGATACCAAATCAGACTTAAATACTAGCTTATTTTCTTAGTCCGCGAAGGCGGACTTTGTTTGTGGAGACGCGGTTTCAACCGCCGAGTAATAAAGACGGTTGCTAACTCCAAAGAAACCGGGTTTTTCATCAAATCTATCGACTACAGCGAAGTATTTTCGTAAGTAAAAAACCCGGTTTCTCTGCCTCGCAATCCTACAACTGCTTCACCTCAGCAACCAACTTGGCAACCACATCCTTAGCGCTACCAAACAACATCATCGTCTTATCCTTATAAAACAACTCATTGTCAACACCCGAAAAACCAGCACTCATCCCGCGCTTAATCACGATCGTATGTTTGGCCTTATCCACCTCCAAAATCGGCATCCCATAAATCGGGCTCGCCGTATCGTGACGCGCCGCCGGATTCACCACATCATTCGCACCAATCACCAACGCCACATCCGTTTCTTCAAACTGCGGATTGATGTCGTCCATATCGTACAACTGCGGATAAGGCACATTTGCTTCCGCCAGCAGCACATTCATGTGCCCCGGCATCCGCCCAGCTACCGGGTGGATCGCGTATTTCACGTCAACACCCATTTTTTCCAAACCGTCGGCTAACTCGCGCACGGCGTGCTGTGCTTGCGCTACAGCCATCCCGTAACCGGGAATAATCACAACCGATCGCGCATAGCCTAACATCATCGCACTTTCTTCCAGATTGATACTGCGAACAGTTTTGTCGATCGCACCACCAGCAACCCCAGCAACCGCAGCACTTCCGCCACCGCTACCAAAGGCGCTAAACAATACACTACCAAGCGATCGATTCATCGCCTTACACATGATTTGCGTCAAAATAATCCCCGACGCGCCCACCAATGCACCAGCGATAATCAGCATATTGTTCATCAAAATGAACCCAGCCACACTCGCCGCAATCCCCGAATACGAGTTAAGCAGCGACACCACCACCGGCATATCGCCACCCCCAATCGGCAGCACAAACATGATTCCCAGAATATTGGAAATCGCCACCAAACCGAGGAATACCGGCACATTTTCGGGATTCGTCAGCATATAACCGCTGCCGGCTAAAAGTGCGATCGCCAGCATGGCATTAAACGGCTGTTGCAGCGGAAACGTCATCGGCGCACCCGGTAGCAATTCTTGCAGCTTCGCAAACGCCACAAGGCTACCAGTGAAAGTGATTCCGCCAATCAACACGCCCAAAAGGATCGTGATTGTCGCGTCAGGTGCCGGTGATTCTGGGATGCTGAGATAGCGCCAGAATTCGCCCACAGCAACGAGTGCAGAAGCCGCGCCTCCAAAGCCGTTAAGCAAACCTACCATCTGCGGCATATCCGTCATCGCCACGGTTTTCGCCATGATCGTTCCGGCGATCGAACCGATGATAATTCCGACAGCAATCAATTCGTAGCTGATGACTTGTTTTTCTAGCAATGTACCGACGATCGCAATCAACATCCCGATCGCAGCTAACACATTTCCTTGACGCGCGGTTGCGGGCGATCCCAACTGTTTCAAACCGACAATAAACAAAGATGCAGCAACTAAATAACCTAGTTGAATGGCACTTGGCAGAAAATCACTCACGCTTTAACCTCTTTTTTCTTGAACATTTGTAGCATTCGATCGGTGACTAAGAAACCAGCGACAACGTTAATTGTGGCAAGGGCGATCGCGATCGTCCCCAAAATCGAAGTAACAGTCACATTACCTTTGCCTGAAATTAGAATTGCTCCTAAAACTGCAATTCCAGAAATTGCATTAGAACCCGACATCAAAGGTGTGTGTAGCGTCGGAGGGACTTTGTTAATAACTTCAAATCCCACAAACGATGCTAGGGTAAACACCACTAAACCTGCAATCAATCCTTCTGCCATAAAATTTGGTAAGTGGTAATTGGTAATCGGTAATTGTGTAATGTCCGGTATATTGACATTCATTCCTGTAGGGGCGGGTTCGCCAACGGATTTAACTAAGATTAAAAATCTCGTAAACCCGCCCTGCCCCAATATTATGACCTGGGACTGATCGGCGACAAACAATCATCTAACTGACTACTGAAGCCTGAGCTGCCAAAGCATCCCGCACCCGCTGATTGCTAATTTCGCCATCACGAGCCACACAGGAACCAGCGATAATATCATCTTCAAAATTCAAATTTAGTTCCTTTTCTTTCAGCATTAACTGAAGTAAAGACGAGACATTCTTCGAGTAAGTTTCGCTAGCGTGTACAGGCATTGAACCAGGTAAATTAATCGGCCCAATCACATTAACGCCGTTCCATTCAACATCTTTCCCCGCTTCCGTGCACTCGCAATTGCCGCCTTGCTCCGCCGCGAGGTCAACAATTACTGCTCCCGGTTTCATTTGAGAAACCATTTCTCTGGTAACTAAAATCGGGGCTTTTCTACCAGGAACTTGAGCAGTTGTAATTACTGCATCAGAAGCGCCGACGTGCTGGGTAAGCACTTGGCGAGTATGTTCTTTAGCTGCTTCTGATAATTCTTTAGCATAGCCGCCTGCTGCTACAGTTTCTTCTTTGAGTTCGACATCAATAAACTTAGCACCCAAACTTTGCACTTGTTCTTTTGTTTCCGGGCGAATGTCAAATGCTTCGACTACTGCGCCCAAACGACGCGCCGTGGCGATCGCCTGTAAGCCCGCAACGCCCACGCCCATTACCAACACTTTTGCAGGGCGAATTGTACCCGCAGCCGTTGTCAGCATGGGGAAATATTTCGGTAAAGCCGCTGCTGCGATCAGTACCGCTTTATAACCAGCCACGTTAGCCTGAGATGACAGCGCATCCATGCTTTGAGCGCGGCTGGTGCGCGGAATCATTTCCATGCTGAATGCTGTTACTTTGCGATCGGCCAAACGCTGTACCAAAGCCGGATTTCCCAAAGGATTCAAAAATCCGATGAAAACTCCACCTTCCCGCAACTGATGAACTTCTGACTCTTGCAATTCCCCGATTTTGACGACGACATCGGCTTCGCCCCACAGCGTAGCGGTATCGGCGACAACACGAGCTCCGGCTGTTTCGTAAGCTAGATCCGAGAAAAAGGATTTTGCTCCAGCACCGGCCTCAACTAAAACTTCGACACCTTGTTTAACTAATTTGGCTACAGCGTCGGGGACTAAGGCCACCCGGCGTTCCTCTGCTGCTATTTCTTTTGCGATCGCTAATTTCATGAATTCTCCTTATTTAAGCCTTAAGAGGGCGGTTGAAACCGCTCCTACACAGACAAAACCTGCCTCCGCAGGTTTCTTGAAGTGCGATTTCTCATCGCCAGATGCCTTACTTTACATTGGAGCCGCCGTCGCCTTAAACTTCTTTCGTTGATGCTAAAGCCGATCGCCCAAATGACCGCCGTATCTTTAACTTGTCTTATACATTCAAATTCGGTAAATTATTAACTTTGCAGCAAACAATGATATAATGTCCTGTCGCCTAATTCTGTAGTTTGAATGTCAGTTATCAGTATTACGCAGAAAAAATTGCTGAGACATTCGATATATTGTAGGCACGATCGCCAATTTCGGGCGATCGATATTTAAGGTTCCATCGTAATTTTATGTAGAGGAGTTGTTATGCGACGATTATTTTCAGCATTAGCGGTTACAGGTTGCTTGCTGACAGGATTACCCGCCATCAGTCTAGCCCAATCCATGCCAGGATTCACGATTTTTGGCGGCCCCGATCGCGCCAACGAGTTGAACTACCGCTTGGATTACGGCAAAGCTGGGATGAGTGGCGACAGATATCGGCTGCGAATTCCTTCCAAGAAAGTAAGTTTGGCGATCGCGCAAATCAACATTTCCTATCCAGATTACTACAAAGGCGAGTTCGACACCAAAGACATCAAAGTGCGCGTCAAAGACAAATCGATCGAATTAGAAGAAGTAATCTGGGACAAAGAAAATCGTTTCATAGAAATTTATCCCAAAGAACCAATTCCGGCCGGCAACAATGTTGAGGTTGTACTCTCCAACGTCAGAAACCCATCTCCAGGCGGAATGTACCATTTCAACGTCCGCATCCGCACCCCCGGAGACGTTCCCTTGTTGCGTTACCTCGGTACTTGGCTGTTGACAATTAGTTAGAAACAGCGGAATCAGGTGGCGGGAATAAAATGCTCGCTTCCTGGTTTCCCTGAACCGTAAAATAGAACCTCCGGCTGATACAGCAATCCTCAAACATCAGTACAATAAGCTGTTAGATACCCGAATTCTCAAATAAGTCGGGTAGAGAGCATCCCATTTTTGCAAATATACTCGTAGGGGCGAAGCATTTCGGCAGTAAATATCTGGTTATCACTAATAAATTGTCTGCCGAAATGCTTCGCCCTTTCCAAATTGAGATGCACCCAATCGGGTATCTAGCTATAACCAGACTTAATATCGAATGAATCTACTAGCCAAAATTAAAAATATACAACTTCCTCGCGCGCTGCGATCTAAAAACTATCGCCTATTTTTTGCAGGACAAGGAATCTCTCTGATTGGCAGTTGGATGACACAAGTGGCCACTGTTTGGCTTGTATACAATTTGAGTGATTCACCTTGGATGCTCGGCGTAGTCGGATTTACCAGTCAAATTCCCACCCTAATTTTACTGCCTTTTGCCGGAGTTTTAATCGACAGATGGAACCGCCACAAAGTGATAATTGCCACTCAAATTTTGGCAATGATTCAATCATTAACTCTAGCATTTTTGGCACTCACAGGAGTGATCAATATTTGGCAAATCCTGATCCTGAGTTTTTGTCAAGGGGCCATCAACGCCTTTGACGCACCAGCACGGCAAGCTTTTGTACCGGAGCTCATTGAAAAGAAAGAAGATTTAGCAAATGCGATCGCCATTAACGCTTCCATGTTCAACGGAGCCAGATTAATCGGGCCAGCAATCGCCGGTTTGCTAATAGCCACAGTCGGGCCGAGTTATTGTTTTCTCATAGACGGACTCAGTTACATCGCCGTAATTGCAGGTTTGTTAGCGATGCAAATCAAGCCGAGAACAATTGCCGCAACCAATACCAAACCCTTAGAAAGATTAAAAGAAGGATTCGTTTATGCCTTCGGATTTCCACCAATCCGAGCCATTTTACTACTATTAGCATTAGTCAGCTTTGCCGGAATGTCGCACACAGTTTTAGTCCCAATCTTTGCCACCAAAATTCTGAACGGCGGCGCACAAACATTAGGCTTTCTGATGGCAGCTTCGGGAGTCGGAGCATTTGCAGGCGCGATTTATTTAATTGGACGAAAAAGTGTCATTGGCATCGGCAAATTAATAGCAATTTCACCAGCAATTATGGGATTTGGACTCATCGGTTTTGGTTTGTCAAAAGTTCTCTGGTTGTCATTAATCATGATGTTGTTCGTGGGGTTCGGTTTCATCATCCAATTTGCAGCAGGAAACACATTTTTGCAAACAATTGTTGAAGACGAAAAACGCGGCAGAGTCATGAGTATATACACAATGGCATTTTTTGGAATCACACCATTTGGCAACTTAGTAGCCGGTGGATTAGCCAATTATATCGGCTCTCCCAATACAGTCATAATTGGAGGCATAATCTGTATCCTAGGTTCAGCACTTTTTACAAAACAATTGCCCGCGTTAAAACATTTAATTACACCAATCTATCAAAAACTGGGCATAACTTCCTAAATCGTAAAATTCTCTATTTCCCTCTCTTACTCTGCGCCCTCTGCGCCCTCTGCGGTTAAAAAATCCAAATTAACTACATCAAAAAATGGGCATAACTTCCTAAATTACTTGTAAACTTCTCTCCTTTCTGACTCTGCGCCCTCTGCGCCCTCTGCGGTTAAAAAATCCAAATTAACTACATCAAAAAATGGGCATAACTTCCTAAATTACTTGTAAACTTCTCTCCTCTCTGACTCTGTGCCCTCTGCGCCCTCTGCGGTTAAAAAATCCAAATTAATTACACCAGAGGTAAAACCAATGGCAAATATAAGTGCAATTCCACAACAGCAAAGCGATCGCGTACCATTAAAAACCTGGATCGGCGTCATGGGAACAATCCTCGGCGCATTCATGGCAGTTTTGGACATCCAAATCACCAACGCTTCTCTCCGAGATATCCAAGCAGCATTAGGCGCAACCTTAGAAGAAGGCTCTTGGATTTCCACCGCCTATTTAGTCGCCGAAATCGTCGTAATTCCGATTACAGGTTGGCTGTCACAGGTATTTTCTGTCCGCTACTACATCTTAGTAAATGCCGCTTTCTTTGTATTCTTTTCCATGTGCTGCGCTTGGGCGTGGAATTTGACTTCAATGATTGTATTTCGGGCGCTGCAAGGGTTGGCGGGCGGAATTTTAATTCCGATGGCTTTTACGTTTTTGCTGACAAATTTGCCGCCCAAAAAGCAGCCAATTGGCATGGCGATGTTTGCCCTGACAGCTACTTTTGCACCATCCATCGGGCCGACATTGGGAGGTTGGCTGACTGAGAATTACGGCTGGCAATATGTCTTCTATTTAAATTTGGTTCCGGGGCTGCTGTTGCTAGCTGCTGTGTGGTACGCTGTCGCCCCCGCGCCGATGCAACTAGAACTGCTAAAAGGGGGCGACTGGTGGGGAATTATCTCAATGGCGATCGGCTTGGGTTCCCTGCAAGTTGTCTTAGAAGAAGGCAGCCGCAAAGACTGGTTTAGTTCCGATTTTATTCTGCGTCTGAGCATCGTTTCCGCAATTTTTCTAGGCGCTTTCTTCTGGATCGAACTAACTCGAAAACAACCGTTTATTAACTTGCGATTGCTGACTCGCCGCAATTTCGGTTTGGCGACGATTGTCAATGTCTCCTTGGGAGTGGGATTGTACGGTTCGGTATACATTTTGCCCCTGTATTTAGGTCAAATTCAGCAGTACAATGCCATGCAAATTGGCGAGGTGATCATGTGGGCTGGAGTGCCGCAGTTATTCATCGTACCGCTAGTACCGAAATTGATGCAGCGAATTGATATGCGGTTGCTAATTGCGATCGGTGTGAGTTGTTTTGCGATCAGTTGTTTTATGAATGCCAGTATGAGTCATGAAACGGGTATCGATCAGTTGCGTTGGTCGCAATTAGTGCGCGCTTTGGGACAGCCTTTAATTATGATACCACTATCAACGATCGCCACCGCCGATATGGAGAAACACGAGGCTGGTTCGGCTTCGGGTTTGTTTAATATGATGCGAAATCTGGGTGGTTCGGTGGGAATTGCGGCCCTAGCAACTTTGGTTACTCAACGCGAGCAATTTCACTCGAATCGATTGGGAGAATCTGTTTCTTTATACAATCCGGCGACCCAGGAACGAATCAATCAAATGACTCAGTATTTTGTAAGTCGCGGTGCTGATTTGAGTGTAGCGAAAGATCAGGCAATTAAGGCAATTGATAGTATTGTGCGCCGCGAAGCTTATGTGATGGCTTTTAATGATTGTTTTTACTTTGTGGGGATTGCTTTGTTGTTAAGTGGAATTGCCATTTTGGGATTTAAAAAAGTAAAAGCTGGCGCGGGTGCTGGGGGAGCACATTAATAGGAATTACGCATAAACGGTTCGACATCTAAGTTCCATTTTTTGTGCGGGCGAGACGCCCACCCCACAAGAACTTTATCAAATTTTGATTATGCAGTTTAAATGCAGAACAGCTTAAACTAATTCCTGTCAAACGTAGTTATTTTAGGGACGCAGCAGTGCAGTTTCCCTACGGGATATTGAATATACTCACCATTCTTGTTCTGCTTGTGCTTCTGCTTTGATTAAATTCTGTCGCAATTCGCCCCAATTAATCCGATCGCACATAGCGTCTTCCAGCAGCTTACCCTGCTGTAAATATAAAACTCGCGTCGCAAATTCCTGGGCTATCTCTAATTGGTGATTCACCATTAAAATAGTGGTTTTGGCGTTAGTTAACTCTGTCAATACTTGGACAAGATAGTGCGCTTTTCCGGCGTCTAGGGCGGATGTGGGCTCGTCTAACAGCAAGATTTTGGGTTTTAGGACGATCGCCCGTGCGATCGCCACCAATTGCTTTTGGCCTGTAGAAAGTTGCAATTCGGTGCGATCGAGCAATTCTTGGGGTATGCGCAGTTGTGCGATCGCCCCGCTAATTTTCTCAGTAATGTTTGATGAATTCACGCCCCGCAGCTTCAAGGGATAAGCCAATGCTTCTCGTACCGACATTCCCAACAGCTTCGATTCTTGCATCACCAGGGTGATTTGTCTGCGAAGTTCGATCGCAGGTATTTGTCGATATTCCGTATTTTCAAGATAAATCGCGCCACTGGTGGGACTGCTGAGTCGGTTCAGCAACCGCAACAGCGTGGTTTTCCCCGCACCAGAAGGGCCCACAATTGCAATGCGATCGCCCTTGTGTACCTGAAACGAGATATTGTCCAATAAGTAGCTAGAGGCGATCGGTGTTTTAAAACTTACATTATCAAGTCGCAATTGAGGACTTATTTCTGTATCATTTTCTGAATAATTAAGCATTCAATTAACTAAAAATATCACATTAAAAAACATAATACCCAAGGCAGGCAAGATGCCCGCCCCACAATCACAATCACACTGACACTTTCACTGCTTTTTCCAATGGAAAATCCAACTGTTCGCGCTGTTCCAAATAAAGCTGAGCCACCCGCCGCGCCAAGTTACGAATTTTGGTAATGTACCGAGTTCTTTCCGTTACCGAAATCACACCTCTAGCATCGAGCAAATTGAAAGTATGCGAACATTTTAACACATAATCAAGACTCGGTAAAACTAATCCTTGCTTAGTCAATTGTTCGGCTTCTTGTTCGTACAATCCAAAGAGCGTAAACAACAATTCTGGATTAGAAGCTTCAAAGTTATAAGTACACTGTTCTATTTCCCCTTGCAGGTGAACATCGCCGTAAGTGATGCCATCTGTCCACTGAATTTTGGTCATCGCATCGACTTCTTGCAGATACATTGCGAGGCGTTCTAGCCCGTAAGTAATTTCAATCGATACCGGGCGACAATCAATGCCACCGCACTGTTGAAAGTAGGTAAATTGAGTAATTTCCATGCCATCGAGCCAGACTTCCCAGCCGACACCCCAAGCTCCCAAAGTAGGAGATTCCCAGTTATCTTCTACGAAGCGAATATCGTGGTCTTCTGGTTTAATTCCTAATGCTCTCAGCGAGTCCAAATAAATTTCTTGGATATTAGGAGGAGATGGTTTAACTAGGACTTGATATTGATAGTAATGTTGAAAGCGATTGGGGTTTTCGCCATAACGTCCGTCAGTGGGGCGGCGACAGGGTTCGACGTAGGCGACAGACCAAGGTTCCGGCCCGATCGCTCTGAGAAAGGTGTGGGGGTTCATGGTTCCTGCACCTTTTTCTGTGTCGTAGGATTGGGCGATCAGGCAACCGCGATCGCTCCAGAATTTGTTTAAGGTGGCAATGACTGATTGAAAGTTCACTGGTTTAAATCTGGTTAGTAAGTGTCTAAACTTATTTAAGCATACTCAAGGCAGGGTTGATTGAAATAAATCATGCTGAAATTAGATAAGACAGGATTTATAGCGAATCGCCCTACTCGGCTTTTTCACGTTTGCGTTTTTCGATTTCGGCGATCGGCACTAACATTCTCTCAAGAACTGTTTCCCATGTTTTTAGCGATATTTTTACGGCCATTTGTTTACAATCTATTACCATTTCGTTTGCATACAGATAATTCAATAATTCCCCTTCTGTTCTAAACATTGCTTCCCATTCTTGCTGAAGACTTAAACTTTCAGCCCATACTTGTAAAACCCGATCTACAAAACATCGAAGTACCTTGTAGGATTCTTTGTCATAAACTCTCTCAATTTTTGGGATTTCATTTTCTAACATTTGAAGATGTTTTTTTAAAGTGTCAAAATTAACAATACTAAAAACTCCTAATTCATGAATTAGAGGCACAAGTTCTTGAGCTAAATAAATAACTTTATTCTGAGGGCGATCGCGATTGCGACATAAGGCATCGATCTTTCTAAATACATCGTTAATATCGTCAGAATGTGCTATTTTATTAATTAATCTTGAAAGGTAATCCATACAGTCTCCCAGAGTCATATTATGAATAATATCTGGAGACAATGCACAAGCAATGTACATAGCTATCGCTCTTTTTATAACAGGTTTAAAATCTCCTATTGCTTTATTTGTTGAGAAATGTGCCCAGTTAAACCAAGCAGTAAGTTTACCCACCGCGCTCAAATTTTGGACTGCTGATTCTATGTTCAATATTAGAATACTGGAATTGTCCAACATTTCTGTAGTCAATAAAAATACTTCTTTCCATTGCTTCTCATTAACATGATGAGCTAGTGCTTGCAATGTTGCTTTGCCTTCTGAGTTACGACTATGAATCTTTGCAAAGGAGTAAGCTGTACAATATTCCTGAAACGTCAGGTGCGAAAACGACCAAACTTTCTGTGCTCTCTCAATCAACAACCCATGCTGCGCTTCCATCGCCTTCAACACCGATCGACTATCCCGCTGCCCAATCCCCAAAAACTCCGCAATATAACCCTCAATCTCCCCCTGATTAAACAACACATATTGTTCTTGCTCAAACTTCTTCACTGCCAGAAAGCTCAATAACTCCAGCTTTCGCTCCACCGACAAATCGCGATAAATCTCATCCCGCTCAATTTCTCGCGACTTGTCCCACCGCTCCAGTAGCAACTCTAAGCCATCTTCATAAAGCTCCGATCGCTTCGAGCAAAACTTCCCCGTCTTGTAAAACACCGCACAGGTCAAACTCAGCAAAATCGGCGTAATTGTTAACTCCCGAATCGGCTTATTCGACTCCAAAAAAAGCTGTTTTAAAAACTCCTCTGCCTTCGCCAGTCCCGCCGACTCATCCCCCATCACCGTCTTAAACCAATGTTCTGAAAACAATTGCACCTGCGTTTTATTAAAATCCGCCACCTCCACAAACTGAAAGCGTAGAGATTTCCAGTCCATTTCGCCAGTAAAACTCTGCGTTCGACACGTCACAATTACTTGCACCTGCGGATAGTCACGAGCAAACTTCTTAATTTCCTTGGTGATATTCTTCCCATTCTCCCCTGTCACCTCATCCAAGCCATCCAGTAGAACCAGCACCCGACCTTGCTTGAGTAAGGTTTCTGCATCTGATAACTGCCAACACTTCTCTAGATAAGGCTTTAGGGCATAGGAAGCCTCACGTCTATCCCTCTCAAAATCCCGCAGCCTAATCAAAACCGGAATCCGGTGCGCTTGTAAATTCCCTGCATTACACTCCGTTACCCCTCGCTGCAAATATGTCGTTTTGCCCGAACCCGGTTTGCCCACCACCATTAGGTTTGTATTCTTCGCCAGCACCTCTAAGCCTGACACTCGTTCCTGTTCCTTGCCCAAGCCAATGCGATCTAAACCTCGATGGCTCGGATTGTTCATGAAATCTTGGCACAAATCATCGTATTCCGACTTGTCGCTACTACTCAGTTCCTCCAGAATATTGACATCCACAAACAAGTCACCCAAAGGCACCCAACGATCGACGTCCCAAAGTGGCATGATGCCGTGCAAGCGTTGAATATCATCGTGGAGGCGCGATCGTACATCCTGAACTAACGCATCCAGATTAGAGTCTTTGTTTTGCACCGCTTCTGCTGCTTCTGGCTCAGCAATGTCTTCCCACTTTAGCCCTAGCTCCGTGCATACATTCATGAAAACATCGCAATCAATTGGGTTGCCTTGCAGCAAACTCCAGATGGTTTGTCGAGAACAATGCACAGCACCAGCCAGGTAAGTTTGTCCTCCTTGTTTTCGTTTCAATGCTTTTCGGATGTCTTTAATACCTTGTGTAGAAGCTTGGAGTGTTCGTCGTGCCATTAACAAACCTAGAAGTTTATCCTCTCAATTATCGCAAATCTGACAAGTCTGACAAGTCTGACAAGTCTGACAAATAGTCAAACACTTACTCTGACCATGCTTCTGAGCCTTTTTGAAACGATGTAAGAGTCGATTTCAAACTACTGATGATGAAACTGTCCAACAAAAAGAAACTGCTGAAAGTAACCGAGTTTGCAGTCGTGGGTGTTGCCACTTGCCTCAATCCCCAAGCAGGACTTCTGCTGTTTCTGCTCAAGCTGTGCTTTCAAATCCTGACAGCGTTGCAGAAAGATGATGACGAGTGAAATAGATAAAAGCTAGAAGTCCCCGATCGCCTTTGCGAAAAAATTCAACAGGGCGATCGGTTCGTCATAGTTCTCTCTCGGCATGGTAAAATATCCATCTTCGACTCGCATCGACAACTCATGAAAACAGACACCATTTTCTACAGCCTGTTTCAAGAATTTCCCCGCTTCTTCTTTGAACTGATCGATCGCCCTCCAGACGAAGCGGCCGCCTACGAATTCACCTCCCGCGAAATCAAACAACTCGCATTCCGCATCGATGGCTTATTTCTGCCCACAACCGAAGCAACTGAAAAACCATTTTACTTAGCGGAAGTTCAGTTTCAACCCGATCCAGACTTGTACTACCGCATCTTTGGCGAACTATTTCTCTACCTGCGACAATACAAACCCGTCAATCCTTGGCGCGTCGTTGTCATCTATCCCAGCCGCCGCATCGAACACGAACAGATGCTGCAATTTCAGGAACTCCTAACCAGTCAGCGGGTGCAACGGATTTACCTCGATGAATTGCCAGAAGCCGCCGATCGATCGCTGGGAGTCAAAGTTGTTAAACTGGTAATCGAGCCAGCAGAGACAGCAGCAGAGCAAGCACGCCAGTCGATCGCAATGGCCCGCCAACAATTGTCCGATCCTACCGTCCTACGGGATTTAATCAACCTCATCGAAACAATTATTGTCTACAAACTCCCCCAAAAAAGCCGCGAGGAAATTGCCGCCATGTTGAATTTAAGCGAACTCAGACAAACTCGATTTTATCAGGAAGTCAAGCAAGAAGGTTTAGAAGAAGGACTCGAACAAGGTGAGCGGCAGGCGAAGTTAGAAGCCATTCGTCGGATGATAACGTTTGGAATGAATTTAGAGTCGATCGCACAATTGTTAGATTTGTCTCTCGAATTTGTGCGGCAAACGATTCACAAAATCCAACGCGAGTCGATGTCACTCCCCGAACAAAAGATCGACTCGTTGATCGAACTGTTAACTCAACAGCGATCGCTCTTTTCTGCCGCACAATTAACTGAACTAGCCCAGCTAATTGAACCTTTATCTGATGAGAGCGATGTGCTTTCAGCAGCGATTTCAATCTGGTGTGAAAATAACCCTACAATTCAAGAAGCTCGATCGCAACTACTCGAACCACTAGCGCCGATCGCTAAAGCATCAGGAACAACAGCAGTCAGTCCAGAAAGTAGCGAATCTCTAATTGGCGATCGGCTCAACAAACAAGCTCTCACCAATGCCATTTTATTGTGGCGCGATATTCGATAATAATATTGTAGGGACACGGCACTGCCGTCTCCTAATTCCTCGAATAATATTGTAGGGACACGGCACTGCCGTCTCCTAATTCCTCGAATAATATTGTAGGGACACGGCACTGCCGTCTCCTAATTTCTAAACAACAGAATAGTTAGAGCCCCGACTTCTTTAAGAAGTCGGGGCTCTAACCGTGAAAAGGTTTAGATTGCTTTCTCGTTTAGTCTGCGGGAGCGAGTGAAACTAACAGAGTGATGTTGTTAACGCCGACGACATAAACAGTGTCTCCGGGTGTGAGGGTGATTTGGCTGTCGCAGCGTGCGGGCCACCAGCTACCTTGGAAGCGGACGCGACCTGTTTGATTCGGGTAAATCGATTCATCGACGACTGCTTCTTCGTTGAAGTAATTGAAATTGGTGTTGATGTAATTGTCGATTAACATATTATTTTCGGTGCTGTAGGCTTGAACGGAAAAAATAGAACCGAAAGCTTTTAGTACGTTGAACATTTCCCTGACTCCTGTGGTGTTAATATAATGTAATTTTCTATTTATGCTATTTGAGAGGCTGCATTTCCTGGATTGAGAGCGATGTTTCTGTTTTTTCAGGCTCTACTTTAGTCTGCGGGTGCGAGAGAAACTAAGAGAGTTATGTTGTCAACACCGATGACATAAACTGTGTCTCCAGGTGTTAATGTGATTTGGCGATCGCAGCGTGCGGGCCACCAGCTACCTTGGAAGCGGACGCGACCTGTTTGGTTCGGATGAATCGATTCATCGACGACTGCTTCTTCGTTGAAATAGTTGAAATTGGTGTTGATGTAGTTGTCGATTAACATATTCTTTGATGTGCTGTATGCTTGAGTGGAAAAAATAGAACCGAAAGCTTTTACTACGTTGAACATGATATTTACTCCTGTTGTGTTAAAATATATGGATGTGTAATTGTCTGTTTGTGCTATCTGAGAGGCTGCATTTCCAGGGTTGAGATTGATTGATTGCCCTGATATTTCATTCTTCTTGTCCTCCATCGTTATATCGGGATAAAAGCCAAAGAATTTTGGAAATATCGAGGGGATTTGAGAAGCGGTTGCGGAGAGTCTAAATCCAGTAATTCCGAGTTATTGAATTAAGCATTTAGTGGCTGAGCCGTTCGTGGGATTTACCTTAAGGCTGGATGTTGCTAGCTACATTAGCGTTTGGTTGATTCCGCATTACTGCTGCTGTGAAGATGTTTCATTTTTGGGTTTGATTTTTGGGTTTGATTTTTTGACTCGGTGGTGAGTCGTTTGCTTGACACTTACTAATTTGCCAGGAATCGAATGTCTTTGGTCCGATCGCCCGTCCACTTTCCCGGTTTGGTATTGGCACAGGACAGTTACGACTGTTGTTTCAACGATTTTATAGGCTTTTCAAGCGATTAGGCAGCCACTATCCTGTGCCACTTCCGCCAACTGGACTACAAAAATAGGTAAATTCTGAACTTACGCACTGTCGATCGGGCGATCCGGAAAATCCGTACCTATGATCTCCGGTAAAATACCCGTTATAGGTTTGTAGCGAGGGAATGCAAGTGCGAGCGAGTCTTATGAGGACTTGCATTCCGATGCTGCAAAGCAATCTTGCGTGCTTAAGCCTGGGAAATGCACGATCGGACTGACGCAGATATCGCGACGCGGTAGGAGTTTTCGATCCATGTAGCCCGATCGCACCCTGTAATCGCAATTATGGAACAGCTCGAACTTAAAATCAATTCATAAATTCAGAATCTTAAATTCATAAAAGTCATAGTTATAGAAAACCAGCTTGATACTGCATAATCGTGACAGGAATTCTGAATAAAGTTTTAGCTAATTGAGACAAACCGAACTTGAATTTAAGCGACTGCGGCAATGCTTGTACGGAAACTTCTACGAAGCCAAAGCGAGTATAAAATGATGCGAGTCGCGCGCCCAAACATTCTAAATATAGCGGTTCAGTCGCTTGTTCAATCAAATGTTTTGTGAGGTAGCTTCCCAAAGCTCGATCGCGCCAATCCTTCGCCACCACCAAACTGCCCAATTCTTGCGCGCCCGCAAAGTGTCGCAACTGCCCGCAAGCCGCCAATTTTCCATCGCATTCTATCACCCAAAATTGCTCCCAGCGCAACTGCGTGGGGTCGAGTTTGGCGCTCCAAACTAACTTTCTAATTGATTTGATATCTTGCTCGCAGGCCGGGCGGATGGCGCATAGTGGTGGCAAGGAAAAAGAACTTTCATTCATCGTAATTCCTGTTGGCTTTCTCGTTTGGTTTTAGATTTCAACATTCTTTCTTTTAACCGCGCATTTGTCTCGGCAATTTCGGGATTTCCCTCATACCAAGGCGGAACATCGTCATAATTGGGAATGCCATCATCTATCAGATAGCGCGCGTTGGGCTGCTTGGGATAACCAGCGGCCAATCCTCCCGTACAGATCACAAACAAGGCTGTATTTTCAGCAGCTTTTAATGCTCTCTTTGCTGCCGGAGAAACTCTGACAATATCGCCGCCCTCAAGTGTCAATAGTTCCCCATCTACAACCATCAAGCCTTTGCCTTCAACTACAATATAAACTTCTTCTTGTTCTGCGTGGCTGTGAGTAAATGTGTAACCATCGCCCGCAGCAAGCGAATCAAACCTAAAGCTACTCCTTGCAGGTTTAGCTGTCGCCAAGGGTTAGTGAGTTGGGGCAAATTGTTAAAGTCAAAGTGAGCTTTAGTGAATTTATTGTTACTTTCAAAATCTAGTTCCATATTATGTATTTAAGTAGAAGAGGCGTTACTGGAAATTATACTAGCTAGCCGTTTAAAAACGCGAAATACTTCGTAAAGTTAGTTTCCGGGATTTGCAATATTGTAGCATATTAAGTGTCGATAGCCTTTAACAACACCTCCGCGCCAAACCGCACCGGATCGGTACAAAGCAATCCCGTTTCTGCTTGAATTTGTTCGATGGCTAACAGCGCTTCAGCTTCATTTAAGTGATGAGTATTAAGGGCGATCGCGCAGACTTTCGCCCCGACAAAAGCACCCGCAGCAGCAGCCACCATTTCGTACAATTCAACTACTTTCGACAAACTGGGAATTGCGACGTGCCGGTGATTGCGAATGCAAGTTTGTCCGGCTCGATGTACTAAAATTAAGTGAGTTGGCTGCGCGCCCCGCAGCAGCGGCAAAGTCGCCGTCGAACCCGGATGCAATAGCGAACCTTGCCCTTCTACGTGCAGGATATCGCATTCAGAACCCAATTTTAATACCATTTGTTCGATCGCACCGGCCGCAAAGTCAACTCGCACGGCATCCAAAGCAACGCCTTCTCCTGCTATCATTAAACCCGCTTGTCCGGTTGCTAAAAACTTGGAATTTAAACCTTGCTGCAAGCAATAGCGATGGAGTTCCAAACAGGTTGACATTTTGCCGACGCTCATATCTGTGCCGACTGTTAACACCCGGCGACAACTTAATCGAGCCGATGCAGCAGAGGCGATCGGCCCTACATTCTCCGGTTCCTGACGCACATCCCAAATCCATTGATTTTCGGTTAAAGGTAATGTTACCAGCGGTGCAAGTTTGGTATGCAAACCGTTGACAACTGACAAGCCAGCGGTTACGGCTTGATGAATTTCTGCCATCCATTCCGCAGGCAAAACACCGCCGGAAGGAGCGATACCAATCAGCAGAATATCCGGTCCAAATTGCAGGGCTTCCGCGACAGAAGCAACGATCGGCACTTGCTGGGGAATGCGAGTTAATTCAGGTAAAGATCGTCCGGCACATTGACGGTCTATTACTGCTACAATGAGCGCATCGCTGTAGCGCAAAAATGCTAAACCTGTTTTGCCGGAAGCGCCGAGAATTCCTTCGTGCAACAAGATAGCAACTTTACCATTTTGGATTTGGGATTTAGGATTTTTGAGAGTCATAAATTATTCCGAGAATTACGGAGAACATCTAGATGTAGGGTGCTCCGCGCGCACCTTACCTGCAAAACTTAAATGTCAATTCGCCCAACCCCCAATCCCGATCGCCCGTTTGGCATCAAACACCCATTTTGGACGATCGCACCTGCGAAAGGATCGTCTAGTAAATTCAAGTGACTGTCCAAATCCAAATAGTCAGCTAGCGGTGAAAGTTGTGCTGCTGCTGTATTTGCCAACACACTATCAGAATAGCAGCCGAACATTACTTGCAAACCGCAAGCTTTTGCTGCGTGAATCATCCGCATCGCTTCGGTGATTCCCCCCGATTTCATTATTTTAATGTTGATGCCGTGCACGCAGCCAGCTAATCGAGGGATATCGTGACTGTTGAAACAGCTTTCATCCGCGAATAAAGGCAAGGGTGACTGACAATACAGTCGGGCATATTCATCAATTAACGCGCCCTTCGAGAGCGGCTGTTCGACATATTTTATGTCGTATTTTCTGAGCCACACACACATTTGCGCTGCATCTTTTAAGCTCCAACCACCATTAGCATCGACACTGATTTGAGTGTTTGCTGGCACTTCTTCCATGACTGCGATTAACATCGCTTTGTCGGCTTCTATTCCTGCTGGATTGCCTAATTTGACTTTGACGGCGCGATATTTTGGATTAATTCGATCGGCCGGATTTGTGCCAAACCAATCGCGCACTCTTTCCCTCGCACTCCTCGGCGAATTAATGCCGATTGTGACGGAGATGGGGACGATGCGCGATCGATCTAATCCCCACATTTTCCACAGCGGCAAGCCTGCTTTTTTGCCCAGCCAGTCGTGCATTGCCATGTCTATCCCAGCGCGGGCGGCTGATGGTAATTGTACATCTGTGAATACTTGTTCGACTTGCTGGCGATCGTACGGAGTGAATTTTTCCAGTAGCGGTGCAACTTCCTGCAATGCGGATAACAGAGTTTCGGTAGTTTGGGGGCTAATACCCGTGGAAAAGGGCGAAGCTTCTCCCCACCCTTCGATGCCTTCATGTTCCAATTTAATCCACAAGTTCGTAGTTTGAGAAGTTGTACCGCGGCTGATAGTAAGGGCAAATCTTTTGTTAACAGTGAAGGTTTGAATCTGAATCTGCATGATTAGTCTGCCATTTTTTTATTTTTATTGTATAATTGAATTAGCTTTATATCAAGTTTTTTTCAAAATTATCAAACCTACCAAAGGTAATTTCTGGTTATGACAATTTACTTTTACAGCACTCGCGGTGACTGCGGATGTTTCTCTAACTTTTCTAGCCACGGCTTCGAGTTAGATGGAGAATACTGGCCGACTACCGAGCATTACTTTCAAGCACAAAAATTTCCCAATACACCTCAATGCGATCGAATTCGCCAGGTAAAAACGCCGAAAGAAGCCGCGAATATGGGGCGCGATCGCCAGATTCCTCTTCGCCAAGATTGGGAACAAGTCAAAGATGATATTATGCGAAATGCTGTACTCTGCAAATTTGAGACTCATACCGATATCCGCGAAATTTTACTCGCTACTGATGATGAGGAAATCGTCGAAAATGCTCCCGGAGATTATTATTGGGGTTGCGGCAAAGACGGCAGCGGCAAAAATATGTTAGGACTGATTTTAATGGAAGTGCGGGATATCCTGCGATCGCGCACACCGGAGAAAACATAATACCCAGATCCCCGACTTCTTAAAGCAGTTGGGGATCTAAGAGCGCATTTCCCATCATAAAACAGGACTCACTTAATCGTAAGTCCTGCAAAGCTCATAAACGAGCATTTTTTTATTTTCTTAAACAGTTAGCTCAAAAATCCGGCCCACCAGCTATCGAATTTTGTGTCAATCTCCTCAGACGGTTCTAGTAGAGGGTTTAGCCTCTCCTCGGAGACTGCAAAGCAGGGGAAACGGTAAAAACCCTGCACCACTTTTTTAGTTTCAACAGCTACTGTCGATCGCAATCAACTTTTATGGTGATTAGTACAGCATTGTAATCCAGTCGCCTTCCTGACACCGTTCTCCTTCGGTTGGCGATGCACAGGTCAAACAGCAAAACCCCTGTTCTGGTTGAATTTTGTTTGTTTATTAATGCTGCATACTTCTATTGTGTACGATTTATGGGGATTGTCAGGGATCGTACACATTTTTTTACATTCTGGTGAGATAAACTGCCTTTCATTCTCTTTTGCGAAGGAAGAAAGAACAGTGAGTTATTTGCGTAAAGTCACGGTTATTTGCCGCAGTTGCTGTTGAATGCGGTTGAATTCTTTCTGTTCTTCGCTCAGCAAGGTATTCTCGATGGGCGATCGCATATCCCACTGCAACTCTGACAATAACAGCAAACAGCCGGCCATAATTATGCCTGTGGTTAGATATTGCCAAGGGGCAACAAATGTTAATAGAGGTATGCTAAATAAATGAGTTAGTCCAATCAGGATAAAAGTGCGCGATCGCAAACCGAATCCAGTACAAAAATAGCCGATCGCGCTCAAGCCCAACCACAA
>JANNOR010000237.1:0-3396 GCA_031399265.1 Cyanobacteria bacterium SOY_34_metabat_3 | reverse complement strand
AGATTCCCTGATGCATTCAACAAATCCCAAACATTCAACCCAAACGAATCATGAATATCACAATCGAAAAAATAGCTTACGGTCAACTGCTAGCAAAATCCCAGCCTAAGCCCATCCTGAACGAAGAAGATTATACTCTTGCCCTCGCAGAAGTCGAAATCCTAATGTCCGAAGAAGAATTAACGCTAGAAGAAGAAACTTTACTCAGCCTCTGGGCACTTTTGATCGAAGAATATGAAGCCAAGTATTACCCAATTCCCGAAGCGACTCCACAAGATGTTCTATTACATCTCATGGAAGTTCGCGAACTCAAACAAGCCGATTTAGTGGGCGTAATTGGTTCAAAAGGAGTGGTTTCTGAGGTGGTTAATGGCAAACGGGCGATTAGTAAGGCGCAAGCTAAAGCGCTGGGAGAATTTTTCAATATTAATCCTAGCGTGTTTATCTGATGGGAGTTGTTGCATCATTGTAAAAAAAGAAATATCCTGGCGATTAGAAATCGCGGCTAAAGAAACAAAGTCCGCCTGCGCGGACTGAAGAAAGGAAATTCAACCCGCGCAGGCGGGTTTTGTCTGTGTAGACGCGGTTTCAACCGCCGAGGATCTCAAAAATCGCCGAGTCTAATAAAAAATCAAATTGTCAAACCGTATTAAAACTGAACAGGGGCATTTCTGATGACACAACCGATCGCACTTTCGGCAAATACCTTACAAAACTATCAAGGGATTGGAGTCCCAGATGAAAGTCTCCCACTGATTTTACAACGCGGTGGCGGTGAATTGCTGCTGGCAAAAGCGGGCGATCGATTTACAATTCGCCCTTCATCCACAACAGCAACATCAAAGGATTGGGCGGCATCTATTCCGGCAAAACTCAATCGGCGCATCGCCCAAAGCAATCTCGAAGAATATCTGGTTGCGCCGGATAGGCTAGATGTGGCGATGACAACCGCCCGGGCTAGCGATGCCGTAGCTTTTGCCAGCCACGTCTATTCTCCAGCCAACAATCCAAGTACATTCTTCTACTTAACCGATCGCATTACGATCCAATTTGACGAAGCAGTAGACGAAACATCCCGAAGTGCGATCGCCACTTTTGCTGCTTTAAAAGTAGTCCGGCAAATAGAAGGAATTCCCAACAGCTTCCTCTATGAAGTCACCAAACAAGCAACCGAAAACCCGATAAAAATTGCCAACCGCCTCACCAGATATCCCGAACTTCTGATTGCCGAACCAAATATTTTAGTAGAGACTCAACAACATTATACCCCTCGCGATCCGCTTTATCCCAAACAGTGGTATCTTAACAACAAAGGTGGCAATCAACTAGCTGCTAATGCTCAGATTTTTGCGGAACCAGCTTGGGATATTACTCGCGGAGTACGATCGATCGTAATTGCGATCGCCGATGATTCCGTTGACATGACTCACCCGGATTTTCAAGGCGAGGGAAAAATCGTTTTTCCTATCGATTTAAAAGACGGCGATTTGTCACCCATGCCAGTAGTTGATTCAGACAATCACGGTACTGCTTGCGCGGGCGTTGCTGTCGCGGAAGAAAACGGTAAAGGGATTGTCGGAGTCGCCCCGGGCTGTGCGCTAATGCCCATCCGCACTACGGGTTTTCTCGATGACGATTCAGTCGAAAAAATGTTTAATTGGGCGATCGAAAAAAAGGCCGCCGTGATCTCTTGCAGTTGGGGCCCATCCGCCGTTAATTATCCACTTTCCCTGCGCCAGAGTGCCGTCATCAACAAAGCAGCAACCCAAGGGCGAGGCGGCAGAGGTTGCGTCATCATCTTCGCCGCCGGTAACGCCAACCGCCCTGTCAACGGTACGATCGACGAAACAGGCTGGCCCAACAACATCCTGGGCGGTCAAACTCAATGGCTAAGCGGGTTTGCAGTCCATCCAGACGTAATCGCCGTCAGCGCTTCGACTTCCCTCAACAAAAAAGCAGCCTACAGCAATTGGGGTAACAGTATCTCGGTTTGCGCCCCCAGCAACAACGCCCCGCCGGGATTTTGGTTGCCAGAAACCGGGCCAATCGCCACGCAGCCGGAGGTAACGCAAAATTTGCCTGGTTTGGGGGTGTTTAGTGCCGATCGCATCGGGGTTGCAGGCTACGGTATGGGGGACTATACAGACTCTTTCGGCGGCACTTCCAGCGCTACTCCAGTAGTCGCTGGAGTGGCAGCATTGATACTTTCAGCGAACCCCCGTTTGACAGCGCGGGAAGTGCGGGGAATTCTCGAAGAAACGGCTGACAAAATTGTCGATCCCGATCCCGATCCGCAGTTGGGCAATCGCCTGGGAAATTACGATACAAATAACCGTCGTAGCGATTGGTTTGGTTATGGAAAAGTGAATGCTTTGAAAGCTGTGCAAGCTGCGGTGAGAAAGGGCGGCGGCAATCCGAATATCGGCGGTGCCAGGTTCAGCGATATTTCTGGACATTGGGGCGAGAAATTTATTGAAGCTTTGGCTGCGGCGAATATAATTAGCGGTTTTCCTGACGGTTCTTTTGGCCCGGATAATAGTTTAAATCGCGCTCAATATGCGGCGCTATTGGTGAGTGCGTTTAGTCCGATTCCGAAGGTGGCTGCTACCAATTTTATCGATGTTTCTGCGAGTTTTTGGGCGAGAAGTGCGATCGAACGGGCGAATCGGGGAGGCTTTTTATCGGGGTTTCCTGGGTTGAAGTTCGGCCCGAATCAGAATTTGACTAAGACTGAGGCACTTGTCTCTTTGGTTAACGGTTTGGAACTTAAGGGAGGAAATGCTGATTCTCTGAAAGTGTACACCGATCGCTCTCAAATTCCTAATTTTGCTTTGAGTGCGATCGGCACAGCGACTGCTTTGAAGATTGTAGTCAATTATCCGGCGCGCGATCGGCTTTCGCCCTTGCGGGATATAACCCGCGCCGAGATTTCGGCTTTGATTTACCAGACACTGGTGGCGATTAATCGCGCAAAGGCGATCGATTCTGCTTATATTGTATAATCGCGATCGGTTTGTCAGTGGGGATTGGGCGAAGCATTCAAGCACATAAATTCGCGTTTTGCCGATGAGATATTGGCCCGAATGCTTCGCCCCTACAGGGATTATGATTGAATTTTTTGAGGAAATTAACGATAAATTATCAAAATTCAATGGTTGAAAACCCCCGCAGATTGGCGTCATGTTTTTAGGGTGGGATGTAAATACCCATCCTAAAAACTTCGCTGTCAACTGTCAACTGTCAACTGTCAACTGTCTAATTCACCCTCGAAAATCCCCCAAAGCTTTCAATGCAAATTGCGGCAAAGCCAACATCCGACGCCACCGCCAAGGTTCTTGATAAAGCCGATACAACCATTCTAAATGATTCTCGCAAAACCAAGCCGGCGCGCGAGTT
>JANNOR010000217.1:0-20316 GCA_031399265.1 Cyanobacteria bacterium SOY_34_metabat_3 | reverse complement strand
GAAGCCAAAAGTTTTGTTAATGGATGAACCTTGTTCGGCTCTCGATCCGATTTCTACGATGAAGATTGAGGAGTTATTTCAGACTTTGCGGCAACAGTTGACTGTGGTAATTGTAACGCACAATATGCAGCAGGCGGCTCGCGTTTCTGATTACACGGCATTTTTTAATACTGATGAAAGTCGCATTGGGCGCATGGTAGAATTTGGACCGACAAGTCGGATTTTTACTTCTGCAAGTAATGCCAGTACCAGAGATTACATTCAAGGTCGTTTCGGTTAATAAGTAGAAGGAAGAAGGAAGAAGGAAGAAGGAAGAAGGAAGAATGTCTAAAAAGCTTGCTTTTTAGACATCAGTTTCTTACTTTTAAGTCAGTGGACTTACTTACTTACACCTTGAATCTTTTTCAGAACAGGCAAGATGCCTGTTCCACAACAGACAAATATTTTTGTGGAGCAGGCATCTTGCCTGCTATAATTGTGTCTTCAGAACAGGCAAGATGTTTGTTCCACAACAGACAAATATTTGTATGGAGCGGGCATCTTGCCTGCTATGGTTATGTCCTCACCACTTCTGAAGCGAGAGTTAGGTGTTTTCGGTGCAACTCTAATGGGCCTGGGCTCACTCGTGGGCACCGGAGTATTTGTGAATATTGGGATTGCTGCGGAAATTGCTGGGCCGGGAGTGATTGTGGCTGTGGGAATTGCGGCTTTAGTTGCTGTTTGCAATGGCCTTAACAGCGCTCAATTAGCGGCCAATCATCCTGTTAGCGGCGGCACTTACGAATATGGTTACAAATATCTGAATCCTTGGCTGGGTTTTACGGCGGGCTGGATGTTTCTGTTAGCTAAAACGGCTTCGGCTGCTACTGCTGCTTTGGGTTTTGCGGGGTATTTTTTAAGTGCAATGGGTATAGCCGATCGTACTTACGTCATCCTAACAGCTTTAGTCGCCCTAGCCATCCTTACTCTGGTTGTCTTGACGGGAATCAGGCGATCGAACATTGCGAACACAGCCATCGTATCAGTTACACTTCTATCCTTGGCTGTATTTGTGGTTGTCGGTTTACCCCAGGTAAGCTGGGAAATGCCCGCTCTACAGAATGATAGCTCGATCGGCTCCATCCTCCACGCCACCGCCCTGATGTTTGTCGCTTACACCGGTTACGGCCGCATCGCCACCATGAGCGAGGAAGTGCGGGAACCAAAGCAAACCATTCCCAAAGCCATAATTTTTACTTTGGTGCTGACAATGCTGCTTTACATGGCGGTAGCAATAGTCTTTGTTGGCGTCGGGGGTGTGGATAAATTGTCCATCCAAACAGCAGGTAATGCTGCACCATTGGAAGTCATCGCCCGCAGTTTCCGAATTCCAGGAGTTTCGCAACTGTTAGCTGTCGGTGCAATTACCGCCATGCTGGGAGTCTTGCTGAACTTAATTCTAGGGCTGTCGCGCGTCTGGCTGGCGATGGGGCGGCGCTTGGATATGCCGAGAGTGTTGGCGCGGCTGAATCCTGCGGGGACAACTCCTTATGTGGCTGTGGTAGTTGTCGAAATTTCGATCGCACTTTTAATCCTCGTCGGCGATGTCAAAACTACTTGGTCGTTTAGTGCCTTTAGCGTTTTGATTTACTACGCTATCACCAACCTCGCCTCGCTGCAACTTGCAAGCGCCGAAAGGCTTTACCCGCAGTGGTTGGCTTGGGTGGGTTTGGGGAGTTGTTTGTTTCTGGCTTTCTGGGTGGAGAGGCAAATTTGGCTGACAGGGTTGGCGTTAATTATCGCCGGTTTGATTTGGCGCGCGATCGTCCGACTCCCAGCTAGAGACTAGAATTGTGATAAATTAAAACAGCATCCCGCATTGTAGAGGGCCATGCCCGATCGAACTTCCTTGCTGGCGACTCAAGAACCGGCCGCATTCAGCGCCATCAGTCGCTATATCGCTCAAACACTAATTTCTATTCAGGAAAAGCATCCCGAATGGATAGCTGAAAAATACAGGAAAACCCCCTGGGCCAAACCTGATTTTCAGTCAGTTTTGATTGGAAAATTGACCAAAAACTTCCAAGTAGCCAGCGATACAGATTCCCTGCTGCTGACTGCAAAAAAATACCTGCAAATTCTGCTAGTTCCCGAATTCATTAATTCACCTCAATTCAGCAAATTATTTGCCAAAATTCAGCAGCTAACTGAATCTAAAACAGCACCAGCTAAATCGCAAAACTCAGTTTCCTCAAAACCTTCAACTCCCACCACCGCCAACCAAACAAATTCGCTTCCTATCGGCATTGCTATCTTGCTGCTAGATGTCGAAAACTTGCAACTCAACATCGAAACCGAAAAATTCCTAGAGGGAATTTGCCACTATCCAATTCAAATCAAAGTTGCCTTTGCCAACTGGCGCAGCATGGGCAAAAAAGATGCCGAATTTCACCAACGCGGCTATCAACTGATTCACGTCCCCCCCGGCAAAGACAGCGCTGACCTGAAAATGGCTACAGTCGGCGCATCGATTTTCGTACATTATCCCACAGCCAAGGAGATTTTTGTCTGTTCGTCCGATCGCGCCCTCACTCACCTCAGCAACACCCTGCAAGCCCACGGATTAACCGTATTTCAAGTCCGCAAGCAAACAGATAAAATCATAGTTTTAAACAGCAAAACCGGGCAAGTTGAAACCCATTCCCTCGTAACTTTACTCGAAATTACACCCCTAGAACAATTAGTTATTCAGCTAAAAGAATTAATCAAAAAAGAGCAGCAACGCACCTCAGCTCAGTGGATCAAACTTTCTACCATTTCAGCTTTATTTCGGGAAAATTACGGTTTAGTCCTCAATGAAGTTGTTAACCATCATTTACTAGGCACTAAAACCAGGGACATATTTCTCAAATATCCGACCGACTTTGCCCTCCACAAACCCTCCGAAAGTTCTCAAACTTACGTCACTCTTTTTGAAGTAAGATTATCGCCACCACCCCCCATACTTAGCAAAGAAAATCACAATGGTAGCATCGCAGCACCTGCGACATTAACAGATATTAATTCTTTGGAAGACTTGGAAACAGCTCTTGTAAAAATAGTTGGCGACTTAACAGACAACTCTCCTAACAATTCTGTATTTCTCTCCAATGTAGGCAGCGAATTTCACAGACAATACGGCAAACAAATCACCCAAATAATTAAGGACTTCAATCTCGGTAGAAAATTTCCTAAATTCTTGCAATCCTGCGATTCTCTCCAGCTAAAAAAAGCCGAAAAAGGCTGGCAAGTTTCCCTAAAATAATTATTTGTTATTTGTTATTTGTTATTTGTTACCTGTTATTTGTTCCCCAATGCCCAATGCCCAATTCCCAATGCCCAATTCCTAATGCCCAATGCCCCATGCCCAATGCCCAATTCCCAATTCCCAATTCCCATAACTTGAGTTATCATACAATCGGGACGTAAAGAAATGTAAAGGGATATGCAAGACAAAGTTGTGGTTGTGGTGGGTGCAACGGGCGGCATCGGTTCAGCAGTGGCTCGCAAACTCGCAGACGCGGGTGCGACGCTAGTGCTCGCCGCCAGAGACAGCAGTAAGTTAGACGCTTTAGCAGGCGAATTGTCGGCGGCAGAGGTACTGTGCGTGCCCACAGATATCACCGATTTGCAGCAAGTTGAGACGCTGATGCAGAAAACAGTCGAACATTTCGGACAAATTGATGCCCTGATAAACGCCGCCGGTGCAGGAATTCTCAAGCAGTGGAACAAGTTAGAACCCGCTGATTTAGATGCGATGCTTGACTTGAACTTGAAAGGCAGTTTTTACACATCTCAAGCAGCGGCGAATGTAATGAAAGACCGCAAATCCGGTCACATCTGCAATGTCATCGGGATTTTGGGCAAGCATTCGATGGCGATGGGAACGGCTTATTGCGCTTCAAAGTTTGGAGTAGTTGGTTTCAGCAAGTGCATGGCTGATGAGTTGCGCCGCTACGGTGTTAAGTTTACGCTATTCTATTTTGGCGGGGTAGATTCTCCGTTTTGGGATAATGTGAGTTTGAAGGTAGACAGGTCAAAAATGCTGAGTACCGAAACTGCTGCAAATGCGATTATGTTTGCTCTTTCTGCTGACCCGCAAGCTGTGCCGATGGAAATTAATATTCAGCCGGAAAGTCATTTGTTTTTTTAGTAATTCGCCAGTGATTTGAAGACATTCGGGAGAAGGCAAGGGAAACTGAAGGCAAGAAAAATTATGATATTTTCTGGTTTGAGAACTTGCGCGGAACATTTATATGTATGCTTGGGCGCACGCCGCACCTTAGCGCTTGTCGAAGAACTCGCGGCCAAACCCAAGTTATCGCAGATACCGGGTTTATTTTAAGTGCCGGCGTATTTCTGCCTTCAGAGAGAGTGAGGATATTCAATTTTTAGGTTATTATTAAGTGCGCGCACAAAAAACACATGAAAAATATCCTTTCCTCAGTCTCTCCTTTACATTTTTTTACTGAAAATCTGCCGATTTTCCCTTTTTCACTTTCCATTTTCAATTATTGATTATGGAGTTCGATCGCATTCAATTTTACGTTGAAAATGCTAAAATATCCCGCGACTGGTTTGTCAGCCGCTTAGGCTTTCAATCAACAGCAGGCTATGCCAACAGCCACACTCACACTGAAGTTGTCAGCAGCGGCAGTGTGTGTTTTGTTTTATCTTCGCCCTTGACACCCGCTAGTCCCGCTGCTAGTTGGTTGAAGCTTCATCCTCCGGGGATTGCCGATGTGGGTTTTCGGGTAAAAAATATCGAATTAGCGGTAGCTAGAGCTGCTGGCGAAGGCGCTAAAATCCTGGAACCGATTCAAGAAGACCTAAACGAAGGAGGCTATTTTAAACGGGCAAAAATTGCTGGTTGGGGAGATTTAAGCCACACGCTGGTTGAGCGAATCGGCGAGAATTCACTGCCGCCCATTCCTGCTAAGCGGCCGCAGTTTATCCTCATCGACCACGTAGTTTTAAATGTGGAATCGGGCGATTTGGAAGTTGCGGTTAATTGGTATCAAAAAATATTAGGTTTTCAGACTGAGCAAAATTTTGACATTCAAACTGAGAAATCAGCTTTGCGGAGCCGGGTGATGATTCACTCTGAAGGTGGGGTGCAGTTGCCGATTAACGAATCGGCATCAGCTAATTCTCAAATTCAAGAGTTTTTGGATGCAAATCGGGGGCCGGGAATTCAGCACATGGCTTTGCAAACTACTGATATTGTGGGGGTTGTTGCCGATTTGCGATCGCGCGGTTTGCCTTTTCTGCCGGTTCCCCCAACATATTACTCCGAATTGCAGCAACGGCAAAACTATGTGCCCGCAGATTGGCCAGCAATTGCAGCTTCTGAAGTTTTGGCAGATTGGCAAGAAAATACTCCCGCAGCGATGCTGCTGCAAATCTTTACCCAGCCAATTTTTGCTGAACCGACTTTCTTTTTCGAGATTATTGAGCGCCGAGTTACTTTGGTTGATAACAAAAAGGTGCAAGCTGGAGGTTTTGGGGCTGGAAATTTTCGGGCTTTGTTTGAGGCAATTGAACGGGAACAAATGAAGAGGGGAAGTTTGAACAGTGATTGATAAAACTTCGAGTTTTGGTTATGCGGGTTGGTCGAGCAGCACTGCTATATCTGTCCAACCGTAAGCAATTTCTTTCAGTGCAACTCCGGCTCTGCTAGTCTGCATTTCGGCAATGTTTTTACCTCCTAAAAATTCATAAAATCGACAGGCTGAATTATCTCCCAGCACCCAAACCAGCATCGAATTAAAACTTAATTCTGCCAATTTTTGGGCAACTGTTCGCACGAGTTGCTGTCCGATTCCTTGACGCTGATATGCCTCCAAAATATAGATGGCAAATAATTCTCCTTGATAAGCATATTTGCCCGATCGCTCGGAACCGCCGGCAGCAAAACCCACAATTTGTCCCGAGTCATTCTCGGCAACGCATACAAAATCCCCGGTATTTTCGACGTTTGCCAGGGTTTCTTGCCAACTGCTTTCTCGTTTTTCATAGGAGAGTTGCGCGAGGTAATCTGTCGGTACAATGTTTCGGTAAGCTGTCCGCCAAGTGTCTATATTAACCCGTGCAATTGCAGCGGCGTCAGCGATTTTAGCTTCTCTCACAATCATCAGAAAATACTCCTTTCTGGCCCTGAAATTCTGTCTTTTAGTCCAGACAAACTATGCGATCGCGCCCTTCAAGTTTAGCTCGGTAAAGCGCACGATCGGCTTCTCCAATCAACCCCTCAATCGATAAACCAGCAGCAGGTACAGCAGTCGCTACCCCGATACTGAGAGTTATAAACTTACTTATCAAGGAAGCAGCGTGAAAAATTTCCGCAGCTTTCAAATCGCTGCGAATTGATTCAGCTACCTGCATGGCTCCTTGTACATCAGTCTGCGACAAAATTACCGCAAATTCTTCGCCGCCGTAGCGGGCCGCTAAATTGCCCCCGCGCTGAGCGCTGCGATCTAAAATCTCGGCTACTTGTTTTAAACATTCGTCGCCTCCTTGATGCCCGTAACGATCGTTGTAAAGTTTGAAAAAATCGATATCGCACAAAATTAAAGACAGGGGCTCTTTTTTCCCCTCCATCCACTGCCATTCTAACTCCAATGTTTTGTCAAAACAGCGGCGGTTGGGAATTTGAGTCAATCCGTCCACCGCAGCGATCCGCTGCAATTCCATGTTAGCTGCTTCTAATTCTAATTTGGTTTGTTCTAGAGCTAAATTTTGCTGAGCTAATTCTTCACTTTGCCGTTTTTCTTGTTCGTACAAAGCTCGGATTGAAGCTTCAGCTTGTTGCAGTTCTTCCTCGGTATATTTGCGCTTGACAAATTGGCCTAATTGAGAACCGACAGCAGCCATCATCTGAAGCAAATCTTCATCCGGCGGCAGTTCTTCCCGGCAAAAAAAAGTCATTACTCCCGCAATTTGACCGCTAGCGTGAATCGGGAAACCGAATCCCGATCGCAGTCCCGCTTCCTCGGCCAAGCGCGGGCGCAGGAAATTGCGATCGCCCGCAACATCAGTAATCCACTGCACAGAACCGCTCCTCCAAACCGATCCGGGCAAACCCGCACCCGGAGCAAAAATAATCTGCTGGTTTTTTTCGGCAAACTCGCTAACTTCCCTCGCCATCGGCCAAACTCCCACCCGCCGCAAATAAGGAGTTTCCTCGATCGCACAGGAGAGCGGCAGGCACAAAAGCGGCTGTTTTTCGCATTTTTTTTCCGCGCCAAATCTATTTTCTTTCTCCCCCTCGGCCGGCGTCCAAAGTTCGCCAATATCCCAGCCAAAACTTTCGCAAATAGCTTGTATAATTTTCGGAGCTGCGCTATCTAGAGAACTTGATTCTGACAGGATATGAGTCACAGCATACTGTGCTTTTTGACGATTTTTTATGCGCTGTTGCTCGGTAATATCTCTGCCGATATAAACAAAATCTTGTATGGCATCGCTATCTGCATACTGGCTTTCTATGCTGGTCTCGAAAGTAGAGCAGGAAAACGCGAGAATCAGCTTCAAACCTATTTTCGTTTGGCAAACTACTTTTACTTGATGCCAAGATTCGCTTTTAAGTGCAGGAGGTAGCTGGCTGACTTGGCGCAGCAATTCCCCGTCACCCGTAATCATGGATATCGATTTGCCGATTAGTTCCGATTCGGTATATCCAAATAATTGCTGTGCAGCTAGATTCACTTTTTTGATTTTTCCCGATGTTGCTGTTACAAACAAAACATCGCCGAGGGAGTTGATGATTTTGTCAATATAATCGCTATCAGCGGCTAAGCGATCGACTTTAATACTATTTTCGTTAGCTGACTGAACCATAATTTGCTGAGATGCAATGCTATCTGTCACATCTTCGCATAAAATCATCAATCTCTCAACGTTGACTTGTTCTGTACAACCAAAAACATACAAATCCAGATACAAATAAGACCCGTTTTCGAGAACTCTGGTAATTGATTTTAACTGAAAGTCTTGCTGTCGTTTTTGAATAATATCTTCCAGAATTCCTTCAATTCCGATCAGTTCGGGAAAACTATCGCGCACGTCTTTTCCCTTGCCTACTTCTTCCGGAATGTCAGCAAAATCTTGGACGTTCAAAGATATTTCTTGAATCTTAAGTTCCCGATCGACTACGAGGTATTCAACCCTGCGCAAGGATAACAGCTTGTAAAGAAGAATATTAATACTTCTCGGGCTGCTCTCTAAACTTAATGTTGGAAGCATCTCGTTATTGTAGAGCATCACTCTCAAAGGTTAGCAGGTAAAGTTTGCCGTGGTTTTGCTGCTCTTGCTCGCGGGATTTTTTATACTGGGGAATGCCACCAACTACTACGGCTGGCTAATTTATCGAAACAGTAAATTTGGGATTTTCCAGCAGTTTTTTTCCTTATTTTAAAAAGGGCAAAATATTAATTCAATCCACTTTTTATCGAGCAATTGCGATCGAACCTAGCCTCGATTGAGGCTGTGATTTATTAAAAATACGTAGCGGTTCGCACTATTTGTGCTGCACATCTTAAAATTGTATATTCCCTGATATTGGTTACAACCGCTACGATTGAGAACTAGCACAGTTTAATTCAACTGTTGCCTTTAATTAGCACATTCTTCTAGACCTTACCTGACTGAGGTATATGTGTCAAGTTTCGTAAAGGAAGGAAGTTCGGCAACGGATTATTTAAGGGATGTAACGCCGGTCTGGAAGAAGGAATAAAAGTAAGGGTTTCAGCAGTTAAGAATGTCGCATAGCAACCATTTGGGCGCGGTTGCCACACCTTTAAATGATATAATATTGAACAATTTGGATAAAATCTTAAAAATACTCTGCTCAATGCTGAGACTTATTACCGACTTTGACGGCCCGATAATGGACGTGTCCGATCGCTATTACCGAGTTTACCAGGAGTGTCTGGCCGAGACTCAACGTCAGGGGCAAGCAGTGCGCGAATTACCGAAAGCCGAGTTTTGGGACATGAAACGCGCGCGGGTTCCCGAAACCGAAATCGGCATTCTCTCAGGATTAGACGCAGCCCAAGCCCGGGAATTTGCTCAGAAACGCCGTCAAACCGTCCACACGTTCCCCTACCTGAAGTACGATCGACCTGTCCCCGGAGCGGCGGAAACCCTAGAAAAGGTGCAGCGCGCTGGAGTAGACCTAGCGGTGATGACCATGCGCCGAGTCAGGGAACTGGACGAAGCCTTCAACCGCTGCAATTTAGGGCAGTTTTTCCCTGAAAACCGCCGCTATTGCCTCCCCAACGATTATGTCAAAACCGGCGATGTCAAAGATAAGCCTCTGCTGATGGCAAAAGCTCTCGCCGAACTGCCGCCGGCTTCTGACCTTTGGATGGTCGGGGATACGGAGGCGGATATTATAGCAGCAAAAACGCACGGTGTCAAGGTAATTGGTATTTTGTGCGGAATTCGCGATCGGGCCCAACTGGAAATGCACCAACCGGATTTAATTGCCAATAATTTGAGCGAAGCAGTTGAGATTATTTTAGATAGTCATTAGTCATTGGGCATTGGGCATTGGTAATTGGTAATTGGTTATTGGTAATTGGTAATTGGTAATTGGTTATTGGTTATTGGTTATTGATTGTTGGTTGTTGGTTGTTAGTGGTCATTAAAAATCAACAATTAACCAATAACACCGAACAAGTGCGAACCAACAAATAACTGATAACAAATAACCACTAACCACCGCCTATCGCAGAAAACCGCTGACCAGCCACAGAATTAAAAACGTAAACAAAGCAATAAATTTCTCTGTTGTTATAAATGCCGTACCGATCGTTGGGCCCAAAAGACCTCCCAGCACCAAGCCTATAACCAAGCCAGCCACAGTCAGCAGCACGGCCCGACCAAATTTTTGTTCCTTGCGATTAACAAAATAAAGACAAGAGCCGACCCCAAGAGCCAGAGTCAACTGTAGTAAAGAATCATTAGCCGCCGGATAAATACTCAGTCCGCCCAACCCTGCATAAACCCCAGCAGGCCACAAAATGTCCGATCGGCTCGGAGTATCGATCAGGCGCTGCAACCAAGCTGGGCTGCCCGACGGAGCAGACGGAGTAAAGCTTTGGGGTGCGGGAGTCAGCCGCTCGGGAAAGCGGATGCGTTCGGGGACTTTAATTTTACCTTCCTGCCGCTGGCGCAGGCGATCCATGAGGATCGCTTCGTAAGCAGCTTCGATCGATTCCAAACGTTTTTTGTCACCGCTGTACTTCTCGGCTAGGCGCGCGCGGGCTTCTTGCACTTCATCAAAGGAAGCATCTTCATCGACTTCAAACAGTTGATAGGGAGTTGGCTCACTCATTGTAATAACCCGCTGAAGACTCTCGTTTATATGGCAATCTTAACAAGAGAGGAAAGCGGGGCGGGGGCAATCGCCGCTTTCCCAAAAGTTTTGCTGCTAGTTTTTAGTGCTTTTTGACAGGAACCAGCAAACCTTAAGAAGGTAGAAGGTAAAAGGTAGAAGGCATTCGGAAATAAAAATTATTAATCCAAATATTTTTATCTAGACTCAAATTTTTAGCCTAAAACTTGACCTTATGCCGACGAGTGCCCTCAAGAGGGAGTGATTTCAGAGGTGCTGACAATTCCTGACCACTGGATTTTTTTAAGTCGATCGCGGCGGTAGGAAAAAAAGCGATCCGAGTCAGAATAAGTACAGAAAGGAGCGATCGCCACTTGAGAAAGATCGATTCCCAACTCTTGCAATTGCAGAGCATTGCAGAGACGAACATCCAATCGTACTTTTCCCGGTTCTGGATCTGCCAACACAGGCGATTCTGGCAGTTGGTGCAAAAACTCTAGAATGCTGTCGGCTGTTGCACTAACGGCACTCTGGGGAGCAATCGTGGCTCCCAGTTCCGCTGCCACTTCCACAGATACCTGATAAACCTTTCCGGCGATCGCCGGCCCCATAGCAATCTTCAGATTTTCTCTTTTACTGCCTTGCGCCACAAGTTGAGCGATCGCCTCTGGTAATATCTTAGCAGCAGTCCCGCGCCAACCTGCGTGAACGGCCGCCACCATTCCGGTGCAACTATCAGCAATCAGCACCGGCACGCAGTCGGCCGAGCACACCCACAGCGCCTCCAGCGATCGCGCCGCCACCAAACCATCACCCGACTCATAGGTTGGGACAGCGGTTTCCGAGTCGGTCGCCCCCGCAGCGGACAATTGACTGGTGTTGAGTACCGCATTGCCGTGTACCTGCTGGAGGCGGTAAACCCGGGCTGCGGGTTCGAGAACTTGCGTCAGCTCGATCGGTCCCCGGGGCGAGAAATCGCGAGTAAAAAAGCCGTGAGACCACCCAGAAAGCAAGCTGCAAGTCAGATAGGGCAAGCCTTGCCAGCTCTGCCACTGCCAGATGCTCTCACTCGTTTGTCCGGCGGATTCAGAGTCGGGAAAATTTGTCAAGCGATCGCCAGCTACAGTCATAAAAACCCATCCATCCCCAAGGGAATCGTTTAGCTTGTATTCTAAACAATCAACTATCAAAGCCGATTAAATTTAAAGGGACGATCGGCTTTCTCAAAAAATCGCGCTGAAGGAAGCCGTTTGAGGACGGGCGACGGCGAAATTTTGGATGAGTCCAGAAATAAGGCAAATAATTGACATAGACGAACACCAAAGCGCTATCATCATTGTGGCCGTCACGCCAGACGAGTTAAGAGTGCAATCGGTATCGAAAAAACCAGGGCATAGATGGCGACTCGACAAAGTGGCATTCGACTTGTTCGATGCCAAAAAAAATTGCCTCAAGCCCGGTAAAATCATTTAGGGCTGTATAAAAGACAAGGATTGCAATACATTTCGATCCTGACTTCGAGCTCCTTGCGCCCCCTGTTGAGTTGGGAAAAAAAATCGTGAAATTAGTTCCAGACAAGCAAATAACAGCCCATTTGAACACCAAACAGCAAAAAAAGAACCCTACAGGCGCCCGGACTCGATCGCGCCTTTTGTCCGATCGCTCACTGCTGGTGGGACTGGGTTGCCTTGCCAGTCTGGGACTCCTCAGCAAAGGCCTAGTTTGGGCCCAGAGCGAAATTCCGCCAGCAGAACAAGCCATCCCCGGCGCAGCAGACCTCCAGCCACTGTTTGAAGCTCCTCTGGCGCCCCCGGAACCAGCAGCCCGCCAAGTGCAGCCAGAACCATACTCTGCGCCCCAGGCAGAAATTAGGCCGCGCGAGCCAGAGTACGCCACCGAAGCACCTCCAGCCTATTATCTGCCGGAACCCGCGCTGATTCCCCTACCAGAAGCAACGGCCCAGGAGCCTCCTTTTGAAGCGCCAGTTAACCCAGCCAACGCTTACAGCGACCAAACAGATTACAGCGCTGGCGCAACCAGCGAGTACGAAGCGCCTACAAGAATAGAATTTGCAGAACGATCGACCGGCTGCGAAGGAGTTGGCGGTTTGTGCGCACCGCAGGCGGTTTCCGAGCCAGTGACGGCCGATGCAGCACCCAACAAGCCGGAAAGTCCGATCGCCCGCGACTCATATATTGCAACCCCTCCTCCTAGAAATCTGCCAGAAAACCTTCCCCGGAACGTTCCGGGAAGCCTTCCGAGCAACGTTCGGGGAACAGTTGCCGGAAATAGCAGCCCCAATCCCGTCAGTCAAGTCGGTCAAGCCGTTCAAAAAATAGGCAACCAGGTTTGGGGGAGTTCAAACCCCCCAGCGCCAGCAGAATCTGCTTATGCACCCGGTTACTCGGCCGACGCTGGATACTCAGCTAACGCGGGATACTCGGTCAACCCTGCATCTTACAGTAGCGAACCACCTCCCAGCATGGGACTCGGCCCGATTCAAGTCGGTGCGGTTAGTGTCAGCAGCGGTAGCAATACAGGTTTTGCTTACTACAATCTCACACCGCGTCCTGCCGGCCTCCCCGGAAATGGCAACAGCAGCCTGCTGTTTCCGCTATCTATTGCTGCGGACATTACTTCGCCCTTTGGATGGCGGACTCATCCGGTTACAGGCTCCGGCAGGTTTCACACCGGAACAGACTTGGGCGCGCCGATGGGAACGCCCGTACTTGCCGCCTATGCAGGTCAAGTTGCAATTGCCGATTGGTTGGGCGGCTACGGTTTGACGGTAGTCCTGAATCACAAAAAAAATTCTCAGGAAACTCTCTACGCCCACCTTTCGGAACTGTTTGTGAAACCGGGAGAAATTGTGAAACAGGGAGATACTATCGGCCGCGTCGGTAGTACGGGAATGTCTACAGGGCCTCACCTCCACTTCGAGATCCGGCAAATGACAGACAAAGGTTGGGTGGCGATCGACCCCGGTTCTCAGCTAGAATTCGCTTTGGCAAGAGCGATCGGCACTTTGGAAACCGCCAAAGTACCTCAAATGCCTAAAATGGTGGAAATACAAAGCGCTAAGGGACTCAAGGATTTGGAAAACGATCTCCCCCAGCTTCCACCTCTGCCGCTGGGAATGGACATCGAAGTTCACAACCTCCAGCCGCCATTCCCGGAACTCACTAAAGGTGATACTTCTAAGCCGAAAGCTCCCGAAGCCGTCAAGCCCAAAACTCAGAAGCAAGCTAGCAGGTAAAAATTGAGCATTGGCTGGATTAATTTTTGGTGGGGCGAGCGAACAGCCAACCCGCAGAAAAATTGGGAGTTTATGATTTGTCTCCGAAATAGGGGCAATTCATGAATTGCCCGTACTGGCAATTCATGAATTGCCCCTACTCTAAATTTCGGTGATTGCCTAAGCGAGTGAATCATACCTAAATTCAGCAACGCCAAAAATTGATGTTTGGTACAATGAACACGCAATCTCGTTGCTTTTTCTCGTTATCAGGCTTTTTCTGTAACTACGAAAAGCAATAAAAATTGGTAAATTGCAGCTTATGCCAATACCGCAGCATTTGTGGGAATTAATTTTATTTCTAATTATTGCAGTCGGCCCGATTCCCTTAAGCTTGTCTCTTGCCTTCGAGAATCAGAACGAAAATAGTAACTATTCATTTCCCCATTTTCTGCTGATACTCCTGACGGGATGGAGTATTGTACAAGTTTGTACTGGTTTGATTTTAGGAAGTGCCGATCGCCTAAATATTTCTGCGGTTATTATAGCAGAAATTATGATTTGTGCGATCGGCTCAATCCTGATTTATACCAAAAACCGCAGAGCTTTTAGGTTCTCGCAGTGGCAGATTCCCCAACTCAAGCAACCGAGCCTATCCGAATTTCTAATTATTTTTGCCGCCGCTTTTGCCGGATTTGTGCTGTGCGAAACTCTCGCAACCAAACCCACAACCAATTATGACTCATTGTGGTTTCACCTACCTGCGATCGTCCGATGGTATCAAACCCATTCACTTACATTATTAGATCCCGCCGGAAATTGGATTTTTGAGCACGAGCAAGCCCGAGTATATCCGTACAATTGGCACGTTTTATCTGCTTTGTGCATACTCCCCTTCCGAGAAGACTTTCTCGCAGCTTTTCCCCTGCTAATTGCCTGGGTACTTGAGGGAACTGCCGTCTATCTATTGAGCCTAAAATTTGGATCGACCAGAATTTATGCTATGGGAGCAGCATCTTTAGTATTGACAGTACCGATGATGCTCAACCAAGTTAATACCATCCATCCAGACTTGCCGCTAGCTGCAATATTTACAGTAGGTTTGTATCTGGGACTATCCTATCATAGCAGCCGATCGCTCTCAGAACTCTCCCTATTTTTGGCAAGCACAGGAATGCTAGCCGGAATTAAAATCACGGGAATAGTTTATGCAGCTTCACTTTTAGGAGGATTCGCAATATTAGAAATTAAAAGATTCTTCCTTAATAAAAATTCTATAGTTGCTAATTTTAGAATTCGCCATTTTCTCAAACCACTCTTGCTGTGCGGCATAGCTTGCTGCTTGCTTTTAGGAGGTTTTTGGTATGCTAGAAACTTGCTGCACGTCAATTATCCTGTCGGCGATGGCGGCGAGATTAAAGTTCCCTTACAGCCTGTTCCCTTACCGTCTCCAGTACCATCGCCAACACCTCCGGTACAGCAGCCAACACCTACCGTACCGCCGTCGCCGACACCTCCGGTACAGCAGCCGACACCTAGGATACCAGCGCCTCCAGCTTCGCCACTTTTCAAGATTTGGCAAAGCACTTTAGCAGCTCAATTTAATCCCAGCAATATTTCCCACTGGCAAACTCTCGGCTTACAAATCATGATTAGATTGCAACTGCCATTTCTGGCGATCGCACTTCAGGTATTAGCAGCACCTCTGGCTTTGATTCAAGCTAAAAATAGAACAATAAATCAAAATAATGTTATTTTAACTGTAGTGCTCATTAGCACCGGAATTCTGTATTTAATTACACCTTACACGTCAGGTACTGCGGGAGAGGCGATCGGTCAACTCAGCCCTTTACTCGGTTTCAATCTCAGATACGGATTTCCCTTTTTAAGCTTGCTAGGTATCGCAGCCGCAGCTACAGCAACTAAGCTAAAAACTCCAAGTCAAGTGGTTGCAGCAGTTGTTTTAGTTAGCAGCATTTCCGGTATTATTAGCAACACAATTTTTGACATTATTAGAAATGCCTCCTTTACCGGAAACAGTATTGTTTGGGGGAGTTGGTTGATTGACAGATTTAAATCTAATCTCGGGGAAGCCATTAATTTGGTGATAAAAATATTAGCTCCAAATTTTAAAAATTTAGGAATCTACCCATTACTTTATATTGGATTGCTGCTGCTGGCTTGGATTTTTTCTAAGCATAATCCTAGTTTAATCTGGTTAAAAAATCTACTCGCTACTTTGAAAAAATCAAGTTACATCATGATAATCAGTGCCTGCATAGCATTGATAGTAAGTGCTAGTTGGGTGGCGAGGGAAAAGCGAGATGTTGCTCGCGCCGAACTGTATCGCGGCATTTACGAGCATATCGATAAAAATACAGTTTCCAATGAAAGAATAGGCTTCTTTTTGAGTTCCCGCAGCTACCTATTTTACGGGAAAAATTTGGACAGACAAGTTTTATACGTGCCGTTTAGAGCCGATCGACTTCCGGCATGGATTGACAACCTCCGCAAGAATAAAATTAGCACTGTGGGATTCGGGCCCCTGACTGAAACAGACGAATACACCAGACAAGCCTTATCTTGGCTGACAAGTGCCCAGGGCCCGCTGGAACCAGTTTTTGGGAAAGATTTTAATACGGAGTCGGTGCTGTATCGATTGAAATAATAAAACTTATTAGTTATTATGAACCAAGCTAAAACTCTGTTTTCAATTATTGTCCCGACTTACAATCGCCCCGAGAAATTAGCAGCGTGTCTTCAGTCTTTTGTGGAATTGGAATATCCGCGCGATAAATTTCAAGTTATTGTTGTCAATGACAGCATAGAAATATCTGTAGAATCTGCAATTTCCCCTTTTCTTCAGCAGCTAAATTTCACACTTCTGATACAACCAAATTCCGGCCCTGCAAAGGCGCGAAATACTGGAGCTTTTGCCGCAGAAGGGAAATTTTTAGTATTTACAGACGATGACTGTACTGTAGGGACAGATTGGCTGCAAAATCTGGAAAAGCGATTTGTGGAAACACCCAATTGTTTGATCGGAGGTCGAACTGTCAATGCGTTGCCTGATAATATCTATTCTACTGCCAGCCAGCAATTAATTGATTATCTTTACAGTTATTACAATGCTATTGCCGATCGCGCGCAATTTTTCACTTCTAACAATTTTGCCCTTTCTGCTGAGGCTTTCGGGCAAATCGGCGGGTTTGACACGACTTTTTCTCTGGCGGCTGGAGAAGACCGGGAATTTTGCGATCGGTGGTTGCATTCGGGCAACGGTGCAATCTACGCTCCCGAAGTTACAGTCTATCATTCCCACGCCCTAACTCTGCGAAAATTCTGGCAGCAGCAATTCAATTACGGTAGAGGTGCTTTTTTGTTTCAGCAAGTTATCTCGAAATGCGCGACTGATGGGAAACTGCAACATCCGTCATTTTATCTGAATTTGTTAACTTATCCATTTTTCCACGCAGCGGGCTTTCAAAAGCTATTAATTGCCGGATTGTTTTTAGTTTCTCAGGCGGGTATTGCGGCGGGATTGTTGTGGCAAAAGCACAATTTTGTTGAGAAATAGAGTTGAATTTTTGAACCGCAGAGGGCGCAGAGAACACAGAGATAGAAGAAAAAACCCGGCGGTTGAAAGAGACTGTTGGCGAATCAAGAGAGGGTGTCACCCCTCCCTTATGAAGGGCAATTCATGAATTGCCCCTACATTGAAACCTACCGATGGATTTAAATCGGATTAGTTGGAAACCCTTCGGTAGGGGCAATTCATGAATTGCCCTCTACTGTTTCAAACGCCGATTTTTATTGACGATTACATAAATCCGTGCTCTGCTAAAAATTCTGGTGTAATTGTTCCCAAACTGTTCATGGCCGGGGTTTCTTCCCAGGGCTCGGGATGGGATTGCCGGCCGCCGCTGCGGAGAAATTTGGCGACGTATTTGCCGAGAATGTCTGCTTCTAAATTTACTAAACTTCCTGGCTGCAAATAGCTGAGGTTTGTCTCGGAAAAACTGTGGGGAATTACGGCTATTTCAAACCAGTTTCCCTCAGCATCGCAATCGGCTACGGTTAAGCTGATGCCGTTGACGGCGATGCTGCCTTTGGGAACAATGTAAGGTGCGATTTGACGCTGCCATGCCGAATTGCCTGTTGCTGGGGCTGCAAACCGCATCTCCCAAGAATTGGCGGTTTGGGTGGATGTGGCTAAAGCGCCGATCGAATCAACGTGTCCCGTTACGAAATGTCCGCCCAATTTGCTACCCGCGCGCAGGGAGGTTTCTAGGTTCACCCAAGCATCGGGGAATGCACCCAGAGTGCTGCGGCGTAAGGTTTCCGGGGAAGCGATAGCGACAAAACCCTGGGGCAGAACTTCTACGACTGTCAAACAGATTCCATCCACGGCTACGCTATCGCCAATGGCTAAATCTTGTAAAATCTGATAGGAGTTGCTTGAGGTACAGGAAATTTGGAAGTAATCGTTGCCTAGCGACTTCAGCTTTCCGAGAGATTGAATCAGTCCTGTAAACATAAGTATTTTTCCGTACTCGATCGCCTATTTACATCAAACCACAGTCACAAACCAGACGGAGGAGCTTTTGCCATCCCCTCTATCCCTATTGTCAATGGAAAATCTCAAATCGGCAGTCCCCGATCGGTTGCAGATTCAGGCGAAGATCGAGTCATACTGGATTTAGGTTATCTTTATGTCCAAATTCTCCACCGCCTTGCAGTTTCTTAATTCTATGAGGCCGATCGAATGATTGAAATGAAAGTCGCTGGAATTGCCTTAGATGCAGCCACGCGCAGCCCTATTGTCCTATTGAGAGACTCTACTGAGCGACGCGCTTTGCCTATTTACATCGGTCAGGAGCAGGCAAAGGCTATTATTAGCGCTCTCGAAGGCCACAAGCCGCCTCGACCTTTAACTCACGATTTGATGGTCAATTTCCTAGAGGCCTGGAGTCTTACCTTGGAGCGAATCGTGATTCACTCGCTGCAAGATAACACCTTCTATGCCGTGCTGATCGTCCGTCAGGGTGAAGTTAAAAAAGAAATCGATGCCCGACCCAGCGACGCGATCGCCCTCGCCCTGCGGACGAACTGCCCCATCTGGGTGATGGAAGAAGTCGTCGCCGATGCGTCGATACCGGTCGATAGAGATGCTGATGAAGCCGAACGCCGGGCCTTCCGGGAATTTATCTCAAACCTCCGTCCAGAGGATTTGATTAAAAGAAGCGGCTTGGGCCAGGGCGAAACTTCGTCGTAACAGTTATGCGTTATCGAAGGTTTGGCAAAACTAATTTGCACCTGTCCGTATTTTCCTTGGGAACCATGCGCTATTTGGCTTCTGAGGAAATTGCCGGCCAGACTGTGCGACAGGCGGTGTCTGCGGGCATCAATCACCTGGAAACGGCTGCGGGTTACGGTTGCAGCGAGGAATATCTCGGCGCGGCCCTGCAATCGGCTGGGTTGTCTGCCGATCGATCGCGCCTCCACGTCACCACGAAAATCTGCCCGACGGAGGATGCTGCTGCAATGGAACGCTGCATCGATGCCTCCCTCAAACGGCTGAATTTAGACTATATCGACTGTCTGGCAATTCACGGTTTGAATACTTGGGAACATTTGGCGATGGTACGATCGCCCGCAGGCTGCATGAAAGCTATACGTAAAGCCCTGGCTGATGGTCGCATTCGGCACGTCGGCTTTTCGACTCACGGCCCTCTGGATTTGATCTTGGCTGCGATCGATACAGATTTGTTTGAATTTGTCAACCTGCATTATTACTATTTTTTTCAGCGCAACGCCCCGGCAATTGAACTCGCCAAGCAAAAAGATATGGGCGTTTTCATCATTTCCCCAGCAGACAAAGGAGGGCAACTCTACACGCCTCCGGAAACCCTCACACAATTGTGTTCGCCTTTCTCGCCCTTAGAGCTTAACTATCGGTTTTTATTAAGCGATACTCGGATTGGAACTCTCAGTGTGGGGGCTGCAAATCCGACGGAATTAGAGCAACCCCTCAAATATGCCGATCGCGACTTTCCGCTCACAAATGCCGAAATCGCTTCGTTTGCGAGGCTAGAATCGGGGATGGTCGATGGTTTGGCAACCGACAAATGCAGCCAGTGCTATGCTTGTTTGCCTTGCCCGGAAAACATCAACATTCCCGAAGTATTGCGACTCCGAAATCTCGCCGTCGGGTGCGACATGACTGACTTTGGCAAATACCGCTACGCCATGTTTGAAAATGCCGGACACTGGTTTCCCGGCAACAAAGGCAACCGCTGCAACGATTGCGGCGATTGTTTGCCCCGGTGTCCCGAAGAGTTAGACATCCCAACCTTGCTCAAAGATACTCACCAGCGGCTGGGCGGCAAAGCAGGCAGGCGGTTGTGGGATTGAAAACCAGGTGAAGTAAGGAAAAGGGCTACCCGTGCTTATCAAGAGTGCTGCAATAATTAAGTTAAACTTTATTTTAAGTAAATGTACGATACAGTCGATCGAAAAACGGCGTTGCTGAATTTAGGTATGATTCACTAGCCGAGTGAATCCCTGAAATGAGCGAGTAGGGGCAATTCATGAATTGCCCGTACGGGCAATTCATGAATTGCCTAAATTTCGAGGCAATTCATACTCCCAATCAGCAACGCCAGAAAAACTACTTAGTTTGGCGACTGTCTGCGGCATCCCGATTTTACACAAAGCGTTTTTT
>JANNOR010000205.1:0-9069 GCA_031399265.1 Cyanobacteria bacterium SOY_34_metabat_3 | reverse complement strand
CTCTATTGGCGAACCAGTTTTTTGATGCTCGCAAACTCTTTCTCTTAACGCCAAAACTAACCGTTCTAAAACTCCTTCCCAATCTGTCGCTGCTGACTGACGAAACAGCCGCGCCGTCGGATACCAAGGACTATCTTCACGCTCCAACATCCACCGCCAATCCGGCACAAAACACAGCAAAATCCACACTGGTTTACCCAAAGCACCGGCCAAGTGCGCGACAGAAGTATCGACAGAAATTACTAAATCCAGAGCCGAGATTGCTGCCGCAGTATCGGCCATGTCGTGCAAATTTGAGTTTAAATCAATGACGGACATTTGCTCTAAGCAAGCGCTATCTTCTGCTGTCATTTCCTTTTGCAAACTGTAAAAATCCACTCCCGGAACATCTAACAGTTTTGTCAACAAATTTAGCGGAAACGATCGCACTTTATTTTGCGAATGTTTGGAATTTCCCGACCAGACAATCCCTACTTTCAAATTAGCACTTTGGTTTAAATTCAACTCCAAACCGGGCGGCGGAGCTAAATAAGGAACATTCGCCGGTATATTTTCTAAAGTCGTTCCCAGAAGGTGCGGCAAACTCATTAGCTGCGCGCGAACTTGGAAATCCGGCGCATCCTCTGGATTAACTATCAACTGATCGATTCCCGCAACCTGTTCAAATAAGCGCTGTAAGTGCGGCAAACACCAAACAATTACCCTACCGCCTTTTTGCTTGACTAAATTTGCGTAGCGGATCAACTGAATTGCATCGCCTAAACCCTGTTCCGGGCAAAGCAAAATAGTTTTTCCCTGCAAATCTTGGCCATCCCAAAGCGGCTGTTGAAAATTGTGTTGCGGGTACTGTTTTTGTTGAACCAGCAGCCGCCATTCGTACTCGGAAAAACCGCGAGCAAAATCACCGGCCAGCAGCAAAGCTAAACCTAAATTTAGGTGAGATTCGGGGTTGGCGACATTGAATTTAACTGCTTCGCTGTAGCAGGTGACAGCATCGGCAAATTGTCCGCGATCGTGCAAAGCAATTCCCAAACTGTTGAGGGGATTGAGATAACCGGGTTTGAGTTCGATCGCCCGACGGTAACAGTCGATCGCCTCTGCCATTTTTCCCGCTGCTGACAAAGCTTTGCCGAGATTGTTCAAAGCTTCTGGGAAGTCTGGTTTCAGGCTCAAAGCTTCCTGATAGCAGGCGATCGCATCTTCAATTTTGCCCTGTTTGTGCAGGACAACTGCCAGATTGCAGCGAGCCGCCGCACTGGCTGGCAATTCCCGAACCGCTTGCTGGCAAACAACTAGAGCCTCATCTAACCGATTGCGGCCAGACAGCCAACTCCCCAAAGCGAGATCGGTTTCTGTAAAATTCGGTTGCAGCGCCAGAGCTCGATCGTAATAGGCGATCGCATCTGCAACTCGGCTTTGTTGGATCGAGCAGTGTGCTAGGTTGTGCAAGGCATCGAAACAATTTGGATCGAGTTCGATCGCCCGTTTGTAATTGGCGATCGCGCGATCGTAATTCGCGCCCGCTTCCATTTCCTCTCCTTGTTCCTCCAAAGCAATTCCCAAATTCAAATAAGCCCCCGCGCAGTTGGGATTAACTTGAATCGCTTGCTCGTAGCACCTTACAGCCTCCGCCACATTTCCTTGCTCTTCCCGCAACACCCCCAAATTAACCAGCGCTTCCGCACAATTCGGGTTCAAAGCAAGCGCCCGCTCGTATTCTGCGATCGCCCCTGCTGTCTCCCCTGCATCCGCGAGGGCGCTCCCCAAATTGCTCGCAGTTTCCGCCAAATTCGGGTCAATTTCCAGGGCTTTTCGGTAGTGCGCGATCGCCTCTGCGAGCAAGCCTGCGTGCTGTTTGACAACGCCTAAATTGCTGTGCGCGGCCGCGTAATTGGGGTCGATCCGTAGCGCCCGCTCGTAACACTCGATCGCACCCGCAAACTGGTTCTGCTGCTGCAAATCTCGGCCCAACCGAAACTCTGCATCCGCAGAATCCGACGGCACAAATGTCGCAGCCACCGCGCCCAGAGCTTGCGCCACCTGATCGAACAAATCCTCCCAATCGCCCCGTTGATGCTGGCGAAACAGCCGCGCCGTCGGATACCAAGGACTATCTTCGCGATCGAGCAACCACCGCCAATCCGGGGAAAACGCCAGCAAAATCCAGACCGGTTTGCCCAAAGCGCCCGCCAAATGGGCGACAGCCGTATCGACGGTAATCACTAAATCCAGTTTGGCGATCGCCGCCGCAGTATCCGCCAAATCGGCAAAATGCGGACTCAAATCGACGATCGGCGTTACATTCAACAGCGCGCGATCGGCATCGGAAACCTCTTTCTGCAAGCTGTAAAAACTTACTCCCGAAACGTCCAAAAGTGGCAGAAACTGACTCAGATTGCAAGAACGCTGCATATTCTTGCGGTGTTTGGGATTCCCCGCCCAGACAATCCCGACTTTCAAATTGCGATCGGGCAAAAGCGCAAATTCTGCATTTGCAGGCGCGGACAAATAAGCAGTCTTTCCCGGTATTGTTTCCAGCTTTGTACCGAGAACATAGGGCAAACTCAGCATCGGCACTTGTACGTCAAATTCCGGAATTTGCTCGCCTCTAACTATTAGCAAATCAATCCCTTCAACCCCCGCAAACAAACGCTGCAATTGCGGATAACAGCCAACAATTACCTTGCCGCCCTTATGCTTAACAATCGCAGCGTAGCGGATAAACTGAAGCGAATCGCCCAAACCTTGTTCGGCGTGCAGCAAAATAGTCTTTCCGTGCAAATCGGAACCATCCCAAAGCGGCCGATATTCCCTCGCTGAAACTGCATTTTCCGGCCCTGTCAAAAAACAGGAATGACCAGTTTTAAATTCTTTAATTTCCCAGCGCCATTCGTATTCGGCGAGACCGTTTTCAAAATCTCCCACCAACAGTAAAGCCAAGGACAAATTGAGGTGAGCGCTGGCGTGATTCGGACTTAAATAAATCGCCCGTCTGTAGCAGGAAATTGCATCTTCCACCGCGCCTTTTTCCAGAAACGTCCTGCCTAAATTGTTGATAGCTTCCACAAAATCCGGCAGCAATTCCAGAGCTTTGTGATAATACTCCAGCGCCTCTTCTAAATTGCCCTGATGTTGCAAAACTGTTCCCAGATTGTTGTAAGCTTCCCAGCTATGGGGCTGAATTTCCAGCGCCCGCCGGTACAGTTCGATCGCCTTTAAAAGTTCGCCCTTTTCTTGCAGCGCCACCGCTAAATTAATCAGTGCGGGAACGAAATCCGGTTCGGCGACAAGAGCTTGTTCGTAATGCGCGATCGCCTCTTCGACTTGACCTTGTTCCTCAAAAATTTTCGCCAAGTTGTAAGCTGTTTGAGGGATATTTGGATCTAAGGCTAAAGCTTCTTGATAATGCGGGATAGCTGCGTCTAACTCGCCATTTTCTTGTTTGAGAAAACCAAAATTAATCCGCGCTTGAACGCAATTTGGCTCAAGAGATATGATTTGTTCGTAAAGGGCGATCGCCTCTTGCTTGTCGCCTGTTTCCATTAACTGTTCTGCTTGCCGCAATAAATGCTCTATCTCGCTGCTAGTTGCCCCCTGCAATTTGTTGACTGCGGATAATGTTGCTAACGCTTCATTGGCGATCGCAACTATTGGTTGACTCTCCTCAATCATCCTGATATCAGTCATTTCGACTGCATTCACGAAAGCCGTAGAATTACCAGTCATTGCGGCCCCAAAGTCAAGGGGATGCTTCGCGACATCCTCAGAATAACTAGCAACATTGCCGATCGCAAATAAACTCAAAGCCGCCTGCACTTCCTCAAACAATTCTTGCCAATTTTCCGGCTGACTTTGGCGGAAAAGCCTTGCAGTTGGATACCAAGGATTGTCAGTGCGATCGAGCAACCAACGCCAATCAGGAGCAAAAGAAAGCAGCACCCAAACCGGTTTTCCCAGCGCACCCGCCAAATGTGCAACAGAGGTATCAACACTAATCACTAAATCCAGTTGGGATATCGCCGAAGCCGTATCAGCAAAGTCATTCAGATGCGGACTCAAATCCGGCACCAAGTGCTGATTGAGCAAAGTGCGATCGTTCTCAGACAAGTTTTTTTGTAAACTATAAAAAGCAATTTCTGGAACATCAAAAAATCGAATAAAATCAGTCAAATTGCAAGAGCGCTGATTATCTTTACGGCGCTTCGGACTCCCCGCCCAAACAATCCCCACCTTCAATTTTGCATCAGAAGAAAGTGCAAACTTGCACTCAGCAGGCGGAGCTAAATAAGGAACATTTGCGGGTATGGTTTCCAGAGTTGTCCCCAAAATTCCCGGCAAACTCATCAGCGGCACGTGAACGTCAAATTTCGGCAAACCCTCAAAACAGACTGATAGATACTCAATGTCAGTAACTGTCGCAAATAACCGCATAAGTTCTGGATAGCAAGCCACCATAACTTTAGCGCCTAGGCTGCGAAGAATTGGCACGTAGCGAATAAACTGAATCGAATCGCCGAAACCCTGCTCAACGTGCAGTAAAATAGTTTTTTCGTGCAAATCCGAACCATCCCAAACAGGCTGTTGAAATTCCCTCGCTTGTACCTGGGAAGTGCGCCACCGCCACTCGTATTCAGCAAAACCGCGCTGAAAATCTCCGAACAATAGCAAACTTAAGGCTAATTCCAGGTGTGCGGTGGCGTTGTCTGGCTGCAATTCCAAGGCTCGGCGGTGACAATCAAAAGCCTCTTGAAATTCTCCTAAATCGACTAAAGCGTGGGCGAGGTTGTTAATCGCATCCACGAAATCCGGCTTTAAGTTTAATGCTTGTCGGTAGTGAGATATTGCTGCTTTTGTATTGCCTTGTTCGTGGTAAAATGCTCCGACATTGTTCTGAGCTTCTGGATTTTTTGGCTCTATTTCGCTCGCTTGCTGGTAGCAGTTGAAAGCTTCGGTTAATTTACCTTGCTCCTGCAAAACTGTTCCCAATCCGATCAGTGAATGGGTCAATTTCGGATTTATTTGTAATGCTTGCTGGTAACAGGCTACTGCATCGTCTAATTGATTTTTTTGTTTAAATAAATGTGCTAAATTATGCGCTGTTTCGACCATATTTTGGTCGAGCGCGAGCGCTGTCTGATAATATAAAATTGCCGAGTCTATTTCGTCGAATTGCTGTTTGAGCCAGCCCAAATTATTGTATGCTAGTGTGGAATTTGGCTGTATTTTGATGACTTGTTCGTAACTGGCGATCGCCCTTTGATACTCGCCTGTATCCAGCAAAACCTGAGCCTTATTTAAATGTGCTTCTACAAAATCGGGGTTTTGGGCGATCGCGCGATCGTAAAGGTCGATCGCCTCCGCAACTTTTCCCTGCTGTCTAACCGCTATTCCCAACAAACACAGCACGTTTGCAGATTCCGGATGCACTTCTACAATCTGCCGGTACAAATTCTCAGCTTCTAACAAACGTCCCGCTTGGTGATGTTCCCAAGCTATTTTCAAAGCATCTTCTGCACTCAATTTTTCGGCATTTTTTCGAGATTTTTTTTGAGAAGCCATAGTTAGTTGTCTTTGTTGTTTGGGAGTTCGCTAACTTGTAATTACCAACTTATTCAAATTTGTTAACCCTTCCTTCCTTCTTCCGACTTGCCTCTTCCTTCTTCCTTCTTCCTTCTTCCTTCTTCCTTCTACCCCAACAAACAAGCTGCTGGAAAAATCAGATATTCCAAGAAAAACAACTTCCAGATAAACTGATAAAACTCAGCAATTTCTTTTTGCTCATCCAAATTAACTTTAACACTCCAAAACCACATCAAACCCAAAGCCACGAAATGACAAACTGCCAGGAATACTACATTAACATTAGACAAGACAACAACTCCCGCTAAAGTCGCACCCCCATAACAAACCGTCAACACCCAGCGAGATAAATTAAAGACAGCCGGCTTCCCCAGCTCGATCGTAAACGTAGTAATATTGTATTGCTTGTCGCCTTCCATGTCAGGGATATCTTTGAAAATGGCGATCGCAAACGTAAACACGACCACAAAAGCCGTCAACACCCAAACTTCCGCCGAAATCCCAAAAGACAGACTCTCCCAACTCCAACCCGTAAAAACGCTCTTCGCCCTTCCCAAACCCAACACCCAATTAAAGTGCAGAAACAGCCCTAAATTGACGATCGCGCCCCGCACCGTAAAAATGCACAGCGCCGCCCAAACCGGAAACCGCTTCAGCCGAATTGGCGGCAGAGAATAAGCAGTCCCAATTGCCAAACTCACCCCAACTACCACCAGCAAAAACGGGCCTTGCGAAACAGCAATCAAAACTGCTAAAATACCAGTTGCAGCTACAATTAACTGCCCGGTTTTTAGAGAAAACGCTCCCGAGGCGATCGGCAAATAAGGCTTATTAATTTTATCAATTTCAACATCTTCTAACTGATTCAATCCCACAATATAAATATTGCCGCAAATGCAAGCCAACCAAGCAAAAGCTAGGGGCAAAAATACAGGATTCACAAACAACCGCGAGCTTTGGGCGATCGCATACAAAGCTAGCACGCTCAACGTAGTCCCCACAATTGTATGCGGCCGAGAAAACTCCCAAAACGCTCTGGCCCACCGCAGCATCAGGTCATTTTTCTCAATCCCAGACTTGCCAACAGAATCGTTGCTCATAAACCTAAATTGCCCCTAATTTTTATTAGTTACTCGTTACTCGTTACTGGTTCCCAGGCATAGCCTGGGAACCAGTTAATTCTTCCTTCTTCCTTCTTCCTTCTTCCTTCTTCCTTCTTCCTTCAGCTTTATTTTACAGCACAAATTAGCCCGAAACGAATCAATCCACTTTGATATCCGCGGCTCATCAATCCCAGAGCAAGTGCAGCTTGAATCGTCGTCCAACCGCTCGTCAGCAAACCCCAAATTGCGCTCGGAGTAAAAGCAGAATCGATCACCACATCCCAAAAAGGAGCCACAGCTTTTGACCAATCAGCGCTGCGAATACTTGTCAAAGGCAAACTGCGGACAATTTCCTCATATTCCGGCAAAGAAATCACGTAAGGCAAAGCATAAACCCGGTAAATTTCTGCCAATTCCTTTCTCTCTGCATCTGTCAATTCTCCCGCCGTTTCTCCCAGCGAGCGGTGACACCAAGTTGCCAAAATTAAAGTTCCTCCCGGCTTCAACACGCGGCAGCATTCCTGCAAAAACTTAATTTTGTCGGGCATATGTTCTCCGCTCTCCAGCGACCAAACCAAGTCAAAAGACTCGTCAGGAAAAGGCATATTCAAAGCATCTGCTACCAAAAAGTTAACATTGCTTTCAAGTCCAGCAATTTTAGCGCGTTCCGTTGCTCTGTTAGCCTGTACCGGACTCAGAGTAATCCCGGTAGCTGTCACCCGATCGACCCCACCGTCCGACTTTAAATTATTTTGCGCGATCCTCTTCGAGGGCTGCGCTAACGAACTAAACTTTTGAGTCAAATACAGCGTGCTGCCGCCAATTCCGCAACCGACATCCAGAATGCGGTAAGGTTGACAGAGTGCCTTCTCTGACGGTACTCCAGCCCAGCCCAGCAGTTCTTCGATCAAATCTATCTGAGCCTGTCGGCGCTCTTTTTTCAAATTGCCATCCGGGCCGTAGTAACCGTGGTGCATATGTTCGCCCCACACCTGCTCCCACAAACCGCTAGAAGCGTCGTAGAGTTCCTGAATTTGCTGGTAAAGTGTTGATGTCATCGCACGATCGCAAGTTATTAAAGGAATTCTACCGTTATTTTCCCAATGTTGTCATCGAATTTTGCGATTGAGTTCGATCGGTCTCCAGCATTCGCCAGACTATAGATGTCCTGATTTCAACCCCGAGAATCGATTTGCGGGTTCCCTCTAAAATCTAAAATCTAAAATCTAAAATCGAATGACTGTCTCGCGAACCATTGCTTTGGGCTTTCTCGCCGTCATCACCGCAGGTGCTCTATTACTAGACCTCTTGCAAAAATACAAAGCACCCCACCCCAACCCTCCCCTTAGTAAGGGGAGGGAGCAAGATTATTCTTGTTTCCCCCCTTAATAAGGGGGGACTAAGGGGGGTGAATTTGACTTTCGCAAGAGGTCTACTGATGATGCCTTTTTCCACAATGGATGGAACTTGGAGCGATCCGATAACAGCACTGTTTACCTCTACTTCCGCTGTCTGCGTCACCGGATTGTCGGTTGTCGATGTCGGAAAATATTACTCTTTTTGGGGGCAACTGTGCCTAGTTTTACTGGTGCAAATAGGAGGCTTGGGCTACATGACAGCCACAACTTTCTTGCTGCTGTTATTGGGCCGCCGCTTTGGCTTGAAAGACAAAATTGCCCTGCAACAATCTCTCGACAAATCCGGGCTGGCCGGCGTAGTGCAACTCGTGAAGTCAATTCTAGCAACAACCCTTTTGTTTGAATTAACAGGAGTGTTTTTGCTGATGTCGGTTTTCGTCCCCCAACACGGATTTAAAGACGGTGTGTGGTCTGCTATATTTCACAGCGTTAATTCCTTTAACAACGCCGGTTTTAGCATCTACTCAGATAATTTGATCGGCTACATCAATTCGCCTGTGATTAACTTCACAGTCACCGGTTTAATCGTATTTGGGGGCATCGGCTATCAAGTAATTATGGAAATGTACCTCTGGCTGCGCGATCGCTTCAAAAAAAGCCCTATCTGCACAGTTTTTCCCCTGAACTTCAAAGTCGTTACCAGTACAACGGCTGTCCTTTTAATTTTAGGAACCCTAGGATTTTTGTTGCTGGAATACAACAATCCAGCAACTTTCGGGCCTTTAAATTTACCTCAAAAGGTGATGGCAGCTTGGTTTCAATCTGTTACGCCCCGCACGGCGGGATTTAATACAATTGATATTGGAAAAATGAGCGACGCCTCGCTATTTATGACGATCGCACTGATGTTTATCGGCGCCAGTCCCGGCAGCACCGGCGGCGGCATCAAAACCACAACTTTTAGGATATTGTTTAGCTGTACCGCCGCAGTTCTCGAAGGTCAGGAACAGGTGGAATGCTATCAGCGT
>JANNOR010000201.1:0-6204 GCA_031399265.1 Cyanobacteria bacterium SOY_34_metabat_3 | reverse complement strand
TTTAGATCCGCGTTTGGGTAAGGTTGCGGATATCAGCGCCGCTGCTTTTATGGAAGACGGTTCGCCGGTGCTGATTATCGATGTTGAGGATTTAGTGCGATCGACTGATAAACTGCTGACTGAATCTCGGTTGCAAAAAGTTAGTCAAACCGCACAAACTGCTGAAGCAAAAACTCGCAAGCGCGTTTTGGTAGTGGATGATTCGATTACAGTCCGAGAAGTAGAGCGAAAACTTTTAGAAAATCAAGGATATGAAGTAGAGATAGCTGTTAATGGTATGGACGGCTGGAATGCTCTGCGCACGGGGAATTTTGAGTTGGTAATAACTGATGTTGATATGCCGCGCATGACTGGAATCGAGCTGGTAAGTCAAATTAAAAATCATTCTGGTTTAAAGTCGATTCCGGTAATTATTGTTTCTTACAAAGACCGTGAGGAAGATAGAATTAGAGGTTTGGAAGTGGGAGCGGATTATTATTTAACTAAAAGCAGTTTTCACGACGACACACTGTTAAATGCCGTCGTCGATTTAATCGGCGAGGCTTGAAAAAAATCTAACTTTAATTTTTTAAATTAAAATGATATCAATTCCGGCGCTGCCGGAATATAGAGGAGACGGCAGTGCCGTTTCCCTACGCCAAATTAATTGTAGGGAAACGGCACGTGCAGTCTCCTGATTTCGGGTAATGTTAATTCTGATGCAATCGGAATTGATATGAGACCAAAATATGGTATTAAATATTTAGCTCAGACCGTTTCCGTTGCATCGGTATTGTTCAAACAGTCAACAGTCAACAGTCAACAGTCAACAGTCATTCCGGTGCAACCGGAATTGATATCACAACTGAAAGTTAATAAAACATGGTTAATTTCAACATGAAAATAGCGATCGTCAACGATAGATTGATTGCTGCTGAAGCCTTGCGCCGAGTTTTGGTGACAGTACCGGAATATGAAATTGTTTGGATAGCGGGCGACGGGGCTGAGGCTGTCGAAAATTGCGCCCGCAATACCCCGGATTTGATTTTGATGGATTTGATCATGCCGGTGATGGATGGGGTTGAGGCGACGCGCCTGATTATGAAGCAATCTCCCTGCGCGATTCTATTAGTGACATCTTCGGTAACGGGTAATTCGGGTAGGGTGTTTGAAGCTATGGGATATGGAGCTTTGGATGCGATTAATACGCCGATTTTGGGGTCGATGGGCAATTCCCAAAGCGGCGGGTTGGAATTGTTAAAAACTATTTCTAAAGTCGCTAGATTGATTGGCAAAACTAACTCGACTTCGATATTTCGCAGCGCAACTCCCAAATGCCTGACTCCGCCGCTGCTGGCGATCGGCTCTTCGACTGGCGGGCCCCAAGCTTTGGCGACTCTGCTATCGGCTTTACCTGTCAATTTATCTGCGCCTGTGGCGATCGTCCAACACGTAGATGCTGAGTTTGCTCCTGGTTTGGCAGAATGGCTGAGTCAGAAAACTAATTTGTCGGTGAGTGTCGCTGTGCCCGATCGACCTTTGGAAGTCGGCAAGGTGGTCATTGCGGCAACGAACGACCACTTAGTATTACAATCCAACCTAACACTTAAGTATACGAAGGAACCTTTAGACTATCCTTACCGTCCCTCAGTAGACAGTTTTTTTGAGAGTATCGCCCAATACTGGCCGGGCAAAGGTGTGGCAGTGCTGTTAACCGGTATGGGCAAAGATGGGGCCAAAGGACTCAAGGTTTTGCGATCGGCAGGGTGGCACACGATCGCCCAAGACCGCGCGAGTTCAGTAGTTTACGGGATGCCGAAGGCGGCGGCCGAGTTGGACGCAGCCGTGCAGATTTTGTCGATCGAGGCGATCGGCTCAGCCTGCATGAAATACTTAGTGTAGAAATTATCGCAGACCTATGGGCCATATGGCTTAAGGTCTTGAGCACAATGGCCGATGACGGGCGAGACTCTCGCCGAGGATCATTTACCTATAGGGTGGTGTTTTGGGATTTTGTCGATCGCAGTATCTTCTCCGGGCTGTCCGTAATTTCACTGACAATTGCCGGCCAAACAACAGCCCGCTGACCGAAAAACTAGCGCCTGCAACAGTTGCGATCGATGCCAAGCGTGCTAAGCTTTGTAAATATTTTACAAAGATGAGTCGCTAATGTTTTACCTTTACCTGGTATTATCACCACGTAAGCGTAATTAAATAACACTGGGTCGCTATGGACAATCAAAAAAAATTCAAGTAGAAGTTTTCATCCTTTTGAGACAATAGCCATTGCCCGATTTAGTTATGAACTTAACTCACTCCCAGGCTGTTGAATTCCATCGCAGTTGTACCGTAAATCAACGAGAAAGCCCAGAATTCAACGACAACCTAATAACGTTGAAGTTTCAGGATAGGGGAAACAATCCAAAAAACCCAGTTACAGCCAGAGATAGCGCAGTTGTCAACAACGTCAAGTTCGAGAGCAGCCGTCACAGCATTGACTTAAAATTACCGTTAAACTCACAAAGCGAACAATCATCCAGCTTGATCGAACACACTGTGACAGTTTTACTGGTTGACGATCAGGAAATGATCGGCGAAGCGGTGCGCCGAATGCTTGCTAATGAAAAAGATATTAAATTTTATTATTGTAACGATCCGGCTCAAGCAATTAGTAAAGCATTAGAGGTGAAGCCAACAGTAATCCTCCAAGATTTGGTAATGCCAGAAATAGATGGATTGCAGTTGCTGCGCTTTTTCCGAGCGAATTCGCTGACGCGAGACATTCCGATGATTGTGCTCTCCAGCAAAGAAGAAGCGGAACTCAAAGCGCAAGCATTTTCATTGGGTGCTAACGATTATGTGGTGAAATTGCCAGATAAAGTCGAGCTCATAGCGAGAATCCGCTATCACTCCAAAGCTTATATGCACCTGTTGGAAAGGAATCTCGCCTATCAAACCATGCAGGATTATTTGGAAAAGCTGGAGATAGAACAAAAAAAATCCCAGGAGTTGCTGCTAAATATATTACCAGAGGCGATCGCCGAAAGATTAAAAAAAGAACAAGGGATAATCGCCGACGAATTCGCAGCAGTCAGCGTCATGTTCGCCGACATTGTTGGCTTTACCCAGTTGTCATCATCAATATCGCCCAAACAATTAGTACATTTACTAAACGATATATTTTCCAAGTTCGACGAACTCGCCGAAAAGCACGGTTTAGAAAAAATTAAGACAATTGGCGACTCTTATATGGTAGTAGCCGGATTGCCAAATCCGAGAGACGATCACGGAGATGCGATCGCCGAAATGGCCATAGATATGCAAGAAGCCATAGCTAAATATAGAGAAGAACTAGGCCTGAATCTCAGCATTCGCATCGGCATTCATTCCGGGCCAGTCGTAGCCGGAATCATCGGTACAAAAAAGTTTATTTACGATTTGTGGGGAGATACAGTAAATACCGCTTCCCGCATGGAATCTCACGGTATCCCAGACGGAATTCAGATTTCGGAAGCAACTTATTCACTCATAGAAGACAAGTATCAGTTTGAAAAACGCGGTTTAATTAGTGTCAAAGGTAAAGGACAAATGGCAGCTTATTTGTTGAAAGGCAGATTTGAAATTGATTTATAGCATGGGCGGGGGCGGGTTTATGAGATTGTCTATTATGGGCGATTATTGTTGGTTAACCCGCCCCTACAAAATTTAACATCATACAAATCCGAATCTCTCCGGAAATGATATCATATCAATTCCGGCTGCGCCGGAATGACAAGCGAGGAGACGGCAGTGCCGTTTCCCTACCTCGATTAATTGTAGGGACACGGCACTGCCGTGTCCTGATTTCGGGTTATATTAATTCCGATGTTACCGAAATTGATTTTAGATAATATTGTTCTGCTTCCGACCAATTCAGTTTAAGCAACGAATCATCTCCCCATGTGAAATTCTGCGAATTCGGCTTAGTTGGTTGTATTCCCAAAGCGCCAATAATCTGCGCTGCTACAGCTTTTGCTAATAGGGGCGGTACAGAATTTCCAACTTGGCGAAAACCGTGCCATTTTGTGACGTGAAATCTAAACCAGTCAGGATAGGAATGCAGTCGCGCCGCTTCCCTGACTGTAATGCAGCGAGGGGCGATCGGGTGAATCGGTCTCGGCGACGTATAAGCCCCTCTAGCCCTGTCAGTTCCAGCCCTGAGAGTGTTGCAAACTCCGTCGGGATGCAGCTTGTAAAAACGGCTGATCGGCTCTTTTTCGCCGTGTTTGGCAGCCTGAAACCTTTCCATACATTCCAGAGAATGTTTGGTTCGCGAACTACAAGAGAGGATTTGCCGATCGTACTGGCGATCGTAGGAATAATCATCATCCAAACGATCGATTCCGCGCATTATACTCGCATAGGTGCTGTAATTTCCGTACTCCGCCGTTACCCAATCTCGGTCTAGCAACTCGCTGTACTGTTCCACTTGCGGCAAATCTCCGATCGCATCCCAAACTGTCGGAACCGCTGGTAAATCAACTTTTTTATAGCGTTTAGGAACTTTAATTTTTGGCAGTAAAGTAGTTGGCTGAGGATATTTTGGCAGCTCATATTTTTTTTTGCATCCAATCAGAAACAATCGTTTGCGAGCTTGTGGAACTCCGTAGTTGACGGCATTGAGAACTTGATAGTTTTCTTCTACTTGATAGCCTTTTTTTAGAAAAGAGCTAATTAAAATATTCAGGAGTTCTTTGTGTTTTCCCGAGGTGATTCCCGGCACATTTTCCATCACAAAAAACTTGGGTTTGAGTTCCAAAACTAAGCGATGAAACTGAAAAAGTAGAGAATTACGCGGGTCGTCCACATCGCGTTTACCCATCATCGAGAATCCTTGACAAGGCGAACCGCCGATTACTACGTCTATCTCGCGTCGCCCGATCGCCGATTTTGTCCGAATTTCCGCTCCCGTCAACTGTGCGACATCTTTGCACAAAATAGAACACAGCGGGAAATTGAACTCGTGTGTAGCGCAGTGAATTGGATCGATTTCGACTGAAGCAAGTACATCAAAACCTGCTTGTTCAAAACCCAGAGTCATCCCGCCCGCGCCTGCAAATAAATCGACAGCGATCGGTCGCTTTTTCCGATAGCTTGGCATAACATTTCAATCGCAAAATTGCTTTAATTTGCTGTATTTAATCTTACATTTTTGATTATTTCCGCAGCCGCGCGATCGCACACACCGACATCTCCCAGACTTTCGCGCATTTGGCGATAATCCGTCAAGGTTTGCTGGCGTCGATCGGCATTTTGCAGCAATTCCAGGGCGTGAAAAACTATATTTTCCACAGTAGCATCGTCTTGCAGCAACTCCGGGACGATCGGCTTCATTTGCACCAAATTGGGCGGAGAGATAAAAGGAATCGACAATTTCAGCAGGTGGCGAGCAATCATCGCCGTAATGCGACTGACGCGGTAGGCGACAACTTGCGGAACGCCGAGCAAAGCTAATTCCAAGTTAACAGTACCAGATTTGGCGATCGCAAAGTCGGCAGCAGCCAAGATTTCCAGATTTTGATTTTCTAGCAAAGTAGCCCGCAAACCGTAATCTGCAATAGCTGTTTCGATTTTGCTGCGAAAAGCGGATTGAGAAAGCGGAATCCAGAAATGAACCTCCGGCAATTTAGCCTGAATAATTTGAGCAGCCTCAAACATCACCGGCATCAGGTACTTGAGTTCTTGCTTTCGAGAAGCGGGGATTAGAGCAACTGACACCTGTTCCGGCGCAATTCCCAAAGTTTTGCGGGCAACTTCCCGACTGGGCGCAGATTGCATTCTATCCACCAAAGGATGACCAACCCAACTGACTTGAGAGCCTTTGGCGCGATAATAAGTAGCTTCTTCGGGGAAAATCGCCAAAATGCGATCGGCAATATTGACAATCAATTCAGTATTGCGAGGAGAAATCGAGCAAACCCATTCTTGAGGTGCGATGTACCAAACCACAGGTAAATCCGGCAAACAGCGGCGAATATAACTACCAATACCAAGATTTGGAGTCAAATAATCAATCAATACAACTGCATCCGGGCGGAAGTTTTTGAGATATTGCTTAGCTTTTTGCTGAACTTTGATTGTCGGCCAAATATAAGGCACTGATTCTATAATTCCCATAGAACCAATGCCCGCAGTATCGCCTAAAATAGTAGCGCCAGCTTCCGCCATCAGTCGGCCGCCCAATGC
>JANNOR010000200.1:0-9652 GCA_031399265.1 Cyanobacteria bacterium SOY_34_metabat_3 | reverse complement strand
TGGCGAAAATTGCACAGACTTATTGAAATTAACTTCATACAATTGCTTCCTTAATGATTTTCAAAATGTCATCACTAATATAGCGGGGAGACTTCATATATAGCTTATCTTTTTCAAGTTCCAATACGCGCTCGATAATTTGTCGCACTTCCGACGGCGCGCTAGTAATCGGTTCCTGTACGTCGCTCAATTCCTGATGAGTTTGATAACTAGAACGCTTTTCTGCTAAAATACTTGTCGGTACGGCTGCGATCGCACTATCTTCATATCTAAAAGCCACAATCAAATTTTCATTCAGATTTTGTGTCATATTTTTAGCAAATGTTAAAAACTAGCAACTCAAACTGCGATCGAATAATTATATATTCTCAAACATAAACCGAACCCGAATAAATGTCAAATATCTAACAATCCGTAACGTCTCTGAATTTGCAGTAATTTCACCCTAGCTTCCCCAGCATTGTCGGCTAAATCGGCAAATTCCAAGAACCGCTTTAACTCTTTTCGCAGCAAGTTGCGCTCGACTTCTAAAGTTTCGCGGCCCAAATCGGGAGGTAAAACAATCATGTCAAATAAAGTTGCTCTTTCCTTCCCGGGGTGCGGCCGCAAAATGCGTCCCCGGCGCTGAATAAACTGGCGCGGATTGCTGCTGCTTGCTAAAATTACAGCGTTGCGAATTGCTGGAATATCAACGCCTTCATCTAAACACCGAATCGCTACTAAACCTTGCAATTCTCCAGTCTCAAATTGTATGCGCAATTTTTCTCTTTCTTCTGAAGGAGTCGCCGCAGTATAAGTATTAACTCGATAGCCTAATTCTGAACCCAATAACTTAGCAGTTTCTGTTAGTTGGCGGTTATTGTTTTTTCGCGTCGCTCCTTCCACTGAACCATCACCGCAGTAAAATAAAGTGTGTGTAGTATTGAGGCGGTTAATCATTAATTCTCGTAGCGCTGTTAATTTATTTGCCGCCGCTCCAATTAACCGAGCTCTCTGCATTAATAAAGTTGTTAAAGCATCGTTTTCTTCTGCTTTTTCATCGCCCCAAAGCGCCCAGCCAATTTTTTTAGTTAAATAGGAGTATTTGCGGGTTTCGGACTCGGTTAATTCTACTAAAATGGGATAGTATAAATAATGCACTAATGCTTTTTGCCGGATGGCATCGGCTAAGGTGAGTTCCGGCTGCAAAATTGGGCCGAAATAATCTAAAATTGCTTCGGTTCCCTGTTCGTCAAAATGTCTTTCTGGGGTGGCGGAAAGGGCGAGACGCAGCCCAATATTGCGCGGCAAACTTTGTCCCAAACGCGGCGCGCCTAAGTTGTGAACTTCGTCTCCAATTATTAGGGTTTTTTCTGGGAAATAGCGCAGTTGCGATCGCAAGCTATCTCCCATTAAGGTAGAATTAGTAGTGATGATTGTCAGAAATGTGGAATCGCTCCCTTGAGCTTCATACAAACCAGCAGCCAGTTTATTTTGCCAACTACGGCTATCTTCAAAAGCTAAAATAGGTTTTAAACCAAATTTCTGCGATTCGCGCGCCCACTGATTCACCAGGTGGCAGTAAGGGCAAATTACTAGCAGGACTTGCAGGTTAATTTTTTGGTATAATTCAGTGGCGATCGCCAGTGCAGTAATCGTCTTGCCGCTACCAGTCGCCATCTTCAGCGTACCGCGCCCCTGATTCGCAAACCAATTAGCAACCGCTTCTCGCTGATACTGCCGCAATTGCAGCGTTGGCGGCATTCTCGGAAACCCAAATTGCGAATTATTTGCTGTTGAGTGATTCACCTTTAAATGCCGTTAGATGCAATATTACCCTTATTTAACTGTAACTCATTTCTAATTAAAACTTAACAGCTCGAACAAATTTGCCGCCGACAGTTGCAAATCCGACAGCACATCAAGTACAGGTAAAATATCTTCATTCTCTTTAAACTCAGGTTCCTGCTGTGGTTTAAAAACAATGACTAATCGTTCTTCCGGGTCAATCAGCCAACCCAATTTAGTCTTATTTTTAAGACAAAACACAATCTTATTAATCACGCGAGTTGAACTTTGATCCGGTGATAAAATCTCAATTATCCAATCCGGCGCAACTTCAAATTTATTTTCAATTTCTCCCTGAGAACTTAGAGGAATGCGCGGCCACTCGAACACTACTATATCTGGAACAACAGCACATCCACCAAAAGTACAGCGCAATTCTGGAAACGCATAAGCTAACTTCTGCGGTTTTCCAAGTCGATTAATCACAGATGGAAACTCGAATTGTAATGTGCTGTGTTTTCCTTGCGGCATATCTTTCTGATAAATTTTACCATCAACATACTCGCTAGCAGGCTTAGTTTCTGGAAGCAGCAAAAACTCTTCCAGAGAAATTTTTGACGGAGATTCAATTAACATTACCATAAGCCATTAATCCCTCTAAAAATTCAGATCGCTGTCGGCTTCCCAATCTGGACAACTTGCATCAGATTCAACACCAGTAGGGTGCATCGCGCAAACCAACAAATTGCCGCCGTAAACTTGACCGTGATAGTTGCTACAACCGCGACAAGCCGGGTGCTCTGTCGCCGAAGGGTCTACATAAGTCACCATCGACAAATCTATCTCATTAAACTCCGGGTCAAAGTCCCGACAAATTTCAATTATCGGTTCTAGAAATTCATTAAAATAACCGTCAAATTCCTGTAAATAGCCGTCAACTTCAGGAATTAGGTTATTTTGTACTTGTTCTGTAAACTCTTCCGAAATCTTGGCCAAAACGTCAAGCATTTCGACAAACTCTTCGCTGATGTCGCTGAAAAAATGCTCTACTTCAGAAGCAGCATTTTCCATTACTTCAAAAAAATCTTTAGACCAATCTTCCATGAATTTGACAGCTTGCTATTGCAAAATATTTAACACTGAGGTGGAGCCAGGCTCATGCGGGGCGATCGCACCTACTTTCAATTCTATTACCTATTGCCTGACATCCGTCCACATTTGGCAGGCGAGATATTCAAAAAGGGAACTCAAGAGTATTATCCTGAGTTCCCTTCATGCTTTGCGGAGCGAGCTTTTTGCTGCTCAATCCCGCTTCAGCCGCCGCAATTCGTCTTGTAAATTCTGCACCTGTTCGCGGAGCTTGTCTACGCCGCCGGTTTCTTTAGTTTCTTTTGCAGAAACTTCTTCTTCCTCAGAAACAATTTCAATCCGCCGAGGTTCAGCCGGTTTTTTGTCCCCAGCGGCTTCTACAGGCGGTTGCTGCTGCTGAGCTTGTTGTACCATATCATCAACAAAGCGACGGGCTTCTTCTGTTGACATCTCACCGCGCTTCACCAATTCGTCTGCCAGCTTTTGGGCTTCAGTACGCAATTCAGTTAACTTGCTGCCAGCTTTTTCACCAGCGTAGGAAGCTAGCCCGACACCAAGGTAAACTGCTTTCTGTAAAATATCTCCAAAACCAGGCATAGGAGCTACATCTCATAAAACTGGGTGAACCGGAGACCACGCCTATTACAAGCATCCCGTGTTGCTGCTACCTTCCGGTCCTGACAAAATTTGGGCGTTGGAATCGCGTGGATCCAGTTCACTTGTTAGTATAACACAGTTATTTATTCTTCAACCACACACCAGTGATAAATTTCATAAACAACGCAACCGTTCTTCACCAGCGGGTCTTCAGCGACGATCGCCCTTGCCTCATCCATCGAACCCGCCTCAAACATCAACATACCGCCGCCCCGCCGCGCCCAGTAACCAGTTTTCGCTCGGTGTCCTTTAGAAATCAACTCTCGGACATAAGCTCTGTGAGCTGGCACGTACTGGTCAAAGACAGGCTTTTCGACAATTCCTTGTTCAATTTTGACAAACCAAGCCATTTTTATTTTGGATTTTAGATTTTATATTTTAGATTGGGAACGGGCGATGAGCACTCGGGGCTAGGACATAAGCTCCAGCCTGCGATTTTCCACCATCCTTTCTTAACTGCGATGTTATCCTATGAGCTCGTCAAAACAGCGATTTTTCATTGCTCTAGTGCCGCCGGACGATATTCAAGAGCGCATTACTGAGATTAAACAGTATTTTGCCGATCGCTACAACAGCCGCCGCGCTTTGCACTCGCCGCCGCACATCACGCTGCAAATTCCTTTTGAATGGCCAGCGGCGGATGTTCCGAAATTAGAGGAAAGCTTGAAGGGGTTTGCTGCTAGGCGGCTGTCAATTCCAGTTACTCTGTCAGGTTTTGCTGCTTTTGTGCCCCGCGTCATTTACGTTGATGTTGTTAAATCGCCGCCAGTGCTGGAACTGCAAAAAGATTTGATGAGTTATTTGGAGGAAAATTTGGGAATTGCCGATCGACTTTCTCAGACTCGCCCGTTTGTACCGCACATGACTGTGGCGTTTAGCGATTTAACCCAGGAGAATTTTGAAAAGGCTTGGTTGGAATTTCAAGAGCGATCGATCTTTTTCGAGTTTACCGCTTCAACCTTAACCTTACTGCTTCACGACGGCAGTCGATGGAACATCAGCAACCAATTTCCGCTTTCAGACTGAACTCTCTCCCTTCTCTTGTCTTCCTACCCTACCCTTCGGGAACCCCTGCGGGGAACGGGAACGGCTTCGCCGAACGCGGACTTCGCGGTTCGTTTTTCCAAGAAAATCTTGTCATAACAATTCCGGTTGCATCGGAATTAATATTACCCGAAATCAGGACACGGCACTGCCGTGTCCCTACAATTAATGGGTAGGGAAACGGCACTGCCGTGTCCTCCGTTTATATCTTAAACTGAACGCAAAATAGATTACCGATCGCCCTTATTCGGAGTTGCAAGTGCCACAGTTCCGTAGACCGAAATTCCAGACTGTTTCAATATTTGAATTGCCGACTTAACCGTAGTACCGCTGGTGTAAATATCATCAACTAACAGCACTCGATCGCGCGGGCGACGGCGGCGAAAATCTTTTCCCAAACTCAAAGCATTTTCCATTTCCGCTTGTCTCTCCTGCCGCGTCAGACTGAATAAAGCTTGAGTATTTTTGATGCGCTCCAAACCGTGCCGCTGCAAAGGCAAACCAGTCAACTCGCAAAAACTTTCTGCCAAAAGTTCCGCCTGGTTAAAACCTCGCTCCTCGAGCTTTTCTTTGTGCATGGGAATCGGTACAACTGTTAAATTGTCAATAGCCAATTCGGGAAAACTCAGCCAAGCTTCGGCCAGCCAGCCACCGAGAGGTTTGGCTAATTGGGTATTCCCGTCATATTTCAAAGCTGCGATCGCCCGTTTCAGAGTCCCGCCGTACTCGCCCCACACAAAAACACGCTGCTGCGAATCCCAAAATCGACCCGGATCGGCTAACTGACATCGCTGAAGTTGCTTGCTGCAATACGGACAAAACTCTCCGGCGGCCGGTCGCTGACAAAGAGGACAGTTAGACTTAAGAAATAGATTGAAAAAAGATTTGACTAATCCCGTCCATTTTTGCTTGTGCATTCTAAAATTGTGGTAAGTGATCGATGGGAAAAATTATCAAAATTAAATCAGTTTCAAAGGACAGCATCGCAGCGTGAAAAACCTCTATTGGCTAGACAAAATTCAACCTTCAGACCGAGATGCAGTAGGAGAAAAAGCATTTTACTCCAGCTGTTTGCTCCAGAGAAATCATCCCGTCGTACCGGGTTTTGTCGTGCCGGCTAAAACATTTTGGCAATTTTTAGAGTCGATCGACTGGCTAGAACCGCTGTTTGCTGACTGGCCGCACTCTTCCCTCCACTTGAATGTCGATGAACCCAGACAACTGCAATCGATCGCCCGCAGCATCCGCCACCAAATCCTCGCCGCCAAACTGCCAGATTCACTGCTCTCCACCCTAGAGTCGGCTGTTTCTCAACTCAACTCAAACTCAAACATAAACCCTCAAGCCTTAATTTTTTGCCCTAACCTGACTTCCTGGAACCCGAAAACAGCCGGAATCCTCGAATCTCACGCAGTACGCGCCGAACCAGAAGCCATTGAGGCCGGACTCAAACGAGCTTGGGCAGAACTGTTCAGAGCCCGAAGTCTATTTTACTGGCAGCGTTGCGGGCTGGGGATACAGCAAATCAACCCCGCAGTTTTGGTGCAGCCGATCGCCCCCGCGATCGCCTCCGGCGAGGTGAAAACTCACGCGGGTGCAGCGTGGGAAATTCAAGCCACCTGCGGTTTGGGAATCTCCCTCGCTAGGGGAGAAATCATCCCCGATTACTATCAAGTGCAGCCGGAAACAGGCGCGATTCAATTCCAGCGGCTCGGTTACAAAACATTAGCATATAATCCAAAAAATGGCGATGAAAAACTGCAAGAAAAACGGCAATATGGCAATTGGAATGCTTTTTCAATTCCAGAATCTCCGTTTTTAATTCCAGATTTTACTGACAGTTGTCTGGAAGTTTTGGCGCTGGGAGAGGAAGCACAAAGTGAATACGTTTTAGATGAATTGCAACTGCAAAAAATTATTGATTTAAGCAAAAAAGCAAGCGCCGAATTTGACTCTGATTTAATCTTGGAGTGGACGTTAAACCAGACAGCAAACTGCGGTTCGCCGCTGTTTTATTTCACTCAAATTCGTCTTGTGAAAGCGGAAAAAGTCGCGCCCGGACGGAAAAATCCGATCGCCTTGACCCGAACTCCTGCGATCCTCAGAGGTTTAGCAGCAGCATCAGGAAAAGCCGAAGCAATTGCCCAAGTTATGACGGATTCCCACCCAGAAAACGCCCAATTCTTGGCGGGAGGCATTTTGGTAGCGCGCAGCATCGACCCGAATTGGCTGCCTTGGCTGAAAGTTGCTGCTGGGGTAGTTGCCGAACAAGGAGGCATGACAGCCCACGGCGCCATTTTAGCCAGAGAATTGGGGATTCCCGCCGTTGTGGGAGTTGTCGGGGCGACTCGGGCGATCGAGACCGGCGATCGAGTGTTGGTTGACGGCGATCGCGGAGAAGTTTTTGCCACCGCCGAACCAGATGCGATCGAGACAGCAGACAGCGGCCGGTTTCAAGACACGGCAACCAATGCAGACATACAGATTACAGCAGCCAAAATGTCAATAGCCACCTATCAATTTTCAACCTCAGATCGATCGTCCGATTCCGGGCATAAATCTGCACGGGCTGAGTCTGATGCCGAATCTGTTTGGGGTGCGCCAACGGCTACTGAATTGTTAGTGAATGTCAGTCAAACAAGTTCGATCGACCGCCTCAAAAATCTACCAATAGACGGCATCGGATTGCTGCGATCGGAATTAATGGCATTGGAAGCGTTGGACTGTCAAAACCCGAAAGTTTGGCTGCAAGACGGCCGCCAATCGGAATTTGTCGATCGGATGGCGGATTGCCTGAGTTTATTTGCCGCAGCCGTTTCGCCGCGGCCGGTATTTTACCGATCTCTCGATTTGCGGGAATCAGGCACCGGCGGCAGTTTCAGTTATACCTTTGAACCGGAGTTATTTGATTGGGAACTGTGCGTACTTAAAAAAGTCTGCGAGTCAGGCCATACAAATGTTAATTTAATTTTACCTTTCGTGCGATCGGTTGACGAATTTGTCTACTGCCGCCAGCGCTTAGAAACAATTTGGAAAAATCGGCCTCCTCAGTTTCAACTGTGGATTATGGCGGAAGTTCCTTCGGTATTATTTTTATTGCCAGATTACGTAAAAGCCGGGGTTCAAGGAATTTCGATCGGCACCAACGATTTAACTCAATTTCTGTTAGGCATTCACCGCAACTCCGAACAGGTAGCAAGTGGTTTCAATGGGCGCGATCGAGCTGTGATGAGGGCGATCGAACAATTAATCCGACAGGCGCAAGCCGCCGGCATTCCTTGCTCGATCTGCGGCGACGCGACCGCATTGTATCCCGAGACAGTTGAATCCTTAGTGCGCTGGGGGATTTCGTCTATTTCGGTCAATGTCGATGCTGCTGCACAAACTTGCAGGGCGATCGCCCGCGCCGAACAGCGCCTGCTCCTAGAAGCAGCTCGATCGATAATTAACAATTAACAAATCCCGCACGCACTTTACCTCAAAAACCCGATTTTTACTCTCAATCATACCTTTAGCAAGCAGCTACCCGCTCAAAAACCAGGTTTTTAGACACCTCTGCATCTAAAACTATTACCTACAAAAACCCAGTTTCGGAGCCGCCAAACGCCATACCTGTGTATCAACACGGCGCGATATCTCGCGCCGGACACGGCACTGCCGTGTCCCTACACCTATCCGTTACATCCGTCGAGCGAATCCGCTGCCGAACTTCTTTGCACTAGCATCCGATTTTAAAGCTAGGATAGAAATATCACCAACACTTCACCTGGAGGTACAAAGAATGAAATCAAAAATTCTTGCAACCACAGCAATACTTGCCGTCCTCGGCTGTCTGCATCCCAATCCAGCATTATCTCAACCTGCAACTGACGGCGGGATGAAACCCGGATTTTGGCAACCTCAAGCGCAGATTGACAATACTCGCAACATCACCCTCAGACTGTTAAATGAAACGGGATTGAATCTAGAATACGGTCAATCAGGTGTTGGCTTGTCATCCTTGGCAGTCGGAGCCAACAAAAACATCATAGTTCGCATCAGCAACCGTACGGGAGACATTGCTAATATTCCGATTAATGTCGCAGGAGGAACTACAACTTTGAAATACGACTATAACGTTGACTCTCAGACAAACATTGTGACGGTTCGCATCACCACGTCAGACGGCCGCACTCAGCAAGACAGGTCAGTTTATATTGATGAAAAAGGGCGAGTTTACTCTTTTTAATGGCGTTGCTGAACTTCGGCACTAATATTACCGGAAATCAGGACACGGCAGTGCCGTTTCCCTACGATGGATCGTTTGGTAGGGAAACGGCACTGCCGTATCCTCTATATGATTCCGGCGTAGACGGAATTGATATCATACCGTCCCATCAGCAACGTCCGCTGTTGCTCAGTCGATCGAGATTGACTGAGGCCCCGTGCTTGTACCGTTGGTGGTTGCGGCTGGGGGTGCAGTGTAGGAAGTCGAACCAGCTTGCTCGTCGATCCAGCTTTTAACGGGTTCTTCGTGAAGGTTGAGTCGAAGCAGGCCAGAAAAAAATCCGCCCGCAAAGGCGATCGGCTGTTGGATCAATTCTTTGACCACTGGGATGAGTTCATCGAGGAACATTCAAGAGTCTCCTTGTGCTGCTAGCGTTCTACCTTCACTGTACCGTTTGTATTGCGATGCTGGCAGCGGCCGACAAAAAACCCTGTTCCCAGCGCTGAAGATGGGCTAAGAAGCCGGCTAATGATCTAGAATGCTAATCAATTTGCAATAAAATTTTTATGTGCCGTTTGCTTGGCTATCTCGGGGAGCCGATTTTACTTGATTCTCTGCTGTACAAGCCCGAACATTCCTTAATTGTGCAGAGTTACCAACCCCGCCTCATGACTTCTGGCGTAGTCAATGCTGACGGTTTTGGCATCGGTTGGTATCACCCGCACCTGGATACTGACCCGTTCACCTATAAAAATGTACAGCCAATTTGGAACGACATCAACCTGCCGAGTATCAGTCGATACGTTGAATCCGGCTGTGTTCTAGGCTATGTTCGCAGTGCAACTTCAGGACAAGCTCTCGATTTGAGCAACTCTGGGCCGTTTCAGT
>JANNOR010000197.1:0-37475 GCA_031399265.1 Cyanobacteria bacterium SOY_34_metabat_3 | reverse complement strand
GTACATTGAGAATCTTGGCTCTGTTCCAACACCAACACCAACACCAACACCAACACCAACACCAACACCAACACCAACACCAACACCAACACCAACACCAACACCAACACCAACACCAACACCAACACCAACACCAACACCAACACCCGCACCAACGCCAACCTTACCCTTTGATATCAACAAACTGCTTGCCGTTCCTCCATCTTCAATACGATCGTTTGCCAGCGATTCAATTCCTCGAATTATTGCTGCATCTCTAGCAAATGGCATCACCGATTTGGGACAAATAGCCTACATCTTGGCAACTGCCCAACACGAATCCCTTTTAGGACGATTCATGGAAGAAATAGCATCCGGTGCTGCCTATGAAGGGAGGTTAGATTTAGGAAATACCCAACCCGGAGATGGACAGCGTTTCAAGGGACGCGGTTACGTGCAAATCACAGGTCGATCGAACTACGCCAAATGGTCGCAGCGACTCGGTATAGATTTAATCAACAATCCAGGTTTGGCATCCGATCCGGCAAATGCAGCTAAAATTCTAGTTCTAGGAATGCGCGATGGCTCTTTTACTGGCGTAGAGCTGAGTAACTACATCAATGGCTCGAAGCAAGACTTTTTCAACGCCAGACGCATTGTAAACGGTACAGATAAAGCGAGTTCCATTGCACAAATCGCTGAGCGTTATTTGAATGCTCTTCGCAGTGCCAGCACTAGCCCTACTCCGACTCCAACTCCTACTAACCCCGGACAATCTCCGATTACTGGTTATCGCGAATACTTGGTTAAACAAGGAGATTCTCCCTCCACAATTGCACAAAAACAGTTGGGAAATGCTAATCGTTGGCGGGAAATTCTCAAAGCAGATAACACCCCATTAACCGATTTTGATGCAACTCGTTTGCAAATTGGTCAAAAGCTTCTTCTGCCAGTAAGTAATCAATCTGGGCCTGGTACTCCGGTGACACCAACTCCGGTAACTACTCCAACTCCTGTTACTTTCGAGATTGGTCGAGTCAGTTCGCGGGTTGGTAGCGTGCCTTTGAATTTGAGGAGTCAGGCTCAAGTCACTTCTCAAAATCGGATTGACGCATTACCTGTCGGTAAGGAAATGAAGATTTTGCGATCGGTTTCTGGCGCAACTTACAGTACCGGTAATGGCAACCGCAATGATTGGTATGAAGTTGAAGTGAATGGCAAGCGCGGTTTTGTTGCTGCTTTCTTCGTTGACAAAGGTTCTAGTACACCACCTCCACCGGAATCAGGTTTTGTTAACTCTAATGTTGGTGGTGGCCCTCTCAATTTGAGGAGTTCAGCTTCTACAGGCGCTCAAATTCTTTCCAATTTCAATCAAGGTACAAACCTCAAGATTTTGGGAATCGTGACGGGTGGAACTTACCAACCAGGCAATCGTAATGACTGGTATGAAGTCGAGGTGAATGGCAAGCGCGGGTTTGTTGCTGCTTACTACGTGACTAAAGGTGTTCCATCAGAACCCGATCCCGGTTCAGGTGGAACAAGCCCCAGTATGGAAGCATTTTTTGGCTCGGCTAAAGGCAAAGTAGGCATTACTCGCTTAGATGGTTATTTTGACTTGCGGGGTCAATGTGTAACTTTGATTGCTCGATACGTTCAAGAAGTTTTTCTACCTGTTAACCAACGTACTGTTCCCCGTGCTTTTGGTAATGGTAAAGACACTGCTCGTATGGTTTCTCAAATGTTCCCGAATAATTTCGGGCCTGCAACAAGTTCGGGCTTGCCAAAACGTGGTGCAATTATTTCTTTCCCTGATATTGGGATTGTTGGTGGAGTCCGATATGGTCACGTTGGAATTGTAATGGAGTCGCGTCAACTATCTAATGGTCAACGACAAGTCAAAATCATGGACTCTAATGGCGATGGTCGGGCAACCAACAGCAGTGTCAAAGAATACACCTACTGGATTAACATTCCCAATGGTACAGCCAATGGTTATGGTGCGAATATTTACTGGACGAATCCGAAATAATTCCCAGTGAAAAGCGCGATCGACCTTTCCTCCTTTTTCTCAACCAAGGGCGATCGATCTCCTCAACTCAACCGAGGTGCGATCGCCCTTTCTTACATATTCTCAACCAAGGGCGATCGCCTTTTTGATATAAGCGATCGCCTTCACAAAAACTCGCTATCTCCCAGATAAGGAACGCGCAAACTCTAAAACTTGTATCTGACGTTCGTCAGACAAACGTCCAACCATCGCAGCTAATAACTCCGACACAGACATCCAACGCCTTTCTTTCGCTTTCCAAACAACTAAAAACTGCTCGGTAGACAGACTACACAAAGCTATCGTTTCGCCAGAGCGATCGCTAAATTCTACTTCGTAATTTCCATCATCATAACAATCTACAATAGCCCCTCTCACACCTAGGTGTAAATTAGATTCAGGCAATGTTACTAACAATTCGACTACATCAAATAATTCTGGCACGATCGTGCTTACCTCCGAACGAATAGTGTTACCAGTCTCGCCCCATTACTACCCGGTTCTACGATCCAACCTGTACGGACAATCCCCTGCTGTCCCTGTGCGCCCACAATTTCCAAGTCTACAGTATAGCGCTGTCCGTGTTTGTCATTTAGCCCTAAAACTGCTTCAGCATCAAGAGTTTTAGCTGAAATCTGTGCTAACAGCAATTCATAGTTTTCTTGGGTAAATCCTAAATGACGCTGAAATATTACAGCTTTATCGCTACCGACTGGATTATCTGAGTTAAGAGCATACTCTGTTAGTTTTCGACGATCGATAACGAGATGGCTGACAATTTCTTTCAGCTTCATGTTTGTTTACCTAGCACTAATTTTAGCATCTAACAGATTAAAGAGCTGCTTTGGGAACCTGATTAACTTTCAATTTTAGCTATAACGTACAATAACTCATAACTAACAACTACCACTGTGGCTCGGAAGCCATCAAAGCAGTAGCATCATCACTCGGTAACGGCTTAGCAAAAAAGTAACCTTGACCGTATTCACAGCCGATCGCCCTTAGCTTAGCCAACTGCGCCGCCGTCTCCACACCCTCCGCAATCACATCCATGCCCAAAGCGTGTGCTAGCGCCACAATCGTTCGCACGATCGCCACATTCTCCCCCTCACTCCCCACTTCCATTAGCCCCACAAACGACTTATCCACTTTCAAAGTATCCGTCGGAAACCGACTTAAATAACTCAACGACGAATAACCAGTTCCAAAATCATCAATTCCTAACTTGACATTCAGCGCCTTCATGTGCTTTAAAACGGCGATCGCCGACTCCACATCATCCATCACCACACTCTCAGTAATCTCCAACTTCAAACTCTCAGCATTCAAACCCGTTGCTTCTAAAATTGACTGAATACGATCCACCAAATCCGGCTGAGCAAACTGCTTCCCAGATAGATTTACACTCATGATCAAAGGTCGATCGCAATCAAACATTCCCTCCCACAGCCGCAACTGTCGGCAAGCCTCCTCCAACACCCACTCACCAAGCGGCACGATCGCCCCCGTTTCCTCCGCCACCGGAATAAACTTGATCGGCGAAATCAAACCCCGCTGCGGGTGCTGCCAGCGCACCAAAGCCTCAAACCCAATAATCCTCCCGCTTGCCAAACACACAAACGGCTGGTAGTGCAGCAAAAACTCCCGACGCTTCAGCGCCATCCGCAAATCTGTCTCCAACTGCAACCTCTCCACGGCCAAATCGTGCATGGAAGCGTTAAACACCTGATACCTTCCCGTTCCCAAAGCCTTAGCGCGGTACATCGCTGTGTGCGCGTCCCTGAGCAAGTGTTCCGGCTGTTCCCGGGCGGCAGGAGCAGGTTCGCCCCCTACCGCAATCCCGATGCTCGCAGTCACAAACACCTCCTGCCCCTCGATCTCAAAAGGCACAATTAAAGCTTGATGAATGCGATCGGCCAAATCCACCGCACACCCAACATCAACATTCCTCACCAAGATCGCAAAATCATCGCCCCCCACCCGCGCCACAGTATCTGCGCGGCCCAAACAAGCCCTCAGCCGCAGCACTACGGACATCAGCAGTTGATCCCCCACCAAATGACCCAAAGAATCATTAATTACCTTGAACCTGTCTAAATCCAGAAACAGCACCGCAAACAGATAGCTGCGACGGGCCTTAGTATTGGCGATCGCCCGCCCCAAGAACTCTACAAACAAATCCCGGTTCGGTAAACCTGTCAGAGAGTCGTGAAAAGCATCATAAACTCTCCTGTAAGCGCCTACACCGACACCAGTCACCACCAAACCCAAAGCTGGCGACACCAGCGATACCCACCCACCTCCAATAAAAATTGCAAAACTAATCCCGAACAGCCCGATCAACCCCGCACCCCCAACCAATCCCGCCCTCGCAGGGTGCACAATACGCCAAGCGACTGCCCCGCCGACTACCGCCCAAGCACCGTTCCACAAAATTTCTGCCCATTCCGGCCACATCCAAAAAAGCGATCGCCCCTGCAAAACCGCACTGAGTATTTGGCTGAGCATTTGCGCGTGCAGCAGCACCCCCGGCATTTTCGGACTTTGGCTTTTTGCGGGACTGTAGGGCGTTAGAAACACGTCTCTGGTACTGGCTGCTGTCGTCCCGATCAGCACAATCTTGTCCTTTACCCAATTCGGGTCAATTTCTCCGTTCAATACCTGTCTGATGCTGACTTGTCGCGCCACCTGAAGAGCCGATCGATATTTGAGCAGAATTTGGTAGCCTCTGGCGTCGAGATTTGCATAGCCGCCGCTGTCAGGCGCCAGAGGCAAGAATTTTGCTTGGCCCCAGTCGATTTGGTTGGGATTAATCGGGCTATTTTCCGGCTGCACTCTGTTTTTGAGATACAGCAAAGCCACTTGGACAGAAAATGAGAAAGCAGTTTTCTTGTCGGGTTGCGAGACCGAGAGCAAGTTGCGGCGCACAACACCGTCAGCGTCGAGCACGAAATCGTTAAAACCGACCCGATCGGGCGGTATCCCCCGAGGTGCAGGCACTCCCGGACTTTCAGAATCGCTCAATTTGGCGATCGCCACCACATTCGGCGCTTTCAGTTGAGCTATCAATTCCTGGTGTCCCGGTTCTTGAGGCAAATCCCGGTACAAGTCCAAACCAATGACTTTTGGCTGATACTTTTGCAGTTTTGCCAAGGTTTGAGCGATCGCACCATCAGAAACCGGAAATCGCCCCAAAGCTTGAATATCAGCCTCAGAAATGCCTACTATCAGCAGGCGCGGGTCGGGCCCGGCATCCGGCTGCAAGCGCACTAACGAGTCAAAACTCCCCAATTCCCAGCTTTGGAGCCATCCCAACCTGCGGACTCCTATCAGTAGCAACGTCACAGCCGCGCCCGCCAGCATTGCAGGCAAAATTCTCACCCGTCGCCCTTTCGACTTACCGAGATCGAGGCGAGTGGCGGCGGAGAATACAGAACGAAGATTTCGAGAGAATTTGGCAGTCACGAAAAAAATATATGGGTGCAAATTCGCGAAGCACAAGTCTGTTCCCACAGAATTGAGCTTATTATGAGATTGAGTGTAATTTTTTCAGAAGTCGTGCCGAAACCGAGTTGATTTAAGCTAATTACTCACTGCAGGCAAAGTATTTCTGGGATGGAAAACTGGGTTTCTGAAGATTTGCCTGTACATCCTGTCTTTCACTCCTTGTTTCACCAAATCCCCACAAGCGTTAAAATTTAGTCGATCGAACTTTCAGGATATTTTTGAGATTATGGCGAATCAAATTCCGATTCCGGTGATTGTTAACGGTGCTGGCGGCAAGATGGGCCGCGAAGTAATTAAGACGATCGCCAATGCTAGTGATATGACCTTATTTGGGGCTGTAGACCGCTCTCCTGAGTGCCTCAACGTCGATGCAGGGGAATTAGCCGGATGCGGCCCGTTAGAAGTTCCCGTCACTGACGACTTGCAAGGAATGCTGGTATTGGCAGCTCAGGAAAAGCAGTTAGGCGTGATGGTAGATTTTACGCACCCTTCGTCAGTTTATGAAAACGTGCGATCGGCTATAGCTTACGGCATTCGTCCGGTAGTCGGCACTACTGGCTTGAGCACTAAGCAAATTGAAAACTTGGTCCAATTCGCTGACAAAGCCAGCATCGGCTGTTTGATTATACCCAATTTCTCGATCGGCATGGTTTTGCTCCAGCAGGCTGCTGTAACAGCTTCTCAATATTTTGAACACGTAGAAATTATCGAGCTGCACCACAATCAAAAAGCCGACGCTCCCAGCGGCACGGCGATTCAAACTGCCCAAATGCTAGCAGAAATGGGCAAGACTTTCAATCTGCCAGAAGTTGAGGAAACCGAAAAACTGCCCGGAGCTCGGGGCTCTTTGGCAGATGAAGGGATTCGGATTCACAGCATCCGTTTGCCTGGTTTAATTGCCCATCAAGAGGTAATTTTTGGCGGCCCCGGTCAAGTTTATACTTTACGACACGATACCAGCGATCGAGCTTGTTATATGCCTGGAGTATTGCTGTCTATACGCAAAATCCTTGAATTGCGATCGCTCGTTTACGGTTTAGAGAAAATACTGTAGGGAATTGGGAATTGGGGATGGGGAATTGGGAATTGCAGATGGGAAATTGAGGGGTGTAGAGTAGATATGAGTAGACCGGATTTTGAGGATTTGGATGTTTACAAGTTAGCAGAAAATCTAGCAAATGAGGTTTGGTTTATCGTCAAACAATGGGATTATTTCACAAAAGATACTATGGGCCACCAAATTGTACGATCGGCCGATAGTGTTTGTGCTAATATCGCTCTTATGACGCGGCAGGTATAATCATCAAGATAATCGGCGTTTTGTTAAAATTGCCAGAGGCTCTTTGTATGAAACAATCAGTTGGTTGAGATTGGCGTATTCCAGACAGTTGTTAGGAGATGAACAAGTAATAAAAATTCAACCAATAATTGATGAATTGCCACCGAAACTCAATGCTTATCTAAACTCAATAGGTGACAAGAAATATTAAATGAGTAATTAAAGACTTGATCTAGATTATATCTCAAAAAAAAACTCCTCAACTCCCCCATTCCCAATTCCCCGTCCCCCATTCCCAATTCCCCATTATGCTAATTCCCTTAACCCGCGAAACCTTCCAAGAACTCATTCCCGCCGTTGCCACCGGAGCACAGTACAAATATATCTGGGGAAAACCGCCCGATTTTTTAAGGCGAATGTTAATCTCTGCGGTAAGTGTAGTTTTCCTACTCATAGTCTACAACTTCGCCGGTTCCGATGTCGGCCCGCTAGTTTTAATTACCGGATTGATTGCAGGTTTGTACTGGCTGTGGGCCCCAATTTTGTGGGCAAGTTTGAAGAATGCAGAATACCGCAAATATAAATATTGCGGTTTTTGGCAAGGACGAGTTTTGGATATATACATCACAGATGAAGTCACCAGTCAAGAAGAAACAGTGAATCAAAAAGGACAATTAGTAATTGTTGACAACTTAGAACCGCGAATTAACTTAGAAGTCGGTGACAAAACCGGATTTACGACTACACTCACAGCGCCACTGCAAAAAAATCATCAGGGAATTGTCAGAGGCCAGGCTGCTTTAATGTTAATTATGTCAAATCAAGAAGATTTGGGCAGAATTGCCAAAGTTTCAGATATTTACATTCCCAGCCGCGAAGTATGGGTGAGTGACTATCCTTTTTTGCGTAAAGATGTGTTTGTGGAAATGAGTCAGCAGATTAAGAAAGGTAGGCAGAAAAAAACGGGCGACAATGAAAATAGAAGCACAAAAAGGCGATCGTCCGCTGATTATTAATCCGACTTAAGCGCGAGTAGTTTTATTCATAAAACCCGGCGGTTGAAACCGCGTCTACGCAGACAAAACCCGCCTGCGCGGGTTGAAGATTTTACCCAATAATTTTTTATTCTCAAATATCATATTCGTCCGCGCAGGCGGACATCATTTGACAAGACGCGGTTTCCAACCGCCGGGGCTTCTCAATCAACTGTTTCCCTCTTGGCCGTAGGCCTGCCAAGCCAAATCCACCAACCCGTTAACAATCGCCACAGCCACCACCGCAGATCCCTTGCGCCCCTCAATCCGAATATGAGGAATCATCGAGTCGTTTAGCCGCGACTTAGCCACGTCACCCCCAACAAATCCAGAAGGCGTCCCAATTACCAAAGCCGGCCGAATTTCCTCAGCTTCAATCAAATCGACGATCGCCGATAAAGCCGTTTGAGCCTGGCCAACCACAAAAATCCCTTCAGGATAGCGTTTAGCCAAAGTTTCAATTCCCCAAGCAGCCCGCGTCTTTTCTTTTTGAGGGCGCGTCAAAGCCTCCATCGAACAATACACAGGATTCGCAAAGGTACTTTGGATTTGCGGCGTAATGCCCACCTGCACCATCGGCACATCTACGACGATCGTAGTCCTAGCAGCCAAAGCAGCCGCCCCGGCTTGCAAAGCCTGATCGGAAAAACTAATTAAAGACTTGTACTCAAAATCAGCAGTCGCATAGATCACGCGGCGGACTATTTCGTACTCCGCCGCAGAAAAACCGTGATCGCCAATTTCGTTATCGATTAATCCCAGACTCTGGGCATCGCTTACGTGCCATTCCATTTGTTGGATAGCTATCGCCTCTGAGTTGTCAGGTATCAGCTTACCAGCTTTTTGTCATTCGTTGACTGTTGACTGTTGACTGTTGACGGACAACTGTTAACTGTTAACTAAGATTCCTCAGAAGGAGACTTGCCAAGCACTGGAGTCAGGAAAGCCACCAAAGCTCCGATCGCAAAACCGGCCACATTCCGAGCCAAAGGCAACCAGTCCGAAGTTCGAGTCACCACAGGCCCAACTCCGAAAGCCAGAAACAGAATGCCCCACAGTGGCGAAAAAATCAGCGCCCACTGCCAAGCCACACCCTGTCCCTGTTTCCGAGGCTGAGCCGCAAACCCGCAGATCACACCGCCAAGCACCGAACTAATTAAGGTCAAAACCCATTGTTCCCTGGGCAAACCGGGAACCACATTACACCCGCCCTTGCGCAAACAACCTTCGATCGACTCCAAAGATTCAATGATCGATCGATCTTCGCCATTATCCCGCACAAAAAACTGATTGCCGTAGCGGGTTTGCAGTTCCACCCAAAAAGTGCGCGGCAGCAGCGGATACAGCGCATCGCCCACATTAAAATTGAGCAAATTGCCCCCACGTGGGTCAGCAACTAGCAACACGCTCTTTTTATCTAGCCCCCAATAACTTTTGACAGCCAAACCGGGCGTGCGATCGTACTGAGTCAGCACCCGCAGTTTCCAGCCAGTCTCGGCCTCAAATGCAGTTAAATTTTTTGCCAATCCCTCTTCTTCAATGTCCGTAAGGGCTTTAGCTAAATCAATGATCGGTGTCTGAATTTGGGGTAACAAATCGGGGTTGTTGAAAGCGTGGGCTGCTGGGGCGATCGCCCACACCGACAAAGCCAGGAAAAATGCAGCAGCAGATACTAGAAATCTTCGCGGAAAAAACTGTGACATAGGAAATTCTAATCCGGGTCTTAATTGTGAATGTTAGCTGGCGGTCTTAACCAGAGGATAAGAGAAAACTCATATTTCTTTACAATTATTTACTTTACAGGAAGCCGGGAGCAACGGGAAAGATTCGGGGAAGAAAGTTTGGAACAGCCGCTGACAGTCGCCTCAACCCTAGAACGATGAGAGCATCGGTATTCTGTCAACAGTCAAGCATCAACAATCAATGGACTAAAACTGAGATTTAGGCGCTACCCCGTCGCAGAGGCGCCGATCGCGATCGCTCACATTAGGATTAGTCCTCAAATAATCCCCCACCCAATCGCAGCCCCGAACCAGCAAATCATCAAGATCCAAATTCCACAAAATCACCCGATTATCCCTGCCAGCAGAAGCCAGAACCTTGCCATCAGGGCTAAAACTGACGCTCATGACGCTGTCTTTATGTCCAGTCAAAGTTTTCAGCAAAGTCCCGCTGCGGCTCCACAGTTTCACCTTATGATCGTAACTGCCCGAAGCAACCAACAAACCATCCGGGCTAAAACCCACGCTAGTCACGCTGTCGCTAGAACCCTTCAGCAGCGTCGCCACCAAAGTCCCATCCACCTTCCACAGCTTCACCGAATTGTCGTAACCCGCCGAAGCCAGCATTTTGCCGTCAGGGCTAAAAGCCACCCCCAACACAAAACTGTTGTGAGCCCCTTCAAAAGTCTTCAGCAAACCACCATCCCGATTCCAGAGCTTGACAGTACCGTCATCGCTCGCAGAAGCCAGCATTTCTCCGTCGGGGCTGAAAGTCACCCCAGTCACCCAGCCTTTGTGTCCTGTCAAAGTCTTAATCAACCTGCCGTTTCTCGTCCAGAGTTTCACAGTCTTGTCCTTGCTAGCCGTTGCGAGAATCTCGCTATCGGGACTAAAACTCACGCTCATCACGCTGTCGGCGTGGCCGTCGAGAGTGAACAACACAGAAGGCGAACATGGGAACAGGGGAGCCGAAGGACAAGGCAGAATATTGCTCGCCCCATCCTGTTTGAGACTCCAGACTTTCACCGTTTTGTCGTAACTCCCAGAAGCAAGTAGCTGGCCGTCGGGGCTGAAACTGACGCTGGAGACTCTCTGAGAGTGTCCTTCCAAAGTTTCCAGCAAAACTCCCGTGCGGCTCCAGAGTTTGATAGTTTTGTCCGTAGAAGCAGAAGCCAGCCTTTGGCCGTCGGGGCTGAAAGTAACGCTTTGCACCCGGTTTTGGTGTCCGTCGAGGGTTTTGAGCGGCACGTCATCAAGCCCCCAAAGTCTGACAGTTTTGTCAAAACTTGCCGAAGCCAGGATTTTACCATCCGGGCTAAAACTCACCTGAGTAACTCGATCGGCGTGTCCCTCAAAAGTTGTCAGCCACCGGCTCTCCGGTTTAATGTTGCTAGCATCGGTTGGGCGTTTGTCGCCAACACCGGCCAGACTCCAGAGTTTGACAGTCCCGTCTGCACCTCCAGAAGCCAGCGTTTGCCCGTCGGGAGAAAAACTGACGCCAAATACCCATTTGCTGTGCCGCAAAGTTGCTAGCAGTTCGCCTTTATTTGCCTGGGTGGCATTTTCTGTTGCTGGGTGTTTCAGTGCAGCGATGCTCCAGATTTTCACCGTTGTGTCTTCACCCGCACTGGCGATCGTTTCACCGTCGGGGGAGAAACTGACGGTGTAAACTTTCGAGGGTTTTTTGTCTTCGCTGTGCCACAAATTAGCGATTAACCTGCCGTCAGAACTCCACAGTTTCACAGTACCGTCATCGCCCGCTACAGCGACTATTTTGCCGTCCCGGCTGAAGCTGAGCCAGTTTACGGGAGCTAGTTGTTCGATCGTCCGCAGCAGAGTACCATCGGTTTTCCAAAGTTTAATAGTTTTGTCTCTGGATGCACTGGCGATCGTTTGCCCATCGGGGCTAAAAGCAACACTGGTAACGCTGTTAGTGTGGCCCGTTAAAGTTGTCAGCAAACTGCCGTCTGTTTGCCAAATTTTGACAGTTTTATCTAAACTTGCCGAGGCGATGGTTTTGTTGTCGGGACTGAACGCGACGCAGGCGACGCTGTTAGTGTGACCTTTAAAAGTTGCCAGCAAACTGCCGTCGCGCCGCCAAAGTTTGACAGTTTTATCTACGCTAGAAGAAGCTATTGTTTGGCCGTCAGGACTGAAACCCAGACCCCAAACTACATCGCCGTGTCCCTCCAAGCGGTTGCGTTCTTTGACGCCGTAAACGGCCTGCTGGAGGGCAGCAGAAATCAGAATTTCGGTGTCCTTGAGAATGTGCATTTCTTGGGAGTGTTCGAGCTGTCTCCACTTTTTACCCGCTCTCAAACTTTCCATCATGGCGTCAAATTTGTTGTTTGAGAAATAAAGTGCTTCTGAAGCGGCGGTGAGGGTACCGATTTCGGCTCGCTGAGTTTGAGCGACAGCTAGCTGTTTTTGACCCACAGCCCGCCACCAAAAATTTACGGCGGCGATCGTGGAACTGGTCAGCAGCAGTACGCCGATTACTGCTACTCCCAGCAATTGTTTGAGAAAAGTATTGGCTCGGTAGAGCTGTGCTTGACTCATGTTTTTGTCGGCTTCTGCTTTGTGCAGTCTGGCTTCTAAGCCGAATCTTTGGCGGATCGGCCGCACTAAATAGTCGTGTACCAATTGATAGCGGTCTTCTGGCGCTTCCCGCAGCAAAAATAGCAAACCGTGACCGACTAAAATGTCTAAAATTAAGTCTAGGTTGTCGGTTTTCTTTTGTCCGCTTTCTGGGTCTTTTGCGAGCTGTCGGTGTAGGGAAATTCGACCTCTCTTGCCGATCGCCGAAAATTCGGTTTCGCCCGCCGCATCTGCTGGCTGTTGACCTGTAACTAACGAGAGTTCGTGCTTGGTTTTAATCAGCCGCACGCCTCTTTCATCTGTCAGGGAAAACAAGATTTTCCAAGCTGCATCTTCGTTAACCGGGCCGCAGTCAGAGATTACTCCTTCGAGCGATCGCTTCACTAATTCTGCTTTGGGATTGTCGCCCAATTGCTGGTATTGCGCTAAGGTGGTAATCCCTTCTTCTTGCAGTTGCGCTCCGACTACCTGCAATTCGATCGGGCGCACTTCTTGCAGTTCGTCTGCTAAATCTTCTACAAAGGCATCGATCAGTGCCGGCTGTAAATAATATTCCGCCCGTTCTGTTAAGTGTCCGATGACAGCCCGCGCATCTTTCATCGAAAAACTGCGCAGTTGGTAGCGGATGCCTTTGTCGAGAATATTATTGTTAATGGCGTCGAGGTCGGGGAAGCGATCGCAGTCTAGCAAATGGTGCAAATAATCTTCGCGCAAGCACAAAATTATCTTGACATAAGGCAAGTTCAAAAACAAGCGCAAAAAATTATAAAAAAGTTGTCTTTGTGCCACTGAAGTCGAAACAAAGAAAAACTCTTCAAATTGATCGAATATCAGTACAGTCAGCAAATTATTTGCGGCATTGTCGCGCAACTGATCTATGATAAAAGAGGAGACTTCCGTGCTGCGAGCTGGGATAACCGAGCAACTTTTTTTGTGGGTTTCCTGTACTCCTTTGGCGATTAATTTCCTTTCCTCTTCGGCTTGTCTCTCGTACAGCGCGCCGTTCAAAGCATTTTCTAATTCCACCAGCCAGTCGGTGTAAACTTTGACTACTACGGGCAAGGTATCGCGCGCCCCCGGAGTAATATTTTTCAAAGCTGGTACTAAGCCGGCGTTGACTAGAGAACTTTTGCCGACTCCGCTGGGCCCGTGAATAATAGTTAATTTATGGTCGTCCCTGCTAATTCTTTCTAGCAAGCTATTGATATCTGTTTGGCGGGAATAAGCTGTCATCGATGCTGCGATCGCCGCTTGATTTTGGGCGCTTGGGCTCGAAGGATTTACGGCTTGGCGCTGCTGCTGCAACTGGCTGGCTCCGATAAAAGCTCTAAATCCGTATTGATATTCGATCGACCTTTGGGTTTTTTTGATCCGAAAAGCTTTGAGATACTCTCCCTGCTCGAAATAAACCGCTTGCAGTTCCGTCAAAATATCGATGTAAAGTCGGGGGTCGTACTTCGGCTCGCTTTGAGCTTGAGCCAACTCCAAAGAATGAACCGCCGCTTCCCACTGGCTTAACTGCCGCAAACTTCGCGCTAACAGCAAAAGATAGCAACTTCTGTCGGATTTGGGATGTTGGATTTTAGATTTTGGATCGTTACTTGACTCGTTAGTACCGACAAATTCTGGATAATTTCCGGCAAACCCCAGTCTTAAATCTTCAATCAGCAATCTCAAATCGTTAGGCGTTTGATCCAAAATCGCCAAGGCCAACTCGGCTAGCTGGCGGGCTTGACTCCACCTCGACTGTTGCAGGGCAACTTCGGCCAAAAAGCCGTAATCTTGAGCTAGTTGGCTGGGAGTACCGTAAGTGAAGTGCAACTGCAAAGAATTTTCAGCTAATGCTTGCAACTCTCCCCAAGCTTTCAAACGTTGCAGCACTTGTCCGAGGTGTGCTGTCACCTCAGCTACCAATTCCGGGCGATCGGCAAGGGAGAAAGCATTTCTAGATTGTTCCAGACTAATCCAAGCTTGTTCCCAGTGCTGGCGGTTGGCTACCGGATTTCTGGCTGCTTGCAAGCGGTGACATAGCGCTATATGAAACAATACTATGCCTTCTCTCTCTAAAAATAGGATGTTGGGGACAGGATTCAACAACGAGGAGGAGAGTGTCGATCGGTTTTCGGAATGTTCCCAGTTTGCCAGTTCCCAGTTGCCGGTTTGCTGCTGCCAAAATGCTAAGCTTTCTTGATAATGAATCAAAGCTGTTTCGGTTTGGTCGCTGACATAGTAATCTCGACCGAGAACGAATTGCAGGCTGGCTTTGAGGGCGGGTTCTAATTCTTGACCGCGATTTTGTAAATCTTTCAAAGCTAATTCTAGTTCTCGGCGCGACAAAGAGCCGATCGCCAAATCGAGCGTATTACCCGGACTCAAAGGCGAATAGGAACCCACATCTGATTGTAGGGAGTTGTGTTGGGATGCTGAATTAAAGGTGAGGAACCGTTCTCCGGGAATAATTTCCCGCTCTTGGGCGCGTTTTTCCCAGTCGGTTTCGCAGGTTCCAAAACCTGTTCCAGCGCTGCTGCGGAGTTCTTGATTTAGTTCGCCTACTTTAAATATAGTATCGGCCCGCCCAGTCAGGAACTCAATCAATTCGTCAACGGCCATTTCAAATTTAATTGTGGCGGCCGCCCAACTTTTGAAATCCGGGGCCAGACGAATCATTTTGGTCACGATGTCATCTGTTACCCACAAAATCACCGGACAGGAAAAATTTTTGCGAAATTCGTCTCGCACTTGATTGGTAGAGGCCATCAGTTCGTCGATCGCTTCTACTGTTTCTAAACCGAATACCATCAAAGCTGAGGCGGCATCAACAGGCGAAGACCCATTCGGTCGCGTGCTTGCTTGCAATGTAGTGTACAGGGTTTTGACGGATGCCGGCAGGACGATATCTTGAATTGGAACTGAGGAGATTTCTCGCAGTCGCTCTGCTATCTGCTGTCGCAACTGCTCGTAATTGCAGCGCACCAAAATCAGCGAAAATTGCTGTTGAGACATCGCGATGGACCTTACCAGAGTTTTGAGCGATCGCTCGTTGTAGCTGGCAGTTTCTTGTAGTTTAAGCCGATCGGTCATGCGTGCACCCCTGTTGCAGAAATAAATTACCTAACGATTGCAGATCGTGACTGAAACCGTATCTACTTAGAGATACCCGTATCTGTCCAGCGCTTTATGTCTGTAGGAATACGTAGTTTTCCGTACTTCTACTATAAATACTTACACAATCATTAGGTTTAATCTGAAGACATCATAACTCTCAATATCAGAGAATGCGAGACTTGACAATAAAAATTCAAACGCGCGCCATAAAATTTTTACCCAGCTACAGATAAATTGGTACATGGGCATCGATTTTAGATTGGAGAATTGGTGAATTGGAGAATTGTATAATTCTAGAATTGGGCAAATGAACAAAGCGATATAATAGATAAATTTGGGAGATTGTTATCGAACAAGATATTTTTACTTTTATATATATAAACCTGAGAGCTTTTAGTATCGATGGTTTCGGTCACAAACAGCCGATTCCTAAATTTATGAATGATAGTGGGGCTAGCTATTAGTAAAAAACAAAAAATTATCTGTAGCACAAATTGAGAATAAAAGTAAAAAAAGATGTTGTTTGCGAGGAAATTAATTGAGGCTAAGAGCAACAGGTGAATAGGTACGTACGGGGTCTGACATTGCAGATATGAGAGTTGAGATGGGAGAAAGTCCTTGGTGGCGACAATGTTTTACGTGGCAATAATATTCCCAACTCCTGCAACACAATACAGAAATCAGCCAACGGTTTTTGTCGCTGGCTGCATAGTGTATTCGATTGTAGGAGTTGGGAGTTAGCCCGGGGTGAATCAGAAGTTATACCATTTTCGTATTGAAGTATTAGACCTCTGAGAAAAAGATATTCAAGAACAGGCATCCTGCCTGTGAAGCGACAATTATGGGAGATGTCTATTGAAGATTAAAGAATTGGGAATGAGTGATGAAGCTCGCGGTTTTGAACTCGCGTGCAGTTGCATTCTTTTTGGGAAATGGTGTTAAAGAGTTACTGAGTCACTAGCGGCGAAAGGCTTAGGGAGTGCGCTGCTTCCACTCCTGATATTTTCTGGTTTCTGCGAGGGCTGGATTGATGCCAAACCAGCGACCTTCTCGATCGCGGTATTCAAAGACAAACATACTCCGCAACAAGATTTGAGACTCTTCTTCGCCGGTGACGCTTTGTCGGTTTACGACTTGAAACAGCAATTCCCATTCCATGTCATTGATGGCTCCCAAAAGGTCATCACGGTATTCTTGAATGACGCTTTCGAGACATTCGCTAGAGAACGGCGGGTCTTCGTGCTGCAAACAGCTATACAAAAGCATCAGTAGATTGCGAACGTGACCGCCGCTAATGCGGCAGAGCCTGTCTAAAGTTTCGGGAGAGTCAAACACTTTGGTAATCAAATCGATGCGTTCGAGGGGAGCAACTGTGGGGAAAGCTCTAGCTAATACTAACTGTCGCAGCAGTGCCATTCCTTCTTGGTGGTCGTCGCCCGATCGCATTTGCACCGGTACCATCGGCATCACCTTGGGTTTGACTCCAAATCGACTGGCGAGGCGGCCGAAGTCGTTGGAAAAAATCAAAGTTAGGGGAATCGTGTAGACGACGTGACAGTTGAGTTTTTTCAACTGTTCGCCCCGGTCTAAAAACAAGTATTCTGGCTGGGTGCGCCCGCTGGGTTTGAGGGAAGCGTCAAGGCGATCGAGGTTGTCAACGATGACTGCGAGTCCTTTTTTGCCTTGCTGCTTGAGTTCGGCGTTAGCTTTGTCGAGGAGTTCTTCGTTGATCGACTGCAAGATGCTGTTGGTGCGGGGTTCGAGATATTGCCTGAGTTGCGATCGCAGTTTGGGAGAGTCTTTCGTTTTAGCAGTAACTCTAGCAATGCCTATAGATAACTCCGCTTCTGCTGACAAATCTATGGGTGTCTGCAAAAATTCTGCCACTTCTGCAAACAGATTTGTAAAATAGCTCGGTCTGAGTTTGATTCTAGCGGCTTCCATAGTTTCGCTGACTTGGCGCGCAATGCTCAGCAAAATATCGCTGATGTCTACATCCCCCATGTCTAAGTCTTGGGAAGACTCGAAGTAGACGACACAAAAGCCCTCTTGTTCGAGCTCAGCTTTGAGTCGAAACAATTCCGTAGATTTGCCGCACCCGATATGTCCAGTAAATAGCTGACAGGTTGGCTCGTTGGGAGAAATGCGGGTAATTGTCCGCTGTAAAGATTCAATGATTTTGCCGCCGCGCACGGAACCAAAATCTATGTAGTATTGATAATCTCCAGGGTCTCCCGCGACAAGGGTCTTGCTCGGGTTGCAGGCTTTATAGAATCTGTCTAATTCGAGTGCGATCACAATTGAAGCCGAATAAAAGTTAAAAAAGTTAATCGAAAGTCTAAACTTTCTTGCCTTGAGTTTAGTTTGATTTGTCACCTTTTGCCCTGTGGGGTAAGGCCCTAAATACCCCAACAACCTCGCTCGCCCAATCAACCGGGCGGCACTGTAATTGAGAATTTTAATTAAATTTTTTTAATTACAGTGTCGGCTCAGCGATCCTACGGATATTGGCACTCGTTGTGGGTAAATTTGCGTGGATCTGGTTAAATGGTAGGGTGAACGGGGCTGCAACGACAGAGAAATTAAACAATTTTGCATTTGTGATAATCCTTAATCATTAAATTGTCAAGAGGTAGATGGCTAGTTTTGGAGCGGTTTCTCAAACAGAGTTAGGGCGCAGGCGCCAAGAATTGCGGCGGCGCAGGCGCGCTCGATCGGCTGCTGTTGTCTGGCAAATGGTGGCAGCGAGCGCAATCGCCGGGGGTTTGCTGTGGTGGATAGCCCAGCCGGCTTGGTGGATAGTCCGATCGGAACAAGTGAAGGTAGAGGGCAATCAGTGGCTGTCAGATAAGGCGGTGCGGTCTTTGGTGCCGCTGTCTTACCCGCAGTCGCTGTGGGGGATTCAACCGCAGGCGCTGGCCCAAAAACTGGAGTCAACGGGGCCTATAGCCAAAGCAAAGGTGACTCGCAACTTGTTTCCGCCGAGTCTGACTGTAGAAGTGGCAGAACGGTTGCCCGTAGCGGTGGCGCAGCCGACTGCGGTGTTGCGATCCAACAGCGACAGGGAAAAAGTGGGGTGGCTGGACGCGATCGGAGGTTGGATGCCGTCGGAGAGCTATGCTGCTGTGCGATCGCAGGCCAATAGTTTGATCGGGCCCGGCAGCAGTCCGGCAACGCAGCCTCAGCATTCTTTGCCAACTTTAAAAGTCATCGGGGCTTTGGAAGCGTATCGCACCTCTTGGCCGAAGTTCTATCAAGGACTCAGCGGCTTGACGGTGAAAGTATTTGAGATAGATTGGCAAGACCCGAACAACTTGATCTTGAAAACAGAGATCGGTACAGTACACTTGGGGCCGTACAGTTCCAGGACTGCGGAGCAACTTCAGGTTTTAGACCGAATGCGACAATTGCCAAAACAGTTGTCTGCAAGCAAAATAGCCTACATTGACTTAAAAAATCCAGCGAGCCCGATCGTCCATTTACCAGAACCCCCTCCCAGTTTGGAAAGCTCAACTCCCGCAGCAACTCGCGCCCAGAATTGATCCTGTGTCAAGGGAAGGTAAAGGTATCGATCGGGCGACAGAACTTTCAACATCAGGATAAATACTCAGGCGTTGAGATCGGCACAGTTTTTTGATACCGGTCTGCATCTGGAAAAAAATCTGATTTTTATTTAGGGGCCCGGGGCGTCCGGGGCTAGTACCTATTTTTTTCCTTCTAGTTTGCGTACAACTGGTTTGAGCGAAGTCAGCACTAGCGTCGCCGCCAAAATCCGAGATTGCTAACATTGAGCCTCGATCTATGTTAGTTTTTCGCGCAACTTAGCCTATAGTTGATTGTGAATTGGCGTTTAGTTAACAAGCTGTAATCTACTATCCCCGACTCTCATGCTTAATAATAAACAGGGGTCTGACCAAGATAGTCCCCCTTCGGAAGAAGTAAAAAATTTTCCGGTGGCAGCAGATTCCACCAATCCGTTTAGACGCAAGTCTGATTATGTAAATGTAGATAGTATAGATATCGATCCTATGGTGAATCCCAAAGACATCATGCCCAGCAGTGCAGCCAGAATCAAAGTAATTGGCGTCGGCGGGGGCGGGGGCAATGCCGTTAACCGGATGATCGCTAGCGAGATTTCTGGTGTCGAGTTTTGGTGCGTGAATACCGATTCCCAAGCTCTGGTTCTCTCAAATGCTCCGAAACGCTTGCAAGTCGGACAGAAATTGACGCGCGGTTTGGGTGCCGGAGGCAATCCGGCGATCGGGCAAAAGGCAGCAGAAGAATCTCGCGACGAAGTTGCTAATGCTTTGAATCATGCGGATTTGGTGTTTATCACCGCCGGCATGGGCGGCGGTACGGGCACGGGCGCGGCTCCGATTGTCGCTGAAGTTGCTAAGGAAATGGGCGCTTTGACAGTGGGAATCGTGACACGGCCTTTCACATTTGAGGGACGGCGACGCACCAGCCAAGCTGAGGAAGGAATCGCGGCTTTGCAGAGCCGGGTGGATACGCTGATCGTGATTCCCAACGACAAGCTGCTGTCGGTAATCTCAGAACAAATGCCAGTACAAGAGGCTTTTCGAGTAGCTGACGATATCCTGCGCCAAGGCGTTCAGGGTATTTCTGACATTATTACGATTCCCGGTTTGGTGAATGTTGACTTTGCTGACGTGCGGGCTGTAATGGCCGATGCAGGCTCGGCTTTGATGGGCATCGGCGTGGGTTCTGGCAAGTCGCGGGCTAGGGAGGCTGCGATGCAGGCTATTTCTTCGCCGCTGTTGGAAGCTTCCTCGATCGAAGGCGCTAGAGGTGTGGTGTTTAACATTACTGGCGGTACTGACATGACGCTGCATGAGGTGAATGCGGCGGCTGAGATAATTTACGAGGTTGTCGATCCGAATGCCAATATTATTTTTGGAGCGGTGATTGACGAGCGACTTCAGGGCGAAATTAAGATTACTGTGATCGCTACGGGTTTTTCGGGGGAAGTTTCCTCGTCTCCGGCTTCGCGCACGCAAAATGTGAATGCTCCTTGGCGGGCTGCAACGGTGCCGGTGACTCCGGCTCAACAGACGCAGGATGCGAAAACAAAACCGCCCCAGGATTTGGGATTAGATATTCCTGAGTTTCTGCGCAACCGCCGCCCACCGAGGTGATTTTAGATTTTAGATTTTGGATTTTGGATTTTGGGATTTTAGATTGGGGATTTTGGATTTTAGATTGGGGATTTGGAATTGAATCTCCACTCTCCCATCTAAAAAATCGAAAATATCGAGCATCTAAAATCTCAAATCTAAAAAATCTAAAATCTAAAATCTAAAATCTAAAATTTCCAGGGTTTGGCCTGGTTCGGGTTCGAGAAGTTGGGTAGCAAGTCCCGATTTTGCTAGTAAATCGCGAAATTCGGGGATGCTGCCGATCGACTTCACTAACATCGGTAAAATACCCGTAGCTCGGATGTCTCCCATAGTTGTAGGCAGGAAATACCGAGGTTTTAGGGTTTGGGCAAGCTTCAGGGCTTCAGAAGGGCCCATAATGATTTGTCCGAGTAATGGGAAGATTTGACCGACGACTGGGGCGATGGCTACGTCTACTGTGTCTATTTTCTGTTTAACTTTTTCTAAGGGTGGCAGATGCGGTTCGTAATAAAGTGTCTCGCCGCTGCTTAAATCTTTGAGTAAATAGCCGTTTTCTTCCTGTCCCGGCTGGATTTCGGCTCCGGGTACGGCAGTTATTTGTAACTTTTCTTGATAATTAAATTCTTGCCAATTTGCTAAAGATGTGATATTGGTGTAGCCTAAACTGCTGAGGACTTTGGCGGCGGTGGGTGAGGCGACTGCGGGAATTGTGCGATCGAGCTTTTCCAATGTTGGTCTGTGACAGTGGTCGTCTAATCCTTGGGAAATCAGTATAAGGTCGATCGGCGGTAAGGTTTGCGGGGTAAAGGCGACAGGGGTGTTGTGGTAGGCGGTGAACAGCCAAGGTTGACCGTAAAATACCAGCGGATCGACCAGCCAGGGATCGACGAGGATTGTTTGGCCGGCAATTTGGAAGATCCAAGAGTTGAGATCGATTCGGGTGAGTTTCACAGTTGTTTGCAATAATTCTTTACAATTGGTTTAATCATAGCTAATTTTGCAACCGCAGATGGGGCGGATGAACGCGGATGGACGCGGATAATATGGATGGAAAAAAGATGATGAAATCGAGGATTCCTGTAGCTTTGACTGTGGCTGGATCTGATAGTGGCGGTGGGGCTGGGATTCAGGCTGATTTACGGACTTTTGCGTTTCACTGCGTCCACGGTACGAGTGCTTTGACTTGCGTTACGGCTCAAAATACTTTGGGGGTGACGCGGGTTGATGCTTTGTCTGCGGAGGCTGTGGCGGCTCAAATTGAGGCGGTGGTTGGGGATATTGGGGCGGATGCTGTGAAGACTGGGATGCTGCTGAATCGGGAGATTATGGCGGCGGTGGCTTCGCAGGTGGAGAGTCGGAAGTTGGGGAATTTGGTTGTCGATCCGGTGATGGTATCACGATCGGGCGATCGGCTGATTGACGACGGGGCGATCGCATTTTTGCAAGATGTTTTGATACCAATGGCTGCTGTTGTCACTCCTAATCGGTTTGAGGCTGAGATTTTAAGCGGTTTAGAGATTGCTTCTGTCGATGATATGCGAAAAGCTGCGGAGAAAATCCACAGTTTGGGTGCGAAAGCTGCTTTAGTCAAAGGCGGCGGGATGAAAGGAGATTTGCGGGGAATTGATGTTTGGTTTGACGGTACGCGGTTGGATGTGTTGAAAACTGAGAATGTCGATACTACGAATACTCACGGGACAGGTTGTACTTTAAGCGCTGCGATCTGCGCTAATTTAGCATTAGGTAAAGATTTGTTTGCAGCGGTGACATCAGCCAAGGATTATGTTACCACTGCGCTGAAATATGCTTTGGATATTGGAGAAGGTCAAGGGCCAGTGGGTCATTTTTTCCCGCTGTTACTGTCAACTGTCAACTAAGAGGGCGGGCACGGGGGCACCGCCCCTACCACTAATTTCTTAATTTTTCCGGCGAAAGGGCGATCGCCACCAAGTCTTCGATTTTCTTAATATTCGGATCTCCAGCCAAATAACCGATTCCACGGTGCAAATGCAGGCGAAATTGTTGCGCTAAAGTTTCTTTTTCTGTTCCCAAATTATCTTGGTGACAGCGTTGTTTAAGGGCGATTATCAAAATATCGGCCATATCTCCACCAAAAACATCCCAGCTTAACTCTACGTTGCTGTCGCTGGGAATCGGTACTGGGGATGGGATGCTGGGCTCGGCGAGCGATCGGCAAAATCCCCACCTGCATAAAACGTTCCAGCGATCGATTTTGGTCGATCGTTTCAGTTTGGATAGTTGGTCTTTGCCGGTTTGGGACAGGTGGATGCGATCGACTGGTGGTTCCATATTTTTAACCCTGTGTTGGTAAGATTACTAATTGACTCAAACGCTTCATAATTTTGAGAACCGTGTACAAGTCATTACCCCGTCTGCGAATATCAAAGGGGTCAGACAAAGCATATAAGGGTACTTCTGCCTTCACCAATTTAACAAATATGAAGCTTCCTCCAGCATTAATAAGACCATAGCTGGGTTTATTTGGGTGAGGGTTACATAGCATATAAGTAAGGATTTGTGCAAGTCCTTCTTCAATAGAAAATCCAGCTTTTTTGGATTCGATAACCATAACCCAAAATTGGTCTTTTAATACTAAGGTATCCATCTTTCCTCGGATGATAGTTCCCTCATCTTCGCTGACAATTTCTACAGATATTTCCGCTTTTACATAAAATGGGGTCAAGTAAAAATCTCCGATAAAAAGCATCGGATCTAGTACGGCCATCCGAATCACATTTTCTAGCAAAGGCGGGTAATTTAGCAAGTTGATGTAACCTACTTTTACTTTGTCTAGAAGTTGCTTGTCTAAGTCAGTCAGTTCGGGTAGATCATCTTGCCACTCGCGAAAAAATTGCTCATCTTCAACTAACTGAATGCCAAATTGATCGATGAGATCGCGGAGGTTTACGGCTTGTGCTTGTAGGATATTTACCATATATTTTACCAAAAATAACCTTGTTCAACGGTGGTCTGGCGTTTTGCAGAGTCGTATTTGAGGAGGTAGCTATGGGCGATCGCCTCTAATTCTTGCAGCTTATCGTATTCTAGTTTGCTAATTTCGGTGTCGGTAGAAAGCAGGATGACTTGGTGGCTGGCTGAGGGGAAATAGCGTTCGACGAGGTTGTTTCTGTGGGAGGAGTCGAGGCGGCCCAGCGGAGTGTCGATCGCCACTGGTAACAGTCTACCTGATACTCTGGCCAATCCCCACAAAAAGGCGATCGCCAGCAGTTGTTTTTCCCCGGCGGAAAGCCTGTGTTTGGGTACCGGTTTGCCTTCTGGATCGTAAATTGAGAGGCTAAATGTGTCAGTGTCGATCGCAACTCTGTGCACCAAGTCAGTTTTGTGCAACAGGTAGCGGAAACAGTCGGTAATTTCCACTTCGAGTTTGTTGAGTTTTTTGAGGGTAAGTTTTTCTTTAAAGAGTTTGAGTGTCGCTTGGGCTTTGGCGATGGATGCGATGACGTGTTGGCTGTTTCTGATGGTGATGTATTCGCTACTGTAATTTTCTAGTTCTTTCTGGTTTTTGTCTGATTCTTTTTTTAATTCTTCTAGGAGGCGGTTAACTGATTCTAAGTCGGCGGCTGCGTTGGCGACTGCTTTCTGAGCATTTTTAACTGCTAATTCTAGTTTCTCGTAGGCTTCGGGGGAAGCTGCGGTGGCGAGTTGTCTGTCTGTGAAGTCGATTTCTGATTCGATGTTTGTAACTTCTTCTATTTGTTTGGCGGCTAGAGTTTGCTGGGCTTGGATTTGGTAGCTGAGGAGGTTTTCTAGTTGCTGGATACTGTTGCTGTCGGCGTTGATCCAGGGCGGAATGTCTGTTCCTGCTTGCTGTTCGAGTTCTTGGTCTTCTTGGCGGATGAAGTCTTGAATTTTATCTAGCTGTTGGGCATTTAACGAGATTTCTGCGATATAGTTGAGGAGGCGATCGCTTCTTTGTTTGATAACATTTTGGGCAATCTTTGCTTGGTGTTGAGTTGCTTCTGTTTCTGCTTGGGTTTTTGCTTGAGTTAGCAAGGGAGAAATTAGGGCTAGCGGTAGCGTATTTGAGGCTAATTCCATCATGGCTTGACGGGCTTTTTCTGCCTGATTTTTGTAGTCGTTTAGCTGTCTGTCTAGCTGACTGCGATCGGCTGCAATTTTCCCGCCTTCATAAATAAATTTATCTAATGCTTGCTGCTGATTTTTTTGAGCTTTTTCTAATTCGTTTTTCAAGCTAGCTTGTTTTTCGTTAGCTAATTCCGTGTCATCAGTAATTTGCCGAAAAGTTTCCTCGATTTTTTCTAAAGCTGCCAAGTCTTTTTTGCCGGCAATCTCTTTCCGCTTGCGGCCGGCTAATATTTCTAAATCGACTGCGAGGCGTTCTGCAAGTTCCAAACCTAACAGAGATTTAATCGCCCCGACGACAAACTCCGGCGGAGTTTCGAGTTCTGCGAGTTCTTTTACTTGTTCGCCGTCAAACAGAAATAGGTTGGATATTCCGACGGGCAAAAGGGTTTCGATGTATTCGTCCCAGGTGTTAGTAATCGCTTTGTCCGACCACCAATCATTGACTACTTCGCTGTATATAAGAATGCTTAAGTTGTCTTTGATGTCGGGTTTTTTCCAGTATCTAACAATTTTGAATTGAGTTAATTTGTCGTCTTGGACTTGTTCAAAGGTTAGTTCGACGCGGGTATCTTCTAATGGTGGAGTGTGCCGGTTGATGGATTGATTGAGAAAGTCGCTGTAGCTTAAATTGCCTCTGGTGGAACATTGGGCGCGACTACCGTAGAGGGCGAGGCGAATGGCATCGATGAGGGTGGTTTTGCCGCCGCCGTTCATGCCGCCAAATAGGATTACCGGGCAGGGATTTCCGTCTTTTTCAGGCCGGAGATTGATGGTTTGGATGCCTGCGTAGGGGCCGAAGTTTTTGAGGACGAGTTCGAGGAATTGCATTGTAGATGTTGTTGAGATAGGATGAGAGGTGGTGGGCGCGATCGGGGTCGATCGACATTATTGTCCTAATCTTTGCGTTTTCCCCCTCCTGAATCTGGCGTTGAATATTTAATATCCGCCCAAGACAACTGCTTGTCTTCGTTGCTGCTGCTTTCAAGTTCTTCTTTGAGTTTGGCAATATCAGCGGTAGCATCGGTTGCAGAAATGTTGGTTTGGGCGATCGCCTCCTTGACTTGCTGAATATTCTCAGCCGGATTTACTTTCACATCTGCGACGGCTTTTTTGAGATTACGCTGATAGTGGGCGTTACCAATCGCTTCTTTTTCCGATCGCGAACTGGTTTCAAAGCATTTGTCCAAATCGGCATAAATCCCATTACGGCGGGGTTTCGTGTAGTATTGGCGTTCCGTATCTAGGAGTTTTGCCATCAATTCCAGGTGCATTTTGTCCTCGCTGCAAATCTCTTCGATCGCAGTCCATTCGTCGCTACCGAGGAGTTTTCTTTCGGCGGCGGGACGGGAATCTTCAAAAGGTTCGCCCGTGACTTCTTCGTAAATCCGGGGCAAACTGTCATCAAATTCGTGCTTTTGTTCCAGCCAAATGCGGCGAATTTCGCTAAGTTCTTCCGGGGTAATTAAGGTAATGTCGCGCATTTCTAGAGGTGCGGTTTTGCGTATTTGAGTTTGTGCTTCCAGGACTCGTCTCAGCCAGTGTTCCCGCCAGAATTTGGTGTAGGGGCCTGGGATGGGTTCGACGGAGGTTGTGTCGTCGCCCATGTTGCGTTCAAACAGTTCTACTCTACCGTAGATGCGTCGGAAGTCTCTTTTTGGGCGATCGTTTCTAATATCTAATTCGTTACGAATATCGAGTAGAGGCTGCATCCATTCTTTTTCCTCATCATTCAATATCATTGCCTGCATAGATTTATCTTGATCTACCATTGTACAAACCCAGCAGCCAAATCGAGAATCTCCACAACTTGGGGTAGAAGTATCAACGACTAGAGGACATTCGTTATCTGCTGTCGCACCGCGATACATGGTAAACAAGTCTTTATTATCACCTCCCCAAGGGTTAGAATACTGCATTAGATACAGCCAAACTTCATCATCGCGCCAATCTTCAATAGGAGTGTAAATTAGAGAGTTAATCAAACGAGAATTAGGACTCAATCGAGCGCGCAATCTACCTACTTCATGCTTTTTCATTGTTGCAGCGCGTTTGCTGCTTTCAGCCTTTCTAGTCCCTAAAACAACAATAGTTTCACCGTGGGATCTAACCATTTCACGGATAAAATTGTTAACAGGTTGAATTTTCATGCGATCGGTACACCAGCGAAATCCATTTCGAGGTGCTGGATAGCCTTTCCCCATTAAGCATACCCAGAATGTTTCTTGAACGGAAGGATGAAGCAGATGGGGTTCAACAGGCATTTTTTGCTGGTTAGCTGCTAGCTTAACCTGTTTAATGCAATTGCGAACCCAGGTAGAAATAATCGGATTTTCCACCAGCGTATCTGTTGTAATTACATGAATTGTTTTTGTGCGTTTTTCTAGTGGCAGTGCTGCGATCGCATACCATATTAACTGCAATACTGCACTCGAATCTTTTCCAAAAGATACGCCTAAAACCCAGGGAATTTCATCGCTACAATACAAATCTTGAATTTCTTGAGTTAGATTTTCTACATCCTTGATTAACTTAGGAACAGTACGTTGAGGAAATAGTGATGTTTGAATTTCGGTCATGATTAACAATTCCTTAAAAAGCGAGAAAGAGGGCATGAAACCCAGTTTCTGCCCAAAATCATCAACCGAATGGCCCGAATCTCATATATTCAGTCTGAGGAACGAGCCTACGGAAGTTTTGAATTCTTAGGTTATTATAGATCACTAGCAGTCCAGACTTATTTCAATTTAAGCCCTGTCTGAGCTTCAACCTCACGGACAGCAATTTTAAAACCCTTATCTATTGCTGCCATCTGAGCAATTATTTTCTTGTTCCCATTGCCATCATCAATTACCAAACTGTTTTGCCACAGTTGTGAGGTGCGTTGATAGTCAAGTTTTGCTAGTGCATCAACAAGTGAATTTCGCTGCTCTTCGCTGAATTCATTGCCAAAAAATATCAAATAGCCGACTCTGCTGATGACTTGAAAACCGACAGAGTTAAAATCTATTCTCTCTTGTCGTAATTTATATAGATCGAGATTCACTGTTTTTGAGGCTGGTTGCAATAGAGATCGCCAAGCCTCATTAATCTCAGCAAATTGCTTGTAGAATATTTTTGCCTTATCCAAAAGCATTATAAATTCACTCTTTTGCTGATTAGAGCGAGATTCAATTACTTCTTTTCGAGATGAACCGACTAAAAATTCAGCCATACCCACCCGAAGCTGACTCATAGTAAAAATGTAAGAAGGGTCTTTACCCACAGTTTTTGATATTTTATCAATCCGACCATCAAAAATTACTAGCTCCTTAGAAATTCTACGAGTTAGTTTTGATAAGACATTCGTAACATCAAAAGCTGCTAGAAGTGCGGGTGGAATTGGCTTATTTTTAGCACAATCTGCAAAATCTTGGTGAATCTGATCGATATCTTCTTCTTGAACAACTAAAACAGTCACGCTGTCATCCCGTAATTCTGGTCTTTCTGGGATTGCCTTCTCAATAGCTTTGAGTCGATGTTGACCATCAGTAACATAAAGTTCAACATTTGCAGGGATGACAGCATATCCAAATAAAACTGCTCCTGTACCAAAAGCAAAAACTTTAATTGGTGTATTTGAGTTAAATATAAAAGGAGGAAGGATGTAGTTTGCTGTTTCGAGTAAGTATTTGGCAATCTCATCAACGTGCGATCGAATGAGGGGGCGATTAATCAATTCTTCTGCATTAGATTTGTTTTTCTTAGTGTCAGCAGTTTGCAGCCTCGCCATTTCGATCAGAAGGTTAAAAGGCAAAGAAAAGGTGAGATGAGTTCTTTTTCCTTGCTCATATAAGTGACAGAGGAAAACTCTGGAACCGGAAGTTGATGCGTCTGCATATGCCTGACTTTGTGCATCTTGCTGGGTGGGAAGCAAAACAACATGGGCACTGGAACGCTTGCCATTATTGGTATTGCCGGCAAAAGATGTCTGGTAAGCAGCATCGATCATGATATTTGCCTCTAGATTGAGTAATATCGCAAATTTAGCGCATGAATTGTTTTATGTCAAGCTTTCCATTCCATATATAGACTGCAAAATTAGGAATAAGTCCATAAATGGGCTGAATACGATAAATTGGTAAAAATACACTGACAGAATACGACTATGAGAGCTGACTCTAGCGGATACAGACAATCTTAGAGCGCAGGCGACACGGGTGTCTCGGCTGTGCTGCATCTACGATCGTCCCGCCTGTGCTGAATCTCCAGTTCCCAAATCCAGCCGCTTTTTCAAATAATCAGTCATCCAACTAACACTAGCCCTCGATCGCGAAATCCCGCCTTTCAACAAAATCCCACCCTCCCAATCAGGATTAGAAATCGACCAATCAACCTCCCGCAAAAGGGCCAAACGTTCCTCCCAACACTCAGGAAAAGCAGACATCAAACTCGCCCCAACTTCCCCCAAACTCTCAAGCACAACACTGTGACAGTGCACGCAATCCCGGCGCATTTCCCCTGCCGCAACTTGCTTGTGCAGCACTAATTGCCAATCGGGAATAAAATTGCTAACCGCATTCCAATAACTAACCGCCAGTTGTATTTTTTGAGCGAGTTCTTCCTCTTTTTCCTCTTTTGTAGCGCGGTAACGAGAAGGTTTTGCTTGTTTTTTGGGATCGCTATCAGACAGCAAAGCCATGATAGCACGGTCGATCGCACTTAGCGCAAACAATTTGGGCGATCGCCCGCTCAAACTCCCCTTCTCCATCTCAGTCAAACACCGAAAAACCTCAACCTGCTTGACAACCGCCTTCACCGCAAAAGCGCGATCGTCCCGGTGGTTGTAAAGTACACTCAGCGACGACTCCAAAGGCACCTGAAAACTGTTCAAATCGGCAAACTTTTGCTGCGAATTCTCCAGCCCAATATCCAAAAACAAAATCAGCGCCACCGTCTCGTATCCTAACTGCGGATTTTCCTGCAAAGCCATTTCAAAAGCCGCCCGGCGGTGCATTCCGTCATTAATCGTAAACTTAGCATCCATCGGCACCCGCAAGCGGCCGATTTTCCGTTCTTCGCCCTCATTTCCCATTGCTTCAAAAGTAATATCCGCATCAATCGAAGCAGCGATCGCCCCACAAGTATAATTCCCCGAATTTTTGACAAAATAATCAGCAATTTCAGGAATCCTAGCTTTGTTAAGCGCGCGTTTTGCCCGCATAGAAGGCGGCAAATCTTCGGATTCAAAGGGGAACAATTTGGGCAAAAAACGCACCGGGCACATCGATACGTAATATTCGCGACCTGCTTGAATTCCCCGAATTACCGGCAAGATGTATTCAAAGGAAGGAGTAGACATAATTTAGAATTGGGAATGGGGAATTGGGCATTGGGAATTGGGCATTGGGCATTGGGCATGGGGCATCGGGCATGGGAATTAGAAATTAAAACCTATTGACTTTTTACGTGGCTTATGATATAAATTCGGGCTGCAACTATATAAATCAAGTATTTCACAAAACTTTTTAAAAAACAAGAGTTGACATAAGATTTGACTCATGATATTTGTAGAAAAATAGCCTAATAATCTAAAAACTGCCGATGAATACCCAGTCAACGGATGACCTCGCTACTAAGATTTTAGAAAAAGAAAATCGCGATCGCCAAGAAATCGCACTGTTACTAGATAATTACTTAGGAAAGGACGATCGCATTTTCGTCCAAAAAACCCAGATGGGAAACAGCGAAGCCTACATCGGTTCAGTCACCCTAGAATGGTTGGATTCCCGGGTGCGTTTCGCCTCGCAAATGCCGCTTTTCCGCCAAAAATTTGACCTCCAAACTAACAACATCGTCCGCGACGACGAAACCATCGACGAAATTATCCAGCGCCCTTTAGATTGGTCGCGCCAAGCAGCCTTAACTCAATATTTAGCAGCCCGCAAATCGCACAAATTCCCCGCAGTTTTAGTCGTCGTCAGTCCCCCGTGGGTAGACAATCCTCTAGCCGAGGAATGGGATAAAAACGGCGTAGCAACCAAATCAGCCGCTGAATTCACATCTTTTGATAAAAACGAAAATTTAGGGCTTTTGAATGTATCTCAAAAACTTTCGGTTTTTGCCTTAGATGGCCAGCATCGCCTGATGGGAGTTCAAGGTTTAATGACTTTAATTAAAACCGGAATCCTGCAAAGATACAACAAAAATAAAAAACCTGTCGGCGCTGCGATTACCCTGGAAGATTTAGCAGAAGAGTATCAAATTGACCCCGAAACAGTGTATAAATTAGCTCGCGAAAAAATCGGAATTGAGTTTATCCCGGCTGTGGTGGCGGGGGAAACACGACAGCAGGCGCAGCGGCGAGTGCGATCGATCTTCGTGCACGTTAACCTAATGGCGGTAACGCTGAGTCAGGGTCAATTAGCATTATTAAATGAAGACAACGGATTTGCGATATGCGCCCGCAAAATTGCCGTCACCCATCCCTTATTAAAAGAGCAAGATGATAGAAATCCCCGCGTCAATTGGGATAGCGCCACAGTCGCAGCTAAATCAACAGTTCTCACAACATTGCAAGCGCTGCAAGATATGTCCGAACGGTATTTAGAATACAAATTCCCGCATTGGAAGCCCGAAAAAAAAGGTTTGATACCCATGCGCCCGGAAGATGAGGAACTGAAAGAAGGAATAGAAGAGTTTAAGAAATTGTTCGATAATTTAGCAACTTTACCCAGCTATCAAAGAATTGAAAGCGGCGAAGAAACAGCAGAATTGCGCCGATTTAGTTTTGAGAAACCTGGTGGCGAGGGCAATATTTTGTTCCGTCCAGTCGGTCAAGTTGCTTTAGCTAATGCTTTGGGAATTCTAGCATTTAGAAAGAAACTTTCGCTGAAATCAATTTTCGACAAACTCCGCAGATTCGATGTGGATGAAGGATTTAGCCACATGGAGAATCCTGAGTCTGCGTGGTACGGGATTTTGTACGATCCGAACAAGAAGCGAATGCTAGTTTCTGGAAAGGAGTTAGCTACGAAGTTAATTGTATATTTGGTGGCGGGAATTGAGGACGATATGGATCGAGCTCATTTGCGGCAAGCGGTGGCCCAAGCAAGAACTTTTGAGGATAAAGCTGTTAGTTTTAATAGCAGGTTTGTGCGTCCGCAAGAGGTGGGATTGCCGCCCGTGCTGAGCTAAATTATGATTGTTGCTGATTACGGAAGTTATCGATAATGTCATTGATTTCTTCGAGGGCGACCGTTTCTTGGTCAGATTTGGCATAGATGATGAGCAAGATGAAACAAGTGGTGGATGTGACTTGATAAATAATGCGATAGCCTCCACTTTTTCCTTTACTGATGTCGCTATTTTTGGCTCTTACTTTGAAGACGGTGTAGCCCGTACCAGAAATACGATCGCCTGGACATTCGCCTGCTTGCAACTGCTGTAGGAGGGGTTGCAAGTCGGTTTGAATTTGGCGATAGCGTTTGGCGAGGGTTCGGAGTTGGCGCTTGAATCGATCGGCAAACAGAACCTGGATGCTGGGTGGTTCAGACATCAATACCATCCCAAAGTTCTGCGATGGGGTGAACTTTGCCGTCTTCTACTTCCTGAAGTGCAATCCGAAGGCTGTTGAGGATATCTTCTTTAGACAGCTCTTCTTCGTCTTCTTGAAACAGTTGGCGCAGCGATTCCAAAATCAGGGTTTCGATGGGCAGGTTGAGTTGGCTAGCTTTCTCCAGAAGTTGCTGTTCTAGGCTATCGGAAATGGTGAGGTTAATTTGCACGGGATGTTCCTCTCAATTTTATTAGATTGCTAACTGGTGCGACTTCTTGCCGCTTCTAACTTGCGGCGAATAGCGGCTTGAACTTTCTCATCAAAATCTGGATCGCCGGGACTTGCAATAATCCTCAGCGGATGCTGATTGATTCTATCTAAGTACGCCTGAAAAGCGACTCGATCTCCACGATGTTTAAGAAAATACTGTTTCAATTCAGTATTCGACATTGCATTATAGTTAACTTGGCTCATCAGCAAACTCCCCATTAGGTAAAATTTGGAACTCAAGCTCTTCATCATACCCAGCTAATACATATACGTTACGAGTTCGATCGTCAACACAAATAAGATGTATCGGCTGAAGCATTGCGTACGTCAGTTGATAACAGATGCGATATAAACTCTCTAACTGGGCATTAGTAGGCATTGGATTCAATCACTTCACCTAATATTTATATTAACATATAACTCCAGATTTTATCTCTTAATTTAGATACATTATAAGACTTACTTTAACAAAATCAATTCCGCTGCTACGGGTAAATGATCGGATTCTGTTGCCTCTAAAACCGAACTCGATTTAGCACCCCAATCCTTTGAATGCCAAATATAATCAATGCGGCAAACCGGATAAGTTAATTTCAAGTTAATTCTTTTCGCAAAGAAATCGTGAGGCCAGGTAAAACCAAACCCAAACCCAGATTTTAGGAAAGCATCTTGCAAAACTTTCTGCACGCTGTAGTAGTCTTGAGACTCGTCTGTCATGTTAAAATCGCCCGCGACAATTACTGGCAAAGTTTCTTGCTGAATTCGCTTTACTAAATCTTGAATTTCGGGAAAGCGTTGTTTGTATTTGTAAACTGGAATTCTGAGGAAAGGCAATATTTTATACAGTTTAACCCACGGCCCGGTTGCTTGCATATTGTAAATGACTATCTCTTGCTGGTTGAAATTAACAATAGCCCGCTGCTGCGTTTCTGGATGATTGGCTAAGTGCAATATTTCGCTGGATACAATTGGATATTTGCTGAGAATTCCTACAGGGGGAGTGTCTATTTGATAGGGATAGTCTGTTTTTAACACATTAAAAACTCTTTTCCTATGCGGGCAAACAGTTTCTTGTAAAAATACTATATCTGGTTGTTTTTGCTCGATTAGTTTAACTAAAGTTGGCGACTTGGTTGTATACCAACCAACATTATGCGATAATATTTTGAGGCTGGGATGGGAATCTGTGAGGCTGGTTGATTCGGGGGAAAAGTATTTGACGTGCAGCCAGCTTGCGAGTAGAATGCAGGCGATCGATGAAATAATCGAGAACCAGCGGTTTTTGATAATTGAAAATGCTAGTAGAGGCAAAAATAAAGTTGGTAAGAAAATTAAGGGAGTGAAAGTGCCAATGAAAGCGACAACCCACAGCCGATCCCAAAAAATCAGCCGGAGAATGAAATAGCAGAAAATGAATGCACAGTAGCTGTAAGCGAAAAAAATTACAGCTTGTTTGAAATATTTATGAATCATGATTTCAGTTAATTCAGAATAAGAACTTGCTTAAATCGAATTCTTCAGTCGATCGCTCTTGCTTATCCCTTTCCGTAATTAAGAACAACAACAGCCGATCGGTATAATCGGCCGCACCTCGAAACTCTTCTCGCAATATTTCCAGCCCGCCATTAGCATATTCTTCAAAAATTTGCAAGCGTTTTGCTTCTAATTCTGCGTCGAGATGGGACAGAATTTGAGGATTTTTGGTTTCGGCGATCGCAATTAACTTAATCGCCATATCGTAACCCCTCGATACAAAAATATCAAGATCGATCGCACCCGGTTCTCGTTTAGAAATTTCCCCCAAGGGCGATCGTTTTTTCCGCTTATTTCCCAAGGCTGCGGCGAAGGCTATGACATCGGCGTAAGTCTGGAAAGGCCCGGTTTTGTTGTCGGATAAAGTTAAGGATTTAACTAAATCGGCTTTGTCTTTAGCAATTCTAATCCGGTTAGCAGCCATTTGGTAATTTGTAATTTGTAATTGTCAACTATTTAAGATGTCCGCAACAGCATGATTTTTTGTGCAAAACCGCCCCTATTTTCCCGGCGCTTGGCTTGTGCGTTTAAAATGTAATTTTCCGAAATACCATAACTCAGCATCAGCGCATCTATCACCTCATACAAATCAGCCAATTCCGCTATCAAATCATCCCCGCTAGCCTCCGCAGCTTCCGCAGCTTCTTCAATCAATTTTATTCGCAAAGCTATGCGGTATTCTGCCTCTGGTAAAATTGCAACCTCGCATTCATTCCCGCTTTCTCGAATAATTTCAGGAATGCGATCGCGCACCAACTTATTATACTCTTTCCCCACCACAAACACCCCTTTAACCTTGACTAAAAGTTTGAATCAACCAGCGTTAATCTCTCCATCATCTTGCGTCAAACTCCGATTTAAAGCTTCCTCAACCAAAGCTAATTCCAGCCCAGGTAAAACCCGCGACTCTTGAATTCTTCCACTCCCTCCGCCATTAATTGCAAATGCGAACACCTCCCGCGTGTTCGCACGTTCAACCCAATATTCACCGATTCCTGCGTCTTCATAAAGCAACCGCTTGTTACCCAAATCATCACTAAAAGAAGACGCCCCAATTTCCACTATCAAATTAGGCGGATCGTATACATTTAAATCAACAGGTGAATTACTGTCATTAGGAGGAACCCTCAAATCCGAACCGATGTAGTAAGCTAGATCGGGTTGAAACTCACGAATACCTGTTTTGCGGAAACTGACATTAGCAAATTGAACTACTCGGATATTTCTCAATGCAGCAAACAGAATAACTACATACGGGATAATTGAATTATGACGCGCGTGCAATGGCCCTACTGGTGACATTTCTACCCTCATTTGTTCTCGATCGTAATAAAACTTGCCCTTTTCCAAAGTTGAGTCATCAGCAAAAGCCAGAAACTCTTCCCACGTTGCTTTTGTCCAAACATCCGTTTCCAAAACCTGCGTCATTACCGAACTAGAAGCCATAATCCACCTCTACAATTTCCGTGTATTCAAATTCATTCGGACTGTGCTTAACTAAAGGATAGCGCGTTCCACCCAGTTCGATCGCATCTTCTTCGCAATCAGCTTTCGGAGAATTGTACACCAGCACGTATTCGCGGCCAGTAAAGCTTTCCATTTCTCGCTCAACTTCTCCGCGCCACTGAGTTTTAGTTACCAAAACTACCAATTGATTCGCCAATTTCGGCAGCTTATTCGCGATTTGCTTGCGGTAAATCTCGTCCAAACTGCCAAAGGGAGAATCCATCACAATAGGAAAGGTACTGCTATCCGGGCCCATCAAAGTATTTTTTTGACTCCACTCGCGCACACCTTCAATAATGCCGCCGATAAACGACAAACTGAGAATTTGATTTTCTCCCGTAGAAGCAGCCACTAAAGATTCTTTTCCCGACGTATTTTCTACTAACGTCAGTTCGTATTTGTCGCTCAACTTGGGGATGTAAGGAGTAAAAGAAATTTGACTGAAAATATCCTGCACCCGCTTTTCTAGCTGAGAACAAAACTGTTTTTCCAAGCGCGATCGCACTTCTGTTAGGCGATCGATCGCATCCTGAGTCGCAGCAATCCGGCGCTGGGCCAATACTTGCCTTTGCTCGTTCAGTTGCTGCTTGTCGATTTGCTTGTCCAAAGCCACAAGCGACGCATTCAAACTCTCAATCTGCTGCTGGTTAGAGCCAGTCTCCCGGTGCAAATCGCCAATTTTGACCTCAATTTCATCCAAGCGCTTTTGCAAGCCGCTGACATCCTCGTTAGGAAAATTTCGCAGCTTGTTGTGAATATCGTCTAACTGCGTTTCCACGCGAGAAAGTTCGGCCCTGGAGTGGCTGATATTGCCTTGCTGGCGATCGATTTCCTCCCAAAAATCAGCCACTTGCTTATCAATTTCATTTACCCGATCGCTAATCCGAATAGTATTTTCTTCCACATCGCCAACACCCGCTTTATCCATCCAACCCATCACATTTTCGCAAGCTTCAGAACCCTGCACTAATTGGGCACCGCAGATACACCGCTGCTGAGCCAACAACTCTTCCAAAAACGGCCGCTGAATCCCCGAAAGCAATTCGCCTTTTTCCCGCAAACCACCCACAATCGCCGTAAATTCAGCCGCCGCATCCGACATAAATACCGCGTAGCCCCGCATCGAAATTGCTCGTTTCATCGCCTCGGTCGCCGCAACAATTTGTTGCTTAAATAAACTCCGCTGCTTTTCCAATTCCTCTCGCAAATTTTGCCACTCAGCAGCACCGCTAAGTTCCATCAAATTACCGTTAATTGCTTTTTTGACTTCACCTTGATTAGTCAATTCTTGCTCTATTTCTACCTGTTTTAGTGAAATTTGTTCAAGTTCTTCCTGAAATTTCCGCTTATCTTTTAAAAGCTTCTTGATTTCAGAACCACCAATCATTCTCAAATCTGTTTCTAGAGACTTTCTAGTATCTCCCAAATGTCGAACTGAGCGGTTCAAAACCTCTACTCCCAGCAATTCCTTAGTCGCTTCAGCAATTTCTGCTTTCTTATCATGCCGCACAATTTGCTCGATTCGCTCCCCATCAAAAAAGAAATATTGATGCAAACTTTCGGGCAAAATTCGTCCTATAATATCATCAGGATGCTGGGGAGGTAGCATCCAGCGACCGTCATCTTTTGCTACTTGCATAAACAATTCGCTTTTTGTATGTTCGACACTATTTTGACTTTTGTAAGCATCACAACTACGTCTCACTTGGTAGCGCTTGCTGTCGTGTTCAAACACGATTTCCACCCAACAAGGTACTCGTTTTCCCGGTTTTCCTTCCGCAATAGCGCGTTTATTTACTAATTGTTCTTCCAAAAAACCCGCGCTCAGGTTTCCGTAAAGTCCCCAAGTAAAGGCATTCATCAAAGCTGTTTTTCCAGCACCGTTATTACCGTGAATCACTGTAATATTTTGCGGGCCACAGGCTAGCTTAATTTCGGGAGTTGACCCGTAAAACTGGCGAAAATTGCACAGACTTATTGAAATTAACTTCATACAATTGCTTCCTTAATGATTTTCAAAATGTCATCACTAATATAGCGGGGAGACTTCATATATAGCTTATCTTTTTCAAGTTCCAATACGCGCTCGATAATTT
>JANNOR010000071.1:0-8033 GCA_031399265.1 Cyanobacteria bacterium SOY_34_metabat_3 | reverse complement strand
GACTCTTTAGCAGCCTGAGTCCACTCAGAGTGGAAGAATTCGCCGCGTGGTTTGTCGGTGCGCTCGTAGGTGTGAGCCCCGAAATAATCGCGCTGCGCTTGCGTCACATTTTGCGGCAATCTTTCGCGCCGGTAGCTGTCGAAATAGTCCAGGGACGCGCTGAAAGCCGGTACAGCGATACCCAGCAGGCTAGCCGTAGATAAAACGTCGCGCCATGCTGATTGGCGATCGAGAATGCTCTGTTTGAACTCCGGTGCTAGCAGCAAATTCGGCAGCGCCGGATCGTCCTTGAAAGCTGTTTTAATCTTGTCCAAAAATCCAGCCCGAATAATACAGCCACCTTTCCAAATTCGGGAAATTTCGCTCAAACTGAGGTCGTAATTGTACGACTTCGAGGCCGCGCTCAACAGCGCCATGCCTTGCGCGTAAGAGCAAATCTTCGAGCAGTAAAGCGCATCCCGGACTTTGTTCACAAACTCTTTAGTATCGCCTTCGTACTTAGCGGTAGGCCCGGTTAGTTCTTGGGAAGCTTTGACGCGCTCTGCTTTATAAGAAGACATGATTCTGGCATTCACAGCAGCGATAATTGTGGGAATGCTGACGCCCAATTCCAAAGCACTCATCACCGTCCAGCGACCAGTCCCTTTTTGACCGGCTGCGTCCATAATCACCTCAACTAACGGATGCTTAGTTTCCGGGTCAATGTACTTGAAAATATTAGCCGTAATCTCGATCAAAAACGAGTTGAGTTCGTCAGTGGTATTCCATTCGGCAAAAACTTCCTGCAACTGCTGGCCGTTAAGTCCAGCCACGTTTTTGAGCAAATCGTAGGCTTCAGCAATAAGCTGCATATCCCCGTACTCAATGCCGTTGTGCACCATCTTCACGTAGTGACCGGCACCGCCAGGGCCGATGAATGTGACGCAGGGGCCGTCATCTACTTGAGCCGCAATTTTGACCAGAATTGGCTCTAGCAGGCCGTAAGCAGCGTGGGTGCCGCCGGGCATCAAGCTAGCACCGTTGAGCGCGCCTTCTTCGCCGCCGCTGATGCCCATACCGACAAATCCGAGTCCGGCTGCTTCTAAATCTTTGGTGCGGCGTTCGGTGTCGTCGTAGAGAGAATTGCCGCCGTCAATAATCATGTCGCCCGGTGACAGCATGGGTTTGAGCTGGTCGATGACTGCATCTACGGCTTTCCCAGCTTGGACCATAACTAAGATGCGGCGCGGGGTTTCTAGGACATCGACGAATTCTGTCAGAGTCTTGGCGGCGACAATGTTTTTGCCGGGGGCGCGTTTTGCCATGAAGTCGTCGGTTTTGGCTGCTGTGCGGTTGTACACAGCTACGGAGAAACCTCTGCTTTCGACGTTCAGCGCTAGGTTTTCGCCCATCACTGCTAGACCGATTAAACCAAAATTTTGCTTTGCCATAAAAATACTGGGTAAGTGGGAAACTCAGAGCTTTTAAACCTGAGAAAGAATTTACTCTTTGTGGAACAGGCCAAAAAGCTTGTTAAGCGAACATGATACAAGATGTCAGTTTAAGTGTATTTTTATATTCAAAAAATTGATGTTTGGTGAATCAGTAGGGTTTTTTTAAGATTTAAGCGATATTAGCGATATTAAAGAGAGCGGTGAGGGATAATGAGACGGATATTAATTCGATCGCAGTAACGGTTGATACAAACAAGCGGACATTTTGGATAAAAGTTAGGAGACTTTAACTATGGAAGATTTGCAGTATCTCGCGGCCTGGGTGAAGGAGCAACACGCTCGCGAGTATATTTTGACTTGGCTGCTGAGTCAACAGGGGCTTTGGTGGTCGGATGGGGACATTTATCAGGCGGTTTTGCAAAAGTCGGGAAAGCTGTTGAAAGCTTACGTGCAGAAAAGGCAAGCGGGAGAGTTATTTGAGGGAATTTCTGAGAAGTTGGTAGGAGATGAGAATTGGGATGATTTGGTGGTAAGTTTGGGGCGAATTGTGGCGGTTTATCAAGAGGAATTGCTGAAGTTGCAAGAGTGCGATAGACGGGGGGATGGGCTAAAAAAAAAATTAATTAGCAAGGATTTAACTAAGGATTTAATTGGGGATTCTTTGTCGGTTTTTGAGGTACAGCAAGCTTTGCCAGATCCTTATGCGGATACGCTGACTGGGAGATAGTTATGGGGCATGGGGCATGGGGCATGGGGCATTGGGCATTGGGCATTGGGCATTGGGCATTGGGAGTTGGTTATTCGTAACTAATAACTAATAACTAATAACCCATAACTCATAACTCATGACTCATAACTCATAACTAATGACTAACGACTAAATATAGCTGCTGGCTTGACGGGTGAACATCGAGCAGTAAATTTCGCCCAATTCGATCAATTCGTCGTGAGTTCCTATTTCGGCTATTTTACCGTTTTCCATCACGGCGATGCGATCGGCAATTTTGGCCAATCCTAACCTGTGACTAATGACAACCGTAGTTTTTCCGGCGGCTATTTGGCGAAAGATGCTGTAAATTTCGTGTTCTGTCTTGGGGTCGAGGGCGGCGGTTGGTTCGTCAAAAATTAGGACTTCGGCTGTGTCAATACGCATTAAGGCACGGGCGATCGCAATTCTCTGCCATTGTCCCCCCGATAAGTCGATGCCATCTTCTAATTGTTTGCCCAACGGAGTCTCTAAACCTTGCTCTAAACTATTGACTTTTGCGCTAATTCCTGCTTCGGAAATAGCTTCGTTGATTGCGGTGTCATCCGACAGGGAAAGCAAGTTACCGAAACCGACGTTTTCTCGGACTGTGGAGGGGAAACGGGCGTAATCTTGCATAACTACGGCGATGCGCGATCGCACGTATGCTAGGGAGTACGATCGCAAATCTTTGTCGTTCCAGGCGATCGAACCGCTTGTCGGATCGTACAGTCTGCCGAGGAGTTTGCCAAGGGTGGTTTTACCCGCGCCATTTTCCCCGACAAGCACAAGCATTTCACCCGGATTGATGGTGAGATTGATATGTGCGATCGTGCTTTTATTGCTACCGGGATAGCAGAAAGATAGATCCTTAATCTCGATACCAATTTTATCCTTTGTCAAGCCCGAATCTTGCTCGCCATCTGGTAAACTAGGCAAGCGAAACGACACATCCACAAGCGGAGATTGTAATTCCGGTTGAAGTTCCAGCAGTTGAAAAATCGGAGTAACGCTGAGAGAAATATCGTACAAATTAGTCGAAGTGTTAATCAGCAATTGCAAACTTTGCTCAACTTGGACAATCAAACCCGAATAAAGTGCCAAATCGCCCAAAGTATAGCGCCCTCCCAAAGCTCCCATTACCACATAAACAAATGGCAAAGCTACTCCTATCCTACTAAAGACTGACCAAAAAAGTACAACAATTGCTCCTTTTTTGCGGATTTGCTGCATCTCAGTAAAAAACTGCAAAAACTGACCTTGCCAGCGTTTTAGCCAAAGTTCCTGCAAACCAAACAAACGCAATTCTTTAGCATATTCTTCTGCCGTCAACACTCTAGCAGATAAGTTCATTTCGCGGCTAATTTTAGCTTGCTTTTTTTGAACTCTCCAAATAAGGCGGCTATATTTTCTTTCGATATAAATTGAGGGAGATGATGAAATCAACATCAGCAGCGGCACCCACCAAGCTATGGCAGCAGCAAGGCCGACAGATGGAATGAAGATAAAAATTCCCGTAATCATCATGCTGACGGTAAATGCTAGTTGCTGTATTTTAGATACTCCAGTTTTCGCAAGTTCTACAATATTTAAGAGTTCCGGGTTTTCAAACAGGGTGATATCGTCGAAATTGGCTACTTTTTCGAGGACTTTTCCTTCGACAAATCCTTGAACGCGATCGCGCAAAGATGTCGCGGCAAAAGAGCTCATGGTTTCGAGGGAATCGCCGACTAATTTGAGACTTAAGACTCCAGCAATACTCCACAGTAATATGGGCTGGGAAAGCATCAAAGCTAATGGCTGTGCTGTTTGGGTTCGCGACAGCAACCGCGATACTTCGTCAATAATTAATTTATCTAAAAATAGCACGCCAGATGGAGCAGCACCACGGATGATGTTGAGTAAGATTAAATTGCGGAGTTCGATCGGTGCGGCTTTGATTATGAGGCCGAGACTGCGCCGCAGAGATTGAAATGTGGTGATTTGAAGAAGCTGCATTATTTGTGGTTATGGATAACTGTTAACTCAATTCTTCAATAATTGTTTCTATGGGCAGAAATAGCGATAGTTCTAGATGTACACAAATTATATCATGTTGGTCTAAATCAATATTAGAGGTTCGTAGTGAAGACTTTAGTCCTTCAAAAAAGGAGGAGGACTTCAGTCCTCTAAGAAAGGAGGAGGACTTCAGTCCTCACTACAAACCAGTTAAAAGTAGCTATCACTGACAAAACTATCCAAATGTCAAACGCCGCGCCGTACCATCATCTGTAAATCGCTGTTCCCCAACGCCAACAACTTCCACAATAACTTCGCGTTCCGAAATCGCAAATTCTCCCTCCCGCGCCGCAATTTCAACTATCACTTTTTCCCCTTCAAAATACACCTGATAATTAGTCGTTGCCCAGACACCTTGTTCGTACTCAAAACTGTGTCCGTCGTCCTCATAAAGCGTCCATTCACCGGTTCCGGGCCAAATTCGCATTTTTAATGAATCAAGGGGTTGTTCGCTCACAAATTGTCTCACAGGTGCGATCGCAATTATCCCCCCACCGCGCGCATACAAAGGCATTCTCTCCAAAGGTGCATAAGCTAAAATGTGCATCGGGCCCTGATAGCATTCACCCGTCCACCAATCGTACCAAGTCCCCTCCGGCAAATACACGGCGCGGTGTTCAACTCCAGGGCGGTAAACAGGTGCAGCCATCAGCGACGGGCCGAGTAATACTTGATCGTAAAGGTGATAAGTTGCCCGATCGCGCGGAAAGTGATAGAGTAGCGGTCGCAAAATCGGCGTTCCCGTCGTCGCTGCTTCCCAAAACAGCGTGTAAATGTAGGGCAACAACTGATAGCGCAAATTGATGTATTCGCGGCAAATCTGCTCGGTGCGATCGCCAAAAACCCACGGTTCGTGTTGCGCTGTCGTCATCGCCGAATGACCGCGCATCAAGGGATACAGCATCCCCACCTGCATCCACCGCGCGAACAATTCAGCAGTTGCATTCCCCGCAAAACCCCCGATGTCGCAACCGACAAACGCCACGCCGGAAAGCCCCATGTTGCAAAGCATCGGCATCGACATTTCCAAATGATCCCACAGCGATTGATTGTCGCCCATCCATACCGACGAGTACCGCTGTACGCCCGCAAATCCCGATCGCGTCAGCACAAAAGATCGATCGCCCCGCAACTTCTGCAACCCCTCAGCACAAGCTTTCGCCATCATCAACCCGTACAAATTGTGCGTTTCGGCGTGAGTCGTGCGATCGTCATCGGGGCCCTGCGGTGTATCCAGCGGAAAGCAGATGTGTTCGCCGCCATCACCAAAAGGTCGATCGGCGATCGCAGGTTCGTTCATGTCGTTCCAAATCCCCGCAATCCCAATATCTGTAAGAGTTTTGTGCAATTCTCCCCACCACTGGCGCACGTCGGGGCGCATAAAGTCGGGAAACACGGCTTTGTCCGGCCAAACGTAGCCGTGAAAAAGCTTTCCGTCGGCGGTGCGGACGAAATAGTCGTTTTCCACACCGCGATCGAATATTTCGTAATCTGCTTCCGGTTCGTACTTGACACCGGGATCGACAATGGTGACAACTTTGAAACCCGCTGCTTTCAAATCTGCGATCAGTTTCGCGGGATCGGGGAAACGCTTCGGGCTCCAAGTAAAAACGCGGTAGCCGCGCATATAGTCGATGTCGAGGTGGATGACATCGCAGGGAATCGCCCGATCGCGAAATTCCCGCGCCAACTCCCGCACAACATCCTCGGATTCGTAGCTCCAGCGGCACTGGTGGTATCCCAGCGCCCATTTTGGCGCGAGTGGCATCCGACCGGTGAGCTGCGTGTAGGTGGCGATAATTTGGGCGGGTTCGGGGCCGTAGATGATGTAGTAGTCGAGCTCCGTGTCTCTGGTTTCCATCCGCAAAACCCCCGGTTTTTCCGCGCCGATGTCGAATTGACTCCAAAATGTGGTGTTGAAAAAGATGCCGTAAGCGCGATCGGGATTCAGAGCGATGTAAAATGCGATCGCCTGGTACATTTCATCGGTGACGGAAGTGTAGTCGAGGGAGTCTGTTGTCCAGTTTGTCTTGACTTCGGAGAGTTTGTCGAGGAAGCCCGTGCGTTGGCCGAAACCGTAGAAGTGCTCGTCTGTTTCGATGCGTTTCCAGGCTGCGGTTGCACCTGTGCGCCATCCCATCGCGCGATCGCAGTCGCTAGCAAAGGGTTTTCCCGATTTGTCAAAGCATTCGATGGCAGGGCGATCCTCTTCGAGGGCTTCGCTAACGCGATTGACGGAAATCGTGATTTGTGCTGTTTCTATTTCGATTTTTTCGGCTGTTTCTTGCACTTCAAAAGGTACGATTTGCCATTGTTCGTCTGGGAGAGTTACTGAGTGCGATCGATCTTTTACCCCCCCTTGCCCCCCCTTACTAAGGGGGGGTTGGGGGGGGTTTGGGGACATTCGCACTCGGATTAAGTTCGGTGCGAGAATGCTGATTTTGAGGCAAGCTTGCCCGCAGTTGAAATGAATTGTACGCTCCGTTTTGTCGATCGATTCTACGGAGCCGATAATTGACCAAGGCTGTTCGGTAGTTTGGAGTTTTCCGAAGTATTGTGGCATATACCCTGACTCGAAATATTATCGATATTGCTGTGAGGAGTTAAGGGTTGTCATCTGGCAAAAGGCTGAAATAAGCTGTCGCGCATTTAAAATGTATCTTTAGAGCGGGCGGGACGCCCACCCCACAAGACTTTGATGTTTTTTTAATATACAATTTAAGTGCTGAACAGCTTACAACGATTGCTCACTTTCGCAACACCTCAATATCTCCGATCCGTCCATTCCAACGCCTGATTATCCCGATCGCGTGGGAGTATTGTGCAGATGGCAGCTCAAGCATCTAAAATAGATGCAACTTAAGTTCATTCAACCTTTAACTTATGCCTCTTACCGAAATTTTACCCCTCCTCAAAGAGTTATCTTACCCCGATAAACTGTTGTTACTGCATTTTCTGGGGGCCGAATTGTTGAAGGAATCAGGTTTAATCCCCTTGGATGTTCAGAACAAAGTAGCTAGTCAAGGCTTATACGATTCTTTTGAAGCTGCTGCTGTTTTAGCGAAAGCATTAGCAGAGGAAAAAGCGAAGAAACATGGTTAATAAAGTTAGATTTGCGTTCACTGAAGTCAACCCCGAACTGGGTGCATTGAGTACATTTCCTTATCTTCCGCTCACCCTAACCTACCAAAATCGATCTGTGAGTGCGTTAGGTTTGCTAGATACAGGATCTAGTGTCAATGTATTACCTTACGATTTGGGGTTGAGGTTGGGAGCAGTTTGGGAACGTCAGATGCTTTCTGTTCCATTAGGCGGTAATTTAGCTAGGTTTGAAGCGCGGGCATTGGTGGTAATGGCAAATGTCGATCGCTTTCCTGGTGTAGAGTTAGCTTTCGCTTGGACAAAGGACAGAAATGCTCCATTGATTTTAGGACAAATGAATTTTTTCTTGGAATTTGATGTATGCTTTTACCGAGCTGAATTAGCATTTGAAATTAGCCCTAAAAGAGTGTGAACAACAAAAAAGATTGTTATGCGCTTTAGAGTTTGTTTCCAATCCTCAATCAATTTCCGCCTATTCTTAAGCCACGGTGAATCAGATGGATAATCCGGCGTTCCCTTTTCATATCAAATCCGGCTGCATCGGAATTATTAGCGGCCAAAATGAGGAGACGGCAGTGCCGTGTCCCGACAATGTTATTTTGGGTAGGGGCACGGGACTGGCGTGTGCGCGTTATGAATCCGGTTTTCCCGGAATTGATTTCATACCTTACCTGCTACCTCCCACATTTGTGGAC
>JANNOR010000155.1:0-4930 GCA_031399265.1 Cyanobacteria bacterium SOY_34_metabat_3 | reverse complement strand
CTAAAAACCGTTGCGTCCCCAAATGACCATTGAAATTGAGAAGGAGAACAGAACTAGCAGGGAAACCCAACCGAGCGACAAAATATCCATAGCTATTTATTGAACAAACTGTACAAAATGACTTCAAACCTTATCATAATTCAATTTGAACCATTTTTGGAATGAGAACACAGTGAAGGATTCGTCAAATTTTAGTGTCGCTGAACGGCTAGAATCTTTGAAGGCAGGGGCTGTTGCTGCTTTGTCTTGTTTGTTTGGTTTTGGGGCGATCGCCCTTGGTAATAGCTTAATTCTGGCCCGTAGGTGGGATTTTCTGGCGAGCTTGCAGGTAAGGCAACTTGACCTAAATTTTGCCATCAGAGGGACGATCGCCCTTTTGGGCGGTTTTTTGTTCGGCGTGACTTACCGCTACGCGATCCGCCGCGATGTCAACCCGCAGCTTAAATCGGGTGCGGTGTTGGCTTTTGGGTTGGTGCGGGCTTTTGGACAGTTGGATGCTGGCTTGTCTTTTGAGGCCGGGAAAATGCCGGGTTTGCCAGAGTTATTGCTGTTTGCGGTTGGCGGTGTCGAGAGTGTGGTATTGTTTGCGATCGCCGGTTTGGTGTTGGATTGGGCAATTGGGCGATCGTGGATTAAACCTTTTGATGCTTGAGATTTGCCGCCAAAGTGGGGGCGAGTTTACCAAATTATGGGTTTTCGGCAATTATTATTTGTACAATCCGCCCCCACAAGAATTGAGGTTTAATGTTCCGCAGTCAAAAGCTGGAATTGCTCCGTATCGATCCGATTTGCCCGATACAAAATCTCAGCAATTTCTGAAAGCGCCAACACAGAATGAGCTTGATAACCATTGGCCTGCAACTTATCTTTTACTCCCTGTTCGTGGTCGATCAACACCACAATATCTTCCACCTTTAAGCCAGCAGATTGCAACTTAGCCGCACCTTCCATCACGCTCTTGCCGCTAATCAAAATATCATCAACTACCACAATAGTTTCTCCGGTCTGAAAATGCCCCTCAATCAACTTCCCAGCCCCGTAAGTTTTCACCTCCTTGCGCGGAAAAATCATCGGGCGTTCCATCCGCAAGGCTAAACCCGTGGCAGTGGGTAAGGAACCGTAGGGAATTCCGGCAATGCGATCGAATTTTAAGTCTTTGAGAATGTCTGCATAGGCGCTGACAATTTGATGGAAAATTTGCGGAATTGAGATGATTTTGCGCAAGTCTATGTAATAGGGAAATACGGCTCCCGATGCTTGTACGTGGTCGCCAAAAACGACGCAGCCAATGTCATAAAGTTGCAAGATTAAATCGCGGTTGGGTTCCGGTTGCAAAAAGCAAACATCCGGTAGCCACAATTCGCAAGTGGGGCTACCTTCGATCGCCCTCAGCCTCTGTTCGTTGATATCATCCCGCAATTTCTGAACTCCTGCACGCGGATTTGACTCGGCTAACAAACTGGGGGGAATTGGTAGCAATAAACCTTCACCATTCTTGTTTAAACCGGCCGCCAGCAGTTGCAGGAGGTCGTTTTCTTCTGTCAGGTCATTTTCTTCGGCGATGTCTCCTTCAACTAAAATCAGGCGTTCTGGAGCCAATGAACGAATGCGCGCCAACATATCCGGCATTACTCCTACTTCTAAACCGAGTTTTTCGGGAGTTGCCCAAGTTTGAGAAACTCGGACTAATTGCAAGTACAAAGGATTTTCGGCTGTCGGGTATTCTTGCAGCGCGGCGGCTGATGGATTGGCAGTTGCACAGAGTACAAAGACTGTTTTTCCCGCGTACAATAAAAAAGGAGCTACTTCGTCGAATCCCGCATAGGGACTTAAGGTAATAGCGTCAAATTGCCAGTCTTGAAATACGGTTTTCGCAAAGACGGCACTGGTGTTTAAATTGCTGTGTTTGGCATCTAAAATTACTGGAATGTGAGGAGGAATAATTGTCAATATTTGTTCCAGCAGTTCCCAGCCGGGAATGCCCAGAGATTGATAAAAGCCGAGGGTGATTTTGCAGGCGCAAATTAAATCTGCTGTTTGCTCGATCGTACATTTCAGCCTTTCCAGCAAATTAGTTACAAAAGTTTGAGTTTCCTCTCCAGTCATCGAAGCCAGCGCGGGCAAGGTTTCCGGGTCGGGATCGAGGGCTAAATACAGCAAACTTTGATTGCTTTCAACAGCCGCTAACAGTTTATCGGAAAAATTGGTTTGATTGGTCATACTTGGTTAGAGAGGTAAGGGGGAAAATAAAAATTGTCATCTAAAAGTGGGATATAGTGTTGTGCCGGAAAAAGCCGATCCCCGTTGAAGCTTAAATTAAGAATCTTTTATAATTGTAGAAGGTAAAGACCATGAAATCTGTAACTTTCGGAGCAGTTTCATTCGGACTTATTTTCGGGTTGGCTACAGCGGTGATTGCAGCTAATCCTCAGCAAGTTAACCAGTTGCTGCAAACTAACAAATGTCCCGGATGCGATTTGAGAAGCATTCCCCTGCTGCAAGCGAGTTTAGGAAATGCGGATTTGCAAGGGGCAGATTTGAGAGGTGCAAATCTTCGGGAAGCTAATTTAACTGGGGCAAATTTGAGCGGGGCTTTTCTGGGCGGGGCTTCTTTGCGGGGAGCTAATTTAGCTGGGGCAAATTTGAGCAGCGCTAATTTGATGGGGGCAGATTTGACGGGGGCAAATTTGGAAAATGCTCAGCTTAAAGGGGCTACTTGGATTGATGGTAGTCTTAGATAGAACCAGAATTTAAAGCAATGCCCGCCTTAGAATGTGGAGAGTAATGAATGATAAGTTCGATCGACTTTTCGACTTGGGACGAGTTGCTCAAATGCTACGTTGACGATTTTGGCCGCGTCAATTATCGGCGCTGGAAAGCTGAGGGGGCGGATTTTTTGAGCGCGTGGCTGCAAACTTTGGCGGATGCGGATTTGGCTGCGGTTACGGATGCGGATGCGCGACTGGCGCTGTGGCTGAATGCGTACAATGCGATCGCCATTTCTCAAGTTCTCGAAGTATATCCGATCGCGTCCATCCGCCCCAAAGTTTTGGGAATTCCCAACTGGCTGGGTTTTTTGGATTTTTTCACCCGTTCTAATTCGATTATTGGCGGCAAAAAGTACAGTCTCAATCAAATCGAACACGCAATTTTGCGGCCGGAATTTGCGGAAGCGCGCATCCATTTTGCCTTAGTTTGCACTGCTGTCGGATGCCCGCTGCTGCGCCGGGGAGCTTATTTCCCCGAATCGGTACGGACTCAACTGGAAGCGGATGCGAGTCGCTTTATTCAGAATCCTGATAAGGTGCGGTACGATGCTGAGAAAAAGACCCTTTATTTAAGCAAGATTTTTAAGTGGTACGGCGAGGACTTTGTGAAAGCGAAGGGTTCGGTGGCTGGGTATGTGGGCGGCTATTTGGGGCCACAGGTGGCTGTGAGTGATGAATGGGCGATCGTTTTTTTGCCCTATAATTGGAATTTAAATCGTGTGGAAGATTGAGCATGGCGGCATCAATTCCCGAATCGTATAAACTAGGCTTTCATCAGTTGATAGTTGACAGCAAGTAGGGTGCGTCGCCACCCGTACTTCAGAAAGTTATATCCAATATCTCGCAGCGACGCACCCTACAGACTGGAAAGCGGTTTATTTGTACTAGCCCAAAACCTGATTAATAAAATAGTGTAAGGCTTAAATTCTCAGCTTTAAAGTGCGTGTTAATGTCCCAACAATCTCTCAAATTTTGTTATGGTAAAATCTCGAAAACTGGAATCATTTCTCGCGCAACTACAGCAGATTCGCCCTAATCCGAGTACGCCAGAAGCAATGCTTCTACTGCGCCAACTATTGACATCCAAGCAGCCTGTTGCGATCGCCCAAGCAGCAAAACTGATCGCAGAAGCAGAACATTACAACCTAATCCCCGACTTGGTTGCCGCGTTTGAGTGGGCGATGGCAAAGCCAAAGGAGCGAGATCCAGGTTGTATCGCTAAGCTTAAACTTGCAGATGCACTCTATCGATTAGAATACAGTAACGAAGACTTATTTTTGCAAGGAATTCGATATGCGGGTGATTCAAATGATCGGAGTGCGCCATTACGAAGTGTTTGTGCATTAGGACTCGTTAGAATGAATTACCCCGATGTTATGAGCGAGTTAGCGGATTTGCTTGCCGCCTCGGAACCTGATGCACAAATTGGCTCTGCACGAGCCATTGCTTATACCGGAAATTTGTTAGGTGTTCCACTGCTACGGTTGCGAATCAAACTTAGTGATAGTGCACCTGTTTTATTGGAATGTTTTCTGGCATTGCTACACTTATCCCCAACGCAATCCTCGATCGATTTAGTACGTTCTTTTCTAGTGATTCAGTCACGGGCTGAGGATCATCGGGAGATTAGTGATATCGTAGAAGCGGCAGCGTTAGCATTTGGAGAATCTCGATTACCGGAAGCATTTGATATTTTGCGAACCTGGTGGGAGTCTATCAGTATTCCAGAGCTTCGCAACATGGGATTAATTGCAATCTCGCTTCTGAGAAACGATGAGTCAGTTTCGTTCCTATTATCCATAATTCAGAGCGGTAATCTAGTTGATGCGAAAAACTCGATCGCAGCCTTAAGTGTTTATCGTGAAAACCCAACACTTTGGCAACTTGTTTGCGATCGTATTGAACAACGGGGAGAGCCAAGTCTCTTGAGTCTGGTTAATTGATACTCCCTGACTGGTATAGTTGGCAATCAAATCATTAGGTTCAGATTCTGGCGGCAAAGCGATTAATATCAAATCCACTGGGTGCATCTCACTTTTGCAAATATATGAAAAAGGGCTAAAATGAAAAAGCTAGTAAAACTGTAAAAAAATCTGAGGTAAAAAAATGACACCCGAAGACCAACAGCGCCTCAAAGCACACTTAAAAGGGGTAGCAGAAAT
>JANNOR010000151.1:0-80925 GCA_031399265.1 Cyanobacteria bacterium SOY_34_metabat_3 | reverse complement strand
TTAGCTTTTACAAAAAATTAGTAATATAATTTCCGTTGAATCTTAATTAATATTACCCGAAAGCCGGACCCGGCTGGGCGTTTTCCCTACCTTGATTATTTGTTGGTAAACGGCACTGCCGTGTCGTCTATATAATTCCGGCTGTGCCGGAATTGATATAGTTGGTAATCAAAAAGGCTTGCAGTCAAGAGTGAAAGTGTTTGCTCGACTATTTACGGTTGTTGAGCCATTTAGCAGCAACTATTCCCACAATACCCGCAACCACTGGATTGCCCAAAAACTTCATCAAACTCGGCTGTTCGGCCAGCACGTCTCGGAAAATATCCGGGTGACTGTGATAGGTAAACGAGGCTAGCTTGCTAACATCGTCAGCATTCATGCGGCTGGCATGGTGGGTAGAAAGTCCTAGCTGCTTTTCCAACTGGCGATCGTTCAATCCTCTTTTGTCTAGCTGCTTGAAGAATTCCCGCGCCACGTCGTCGCGTTCGTTTGGCTTAATTTGGGCGATCGCCTTTTGCAATTCCGGTTCCAACTGTGCAGGCGGCAAGGAGTCGTGATTCAGAGAACGCCCGAATAATTGTTTACGCTGATCCGGCGAAGTTCTCTGAGCAAAATCGTCAAAATTTTCGTAGTCTTCACCGGTTGTCTCCGGCATCATTTCTTTATCGCCCTTTGCCAAATCGCTCATGATTTGACTTTTGTAATTATCGCTGCTACTCATTATAATTCTTTCCCAATCTACACAACATTTCAGTCTCAATTTGAGATGGCTTCGCCTTCAAAAAACTGCGAAATATTAAACCGCTACCCTGACAAAACTTAAGCTTTTTAAGCAGGTCAAGACTTGTATTCAATCTGATTTGATTGCTGGTCGTACTTGGCCGTCAAAATCAGTTTTTTGTCAGGAGCATAAACCAAAACACTGACATCCTGATTTGGGAAATTGCGGTGAAAACCTTGGGCTAAAGATTTCGCCAAATCTTTGACTTCAGTAGGGCGGACTTTCGGGGTAATTACAACTCCCAATTTGTTATTGTCGCGCACGTAGGCATCCTGAACCATACCCTGAGCGGTCTTTGTTACCCATTGACCAAAATCTTGACCTGCTGCGGTGTTGCCGCGTTCTAGCTGCGCGTAATAGCCTTGAGAGCCACCAATTGCTACAGGTACATTACTCGGTTTTTGGGCTGAAACGCTGGGCGCGCAGGCAGTGGTAACGGCCAGCATCAGAACCAAGAGTAAGCCCGCAATTATTTGGCGACTCTGCTGCAATAAACTCACTTTTTTTTCCTCCGTTATGACAACAATTTGAAGAATTGAGAGGGTCAGGTTTATAGACCCTCTCAATTAGCATTAGACTCAGTCTATTTTCTTTTTGATCTCATCTTTGACATCTTCGATCGCGTGACCGGCTTCTGCTTGTTTTTGCTTTATTTTTCCTTCGGCTTTATCCTTGGGATCGCCAGTCACCTTGCCTAGGGCTTCTTGAGCGGCGCCTTCGATGTTTTTGGCGGTTGCCTTTGCTTTATCTTCAATGCTCATTTGGTTTTCCTTGTCTGTATTGACTTTTACATTCTCTACTTGAATTCATCATAGAGAACAAGGAGCCCGGTTGCACTCTACCTGTAGGAAGAAAGAAGGAAGGAAGTTCGGGAACAGATTATTTAACAGATTTAACCGAAATAGGGAATAGGGAATAGGGAATAGGGAATAGGAAATAGGGGGAAATTCTTTTTTGGTCTGGGATGGACTGCGGCGGTAGTTACCGGATTTTTACCGTTTCAGCGGGCGAAAAAGAAGTATTTTTGCGAAAATGCTGGTAAATCCTCGGCCCTGCGTCCCGAACTGTTTTTTTTAAGCCGAAAGTAATTTAGAGCGTAAATTTTTATGGATTTTTTTCTTCTTACTTATTCAAAAAGACAGGTGCGAGCAAGACTGCATCTTACCCACACCCAGAAATATGAGATTAGTTTTAATCTAGCTTGTGATGGCATTCTTCATCTATTTTGTGCTGAAGTTCTTCTTTCAACTGTTCGACAGCACGCATAGTTTGAGCATTTTCTTGTTTTTGCTGGCCGAGGGCTTTTTCTGTTTCTTCGCCGAGCAATTTTTCGCGGGATTTTGGGAGGGTAACTTCAATACCTCTGACCGTCGGATTCCCGCTTTCTTCAATATTCATTAGTTTTTCACCCTATTGTTTGCAAAATTTATTTTTAACAAGGCTACTTTAGAGTTAGCCTTAATTTAAGGTTAAGGGAAATTACGGAGATTTGCCTCTGCCTCAAGGGAGATAGAGTTGGGAAATATTTTACGGTCGATCGGCTTTTGGGCTATCTCAATTGTATTTTGGGGCGGCAATGGCCGCCCACCGCGCCAGGATTCCATCAAATATTGACTGTCCTTGGGTTCCGGCGCACAGGAACCGTTAAATTTAGACGCGCTTGGAATCGATCGGGGAATTTACGGAGGGCAGAATTTTTCACCCGGGACGATCGTCCAATGCCTAGTACAGACTTAAGTCAAGGCGGGAATTTTGTTTTACCGCCGCCATCAATAGGCTGGGGTAATTGGCAATTTTTGTGGCGATCGGCTGAAATAATCTGTTAAACAAGAGTTAGCCTCAAGGCTAACTTCCCGCAGGATTCAACTAAAATTTCTGTTATCAGTAAAAAGTATCTAAAAATCTATGGGACCAAGCAGCAGTAACCCCCTTGAATCAGCAGGCTCGACTGGTGAGCCAATCAAAATAGGCGTGTTGCATTCGCTGACGGGTACGATGTCGATCAGCGAAATTTCTGTGAAAGATGCAACGCTGTTGGCTGTTGAGGAAATTAATGCGACGGGAGGGGTGCTCGGACGCCCCTTGGCAGCGGTGATCGAAGATGGAGCTAGCGATTTGCAGACTTTTGCTCAAAAAGCTCGGCAATTGCTCCAAGAAGCGCAGGTGGCGGTGGTATTTGGCTGTTGGACTTCGGCGAGCCGCAAAGCTGTACTGCCGACCTTTGAACACGGCAACGGGTTGCTGTTTTATCCGGTGCAGTATGAAGGGCTAGAACAGTCTCCGAATATTTTCTATACTGGTGCTGCTCCGAACCAACAAATTGTACCTGGGGTGAATTACTTGCTGGCACAGGGGAAGCGGAAAATTTTTCTGTTGGGTTCGGATTATATTTTCCCGCGCACGGCAAATCGGATCGTGAAAGCTCAACTGGCGGCACTGGGGGGAGAGTTGGCGGGGGAAGTGTATCTACCGCTGGGTTCTAGGGAAGTTGACGAGGCGATCGCCCATATTTTAGCAGTGAAACCCGATGCTATTCTCAATACTCTCAACGGTGACAGCAATGTGGCTTTTTTTCAAAAGTTGCGGGAAGCTGGCTTGAAACCGCAGGATTTGCCCGTGATGTCGGTCAGCGTAGCAGAAGAGGAAGTGCGGGCGATCGGGCCTTCCAATATTGCCGGACATTTGGTGGTTTGGAACTATTTTCAAACTGTGGATACATCAGAAAATCGGAAATTTGTCAAGGCTTATAAAGCCCGGTACGGGGAAAATAGAGTCACGGATGACCCGATCGAAGCGGCTTATTTGGGCGTTTACCTGTGGAAGCAAGCAGTAGAAAAAGCGGGTTCGACAGATGCGGTGAAAGTCAGGGCGGCTGCTAAAAATATGGAGTTTGCAGCGCCTTCGGGCAGGGTAAAAATAGATGCCCAAACGCAGCATACCTGGAAAACAGTGCGGATTGGCAAGGTGCGATCGGACGGTCAAATTGAGGAGATTTGGAATTCGGGCACGCCGGTGCAGCCCGATCCTTTTCTGAAAGCTTATCCTTGGGCGGCGGCCCTTGCTCCCAGGCAGATTTCTGTGGGAACTCGGGCTTCTTTGATCGGACTGTTTGCGATCTTGGTACTGATAACTTGGATGGCGGTGGGTGTGGGGTGGATGGGTTCTGTGGAGATGAAGAACTATTTGCTGGCCATAGACTCGGCCTCGGTGATGGCTGCGAAGATTCCCGACGAAGCAATGGCGGTGCTGGTGGATCGGACTCTGGCGGCGGCGAGCCGCACTCAGCATTGGTTGATGGCTGCTTGGATTTTGAGTTCGATCGCGGGGATAGTGGCTTTTGTGTCGGTGTCGGCAATTATTCGGAATTTGGGCTTGCTGCGCGAAACTGCGCAACTGATGGCGAGCGGTGATTTGACGGCTCGATCGCCTGTGGTGTCTAATGATGCGATCGGCGTGCTATCTTCGACTCTCAATACAATGGCCCAGCAAATTAGCAGTTTGCTCAACGGTTTGGAAGTGCGGCAGCGGCAGTTAGAGGAACGATCGCGCGAATTGGAAGTCGCGAAAAATGCTGCGGAAGCTGCAAACCGGGCGAAAAGCTCGTTTTTGGCAAATATGACTCACGAGTTGCGGACGCCCTTGAATGCGATTATCGGCTACAGCGAGCTGCTGCAAGAAGAGGCGATCGAACTGGGCGAAGAAGAGTTTGTGATGGATCTGGCAAGCATTAATATCGCAGGTAAACAGTTGCTAAATATTATTAGTGACATCCTGGATATTTCTAAAATTGAAGCCGGAAAGATGACTCTTTACTTGGAGACTTTTGAGGTGTTGAGTTTGGTTGAGCAGGTTGTGACTACTGTTCAACCGCTGATCGGGAAAAATGGCAACACTTTGAGCGTTAATTGCGATCGAAATATTGGCACCCTCTACTCTGATTCGTCGAAGCTGCGGCAAGCGCTGTTGAATTTGGCGAGCAATGCTGCTAAGTTTACCGATCGAGGAAAAATTGCGATTAATGTTTGGAAGGAAGAAGGGGAAGTTTTGCCGATCGACAATTCCGAGGAGAGATCGCCAATTCATGCTCAGTGTCAACTGCCTGAAATCGTATTTCAAGTCACCGATACCGGCATCGGTATGACTGAGGATCAGGTGTCGAGGCTGTTCGGAGCTTTTTCCCAAGCGGATGAGTCTACTACCCGCAGGTACGGGGGTACGGGTTTGGGGCTGACAATCAGCCGGAAGTTTTGCCAGATGATGAATGGGGACATTACGGTGGATAGCGAGTTCGATCGCGGTTCTACTTTTACAATCCGGTTGCCGATTGCGGTTGAAAGTCAGAAAGAAGGGAAGGGCGATCAAGAAATCGCAGAAATGCAGCCCGAGTCTTCCCCGGAGTTAGAGACGAGTCGGCCGACAGCACAAGCCAAGCAAAAAGAAGCGCGATCGCAACCGTTAGAGTTGCCCGATGCTGCTACTGTACTGGTGATTGACGACGATCCGGACGCGCGGGACTTGATCGCCCGCTGCTTGTCGAAACAGGGATTTCGGGTGCGATCGTCGGCTAGCGGTCAAGCGGGGCTTGAGTTGGCATCCCAGTTGCGGCCGGACGCGATTACTCTAGACGTAATGATGCCGAGTATGGACGGTTGGGCGGTGCTGTCGGCGTTGAAAGCCGATCCGGATTTGGCAAATATTCCAGTGATTATGTTGACTTTTTTGGATGATAAAAACCAGGGTATAGAATTGGGAGCGGCGGAGTATTTGAGGAAGCCTTTGGACTACAAACGATTTGCTGCTTTATTGAGTAAATATCAGCGATAGAGAAATTAGTTAGTTAACTGTTGACTGTTAACTGTTGCCAGTAGTTATTAGTTATTAGTAGTAGGCAACAACTAATATAAATTCCGGTTGCATCAGAATTAATATTACCCAAAATCAGGACACGGCAGTGCCGTTTCCCTACGATTAATCACGGCGCAAGAAACGGCACTGCCGTGTCCTCTATATCATTCCGGCGTCGCCGGAATTGATATAACAACTAACAACCGTCAACTTAATCTAAGAATCCCATTAAGGTCGAGCTGTCATCAATTTCATTGGAGGCAATTGGACGATTGCCACCCATTGTCGAGTAAACTTCATCAATGTGCAGAAGGCTGACGCCAATAGGGCGGGCACCGGACATACTGAACATTTCGCTGACTTGCATGGCGCTGGAGCCGATCGGGCGTCTCCCCACTGTCCCCACCACCTCCAAGTCGCTGGATTCGATCGGGCGATTGCCTACAATGCCGTAGGTTTCGCTGATGTGCAGGGTGCTAGTGCCGATCGGGCGATTCCCCGACATCGAGACGGTATCGCTGATCGTAAAATCGTCTGGGCCCACGGGGCGGTTGTCGTGCAGGTGTGGCGGCTGATAAAGTTGAATTCCTGTTGCTTTGGCCTCTGTGGCTGATGTCGGTTCGCTTTTGGAACCTGCTTTGCCTCGGCGGGCGCTGCTTTTACCTTTGGGGGTGAGACTCATAATTTTTTTTCCTGTTGATTATTGCTGTTGATTGCCGGGTTCGGACAACTGATTTTCTGGGCTTTCTGCTTTCTATTTCGGCTGATAATTAAAATAATATTACAAAGTCTAACTATTTTCTGAACGAAATTGCAGAATCCCTGGATTTTTGTTAAGATTTATTAGTAATAGCTACATTTTCCTATGGTAACTGCGGCAGCCTCTTTTCAATTGCAAGCGCCCTTCCAGCCCACGGGCGACCAACCGCTAGCGATCGAGCAACTCGTCAAAGGGATCGAAGCGGGCGATCGATTTCAAACCTTACTCGGCGCCACAGGTACGGGCAAAACCTTCACCATTGCCTCGGCGATCGAAAAAATCGGCAGACCAACCTTAGTCTTAGCACACAACAAAACCCTGGCAGCTCAATTGTGCAACGAACTGCGAAATTTTTTCCCCAACAATGCAGTCGAATACTTTGTCAGTTATTACGACTACTACCAACCTGAAGCATACATCGCAGTCAGCGATACTTTCATTGAGAAGACGGCAGCAATTAACGACGAGATCGATATGCTGCGTCACTCTGCAACGCGATCGCTCTTTGAACGCCGCGACGTAATTGTAGTAGCCTCAATTAGCTGCATCTACGGTTTGGGAATGCCCGCCGAATACCTGAAAGCTGCTATTTCTTTGCAAGTAGGAATGGAAGTCAACCAGCGGAAAGTTTTGCGAGATTTAATTAACATTCAATATAGCCGCAATGACATAGATTTAGGCAGAGGCAAATTTCGAGTCAAAGGCGATGTTGTGGAAATCGGCCCCGCCTACGAAGATAGAGTTATTCGCGTCGAATTCTTCGGCGACGAAATCGATGCGATTCGCTACGTTGACCCCGTAACTGGTAAAATCATCGCCAGTACAACTGCCTTAAATATTTATCCAGCGCGCCACTTTGTCACCGCAGATGATAAATTAGAGGCAGCTTGTCAAGGAATCGAACTCGAATTAGAAGATAGACTGGCAGAATTTGAAAAAGAAGGGAAACTCTTAGAAGCTCAGCGGATAGAACAGCGCACCCGCTACGATTTGGAAATGCTGCGGGAAGTCGGTTATTGTAACGGAGTTGAAAATTATTCGCGGCATTTAGCAGGTAGAAATGCCGGGGAACCGCCCGAATGTTTGATTGATTATTTTCCGAAAGATTGGATGTTGGTGATAGATGAATCCCACGTTACCGTGCCGCAAATTCGCGGGATGTACAACGGCGACCAAGCGCGTAAAAAAGTCTTGATCGAACACGGTTTCCGATTGCCCAGCGCGGCAGATAACCGCCCTTTGAAAGCAGAGGAATTTTGGGCAAGAGAGAATCAGTGCATTTTCGTGTCTGCTACGCCTGGAGATTGGGAAATCGAGATTTCAGAAGGCAGAGTTGCCGAACAGGTTATCCGACCGACGGCAGTAGTCGATCCGACGATATTTGTGCGCCCCACGGAAGGACAAATTGACGATTTGTTGGGTGAAATCAATGAGAGAGTCACTCTGAATGAGCGGGTTTTGGTGACGACTTTAACGAAGCGAATGGCGGAAGATTTAACCGAATATTTGCAGGAAAGAGCGATTAAAGTCCGGTATTTGCACTCGGAAATCCAGTCGATTCAACGGATTGAAATTATCCAAGATTTGCAGGATGGCAAGTTTGATGTATTGATTGGCGTTAACTTACTGCGGGAAGGTTTGGATTTGCCGGAAGTTTCGCTGGTGGTAATTTTGGATGCGGATAAAGAGGGGTTTTTGCGATCGGGACGTTCGTTGATTCAAACGATTGGGCGGGCGGCGCGTCATATCCGAGGACAAGCAATTTTGTACGCGGATAAGTTGACTGATAGTATGGTTAAGGCGATCGACGAAACCGATCGCCGACGCGGAATCCAGCTAGCGTACAATAAGATGCACGGAATTACGCCACAGCCGATCGCGAAAAAGCGATCAACCAATGCGATTTTGGCATTCTTGGACGTGTCGCGCAAGCTGAATTCTCAGCAGTTGGAGGAGGTCTACGAACAGGTAAACGAGTTATCTTTGGATGAGATTCCTCAGTTAATCGGGCAGTTGGAAACGCAGATGAAGGCGGCGGCGAAGAAGCTGGAGTTTGAGGAGGCGGGTAAATTGCGCGATCGAATTAAGCATTTGCGGGATAAGCTGTTAGGACATTAAACATCGACCATATTTACCGTGGAACAGGCATCTTGCCTGTTCCAAATGGTATTTTATGGAAATGTTAAACCCGGCGGTTGAAACCGCGTCTACACAAACAAAACCCGCCTGCGCGGGTTGAAGAAATGAAGAAAAATAGGGGGTTCCAGAAACCGGGTTTTTTAGGAAAATACTTCGTTGTGGCGATTAAATTCGCTAAAAACCCGGTTTCTTTGTCGGAGTGTGTAAGTCTCGATCGACCTATTATATGAATGAATGGAAAGGGCGATCGCATTAAGCATCTGCACGATAAACTGTTAGGTTATTGAGGGATAATTTAAAAGCTGAACATTAACTTGAGTCCATTTGCGATCGGCTGATACTCTTCAGGAGTTAAATCTCCTCGGTAGCCCAAAACACGCTTGATGTCCACAGCGCGTAATTGATCCAGCAACACTGTAGAGTCATAGCGTAGGTTTCCCATTCCAGCCTGAAGCTGCGGATATAGCATTGAGTTTCGTGTCACCCAATCTCCTTGTTGTGTCGTCAAAGGAACCACTATTATCAGCGAAAACCGCGTTATTCCTGTGACATTCGGCAAAGCTACAACTACAGCAGGTCGAGTGTTTTCCTGTTCTCGGCCGGGGGGAATTTGAGCCGGGAAGTTAATTAGCACCACGGCCCTCACCTGCAAAAAATTAGGTAGCTGACTCACAAATTTTCTCTACCTTTTTGTTGCTAATGTCGATCGGATTTGTTTCTTGAATTCGCCATTTAGTATAGGCAATAACTTCTTTAAAGTCTGCTTCTTCAAGTTCTGGATAAGTTTGGCGTATTTGTTCTGTCGAACGAGATGCCATCATTGAGATGATAGTTTCAACAGTTATCGGTAAGTGGCGAATGCAAGGTTTTCCCGCCATGAATTCTGAATCGCAGGTAATTCTAGTAAATGGCTGGATATCTTCATTACTACTCGTTGCACTTTCATTGTCGAGAATTACCATTCCAACTCCCGGAATAAAACGCACAGGCTTTGTGCCTTCGAGGGGATCTACATCTCCCCAATCATAGGGGGGAATTTCATTATCGACGAGATAAAGTTGGCGCCAAGGCGATTTTGCCAATGCTTCCTCGGAAATGTCAGGAAAAAACATGAGCACTTCTCCGATTCCCACTGGAAAACCATTGAGTTTGCTCAAGCCATCCATAATAGCGGCTAAGACGGATAAGTCTAGATGGCTGAGATTTTCTGCTTTTTCGATCAGTTGGTATACGGTTTCAGGATTAAGTGTTTCGCCCACAGCTTCGACTAAGTTTTCGGGGGTGAAACCTCGACATTTCAAGTATTCGGCTAGTTGTAAGCGAATTGTACTCATGGGTTTAGTTGAGAAAGATTCTAGGGTGAAGTGCGATCGCCTTTTACCATTCTCCTATTTTATGAATGCAAAGGGCGATCGCCTTTTGATGAATTTACCTACATCCCTGTTTAATATTCCTCGTCAAAAGAGTCTTCAATCGAAAGACCATCTGGCGAATATGGATCTACTCGTTGTCGCAGTTCAAGGTTCTCATCCTTCAATGACTCTACCTCTTCTTGTAGTTCCAGGTTTTCATCTTCTGAATCATCTAACTTTTGTTGGAGTTCTAGATTTTCATTGTCTAGGTAGCTCAGTTTACCTTTCATTTGTTCAATCTCAATTTGAAGCAATTCGATAATTGTGTCCTTTGCTTCAATTTTTTCAAGCAAAATGCGGTTCAAGTTTGCTTGAGTAGAGAGTGCTATTTCAAGTCGCTCACTGAGTTGTCTGTTTTCAGAAATTAGGATGTTAGCCATTAGCTTCTTTGACTAAGTGTTGGGTGGATTGATACTCACAATTACAACAAGTAGATTAGATACAGCTAAGCCAGCCAGTAAGCTGACTGGCTGCTGTCTAGGCTATTTTGTTCTCAGTTAATTTCCTGCTTGGGAGAGTGCTGAGCAATCCACCCACGAATCTCGTCATTAGCCATACTTTTGAAGTATGGTCTGTCTTTTATACCTTGACGCTTGGCTAGGTTCAAGGCGATCGCCACAAGCCGAGGTTCTGGCTGTGTCTGCCCTTGACTATCTTGATGGAGCTTATAAACCAGATAAGCTAACTCCAAACCACGAGGATGCTTAGACAGCGTGTCTAGTAGAAACAGCGGATTTTCTGTTATCATGTTTTTGAGTGTGTAAAAAACAACAGAATTTTTACAGTGGTCTGATGCATACGAGCGCAGCCACTATAAAATTCGATATTACGAAAAATAGAAAACATTAGAGCGTCCTCAGACCTGCAAGTTTGAGGGCGTTTTGTTTTCTATTTCAAAACTTTAACACACTTTAATCGGAATTTCCAAAGTTTCGTGCCGAAGTTGGCAGCAAAGTTAGGTGCATGACCATAAATGTATTCCCGTTATTATGTATACCGTTTAGATATCTAAGGAAGTACCTACTAATATAATAACCTAACTTAAGCACTAAGTGCATATTACTTAAGCATCAAGTACATATGTTATGATATGCACTTAATGCACTTCTACTTATGCACATAAAACATATGTCTACAGAGAAAAATCACCCAGATGACGGGAGAGACTCGGATCAGTTGCCAATAAAACAAATAGACCCATACATTTTTGAGGAATTTTTTCAGAGGTTCCAACAAAATATGTTTACAGAGAAAAAAATCTCTGATGACGGGGAAGACTCGGATGAGTTGCTAATCAAAAAAACAATCCCAGAAACTATTGATGACTCTTTTCAAGAGCCCCAGCCACCCACAAATAAAAATCCTAAAAATGACTTACAACCCTTGCCAGTTGTCCATTCTGACCTCGATGAGTACGGCTTAGACCCCTATGAATTCCGACTCTATGCCCATGTAGTTCGCAGGACAGGCGGAAAACTCACAGGTGAGTGTTTCGCTAGACTGAAGAAAACAGCAGAAATCTGTCATATGAGCGTCAGAAAAGCCCAATATGCCCTAAAAACTCTATGTGATGCGGGTTTAATACTGAAGGAACAGCGTAGGGGACGTACTGACGTATACAGGCTAGCTCTCAAAAGCAATTGGAAACCAAAAGAAGAACTCAAACAGATTCGACAGAAAGCTAAAGACTCTAAAGTTGAAGACTTAGAAGAAGAGTAAAACCCAAACAAGCTAAGCCGTGGTACGGGCATCCCGCCCGTAAATCATCTGCGGTTAAAATATCCATTGACAACAACAAAAAGTCCGATCGCCCAAAACACCACCAAAACCAACTACTTGCTCAATACCACAGCATCGGTACTGCTAGCAAAAGCCGGACTAATAAATTCCTCCTTCTCGAACAACGTGATGTAACCCTTATCTACAGCTAGCTGCATCACTTCCTGAAGAAAACCTCTGAGCGTATTTAATACTTGAGTGCGATCGAACTCAAAAACCTTTTCCCAGCAGGAAGTTCCAAACTTGGTCAAAGTACAGCTAATGCGATCGTCTGTAGGTACTAACTTGATAGTTAACGTACAACTTTCAGCAAAATCTATTTCTATGGGCTTACCTTGTGACAGTTTCCTAATTTGTTCTGGCAGATTATCGTCCAAAATCATACAGATGTCAGGATCTAAAAATACCTGTATTCTCTCATCACCTATTTCTAGTAAAACTTTATGATCGTACTCAAAACAAAAACGCCGGATAGCCATTTCAAAATGAGTAAGTTCTCCCAATGGATCTTCTGGAGGATCTGCGTAATTTTCTAAAAAACGTTCTCCTAACTGAAAAGAAAATTTTTGACTGTTATTCATACTCGCTCCTCCGACGTAATTATGAAAAATTTGAACTTTTTACTACAGGATAACCGTACTTCAGTGTGCCATCAGGCTTTCTTTTTATTTTCGCGCAAGTAACACTCTCGGTTATCGTTCCATCAGGATGGTAAACTCTACCGATGGCACGTTGAAAATCAATGATATACTTACCGGAATATTTTGGTATCAATTGCTCGGCATTTATCCAATCATGAGGATTTAACCACTGTCCTTGATCCTTGTTGGAACTTGTCGCTCTTCCCATAAGTTCATGGGGTTTAAGTTGGGGGCCGTGATGACGAGCAATATGGTCGTAAACTTTCGTTGATTTAGGATTGTTCCATTGGGGTTCTGTTCCTCTACCTGTCCATTCACAGCCGCTGCCAACTTCTACGCTTGAGTTTATTATATCCTGTTCTATAATTTCTGCCACTTCTCTATTTTCTGGATTAGTACAACATACATGATATTAAAAAAGTGGTAAGTTGGGCGAAGTGAAACGTAGGGTTCGTTACCTCAACCCAACCTACTAATTAGAATTATGGTGTCGGATTCGGATACTTAGCGTGCACCGCATTGATTTCCGAAACAATCTCCTTATCCAAATTTACCTCCAAACTACCGAGATTTTCCTGCAACTGTTCAAGGCTAGTTGCACCGATAATCGTACTCGTAACAAACCAGCGCGATCGCACATAAGCCAAAGCCATCTTAGCCGGAGTCAAATTGTATCTTGCAGCAATCTCAACATAGGCTTTCACCGCATCATTCAGATTCGTTTTATCGTAACGCTGGCCGAATCCCGTAAACAAAGCCAACCGCGAATTCTCCGGAATTCCATTCAAGTATTTACCCGTTAAAATCCCGAAGCCCAAAGGACTGTAAGCCATCAATCCCACATTTTTAAAGTGGCAAGTTTCCGCTAAATTCATGTGAAACGTCCGATTGCTCAAACTGAAAGCATTCTGAATCGAAACAACTTTCGGTAAACCGTGTTTTTCTGCCAATTCACAAAACTCGCAAACTCCCCAAGGTGTCTCGTTACTCAAACCTAAATGGCGGATTTTGCCAGCTTTAATCAAGTCAGCAAACACCTCTAATTGTTCGATAATCGGTACGGTTTCGTGTTCTTGAGCGATGTCGTAGTCTGGCGCGCCAAATAGTGGCACGTAGCGATCGGGCCAGTGGATCTGATAAAGGTCGATATAGTCGGTTTGCAGGCGTTTCAGGCTGTCATTGACTGCTTTTTCGACATTTGGGCGATCGATCTGATTTTTCCCTTCCCGAATCCACTTTAATCGAGAACTTCTCCCCGCCACTTTAGTCGCGATAATGATTTTGTCCCGTTGTTGCTTGACCAACCATTCGCCGATATATTCTTCTGTTTTTCCCTGACTTTCAGGCTTTCCAGGGACTGGATACATTTCTGCCGTATCGATAAAATTGATGCCTCTATCAATGGCAAAATCGAGTTGTTGCGCCGCTTCTTCAACCGTGTTTTGCTGGCCGTAAGTCATCGTACCCAAACAGATTTCAGATACTAATAAGTCGCTGTCGCCGAGTTTTTTGTATTCCATGATTTCGATTGCTGGAAAATTATCTGATTCTATATTACCGAAAAACCTTGATTTAATTGAATACTTAAGAAAGTGCGATCGCCCTTCTCCCTCTTTTCCTCTGCGACCTCTGTGTTCTCTGCGGTTAAAAAAAATTAAAAGATATCTGCACTTAAATGTTAATATAAATAATTCGTATCCCTCAGATGTATGAGTAGCCGCCCGCCGAAAGTTCCGTTTGTAAATCTCTCCCTGCAACACCAACCAATTCAAACTCAAATAGAACAAGCAATTACAGAAATTATCCAGAATGGCGACTTTATTTTAGGTCAAGCATTGACCGAATTTGAAACAGCATTTGCAGCAGCTTCGGGAGTAAAATACGGCGTAGGAGTGGCTTGCGGAACAGATGCGATCGCCCTGGGACTCCAAGCTTGCGGCATTCACCCGGGAGACGAAGTTATCATCCCAGCCAACACCTTTATCGCTACGATAATTGGCGTCCTCCAAGCGAAGGCTGTACCTATTCTTGTAGATTGCGACCCAGACACCGCCCTGATCGACCTCACAGCAGCCCAAACAGCTATTACCTCAAAAACCAAAGCAATTATTGCGGTGCATTTATACGGTCAAATGGTATCGCCTACACAACTTTTAGATTTTGCTAACCGCCACGATTTAATCATATTTGAAGATGCCGCCCAAGCGCATTTAGCCGAACGAGAAGGATACCGCGCAGGTTCTTTTGGTAAAGCAGCAGCATTCAGCTTTTATCCTAGTAAAAACCTAGGCTGTTTTGGCGATGGCGGGATGTTAATTACCAACGATGCAGAACTGGCAGAAAAAATGCGAACGTTACGCAATTACGGTGCACCCAGCAAATATTTGCACACAGAAATCGGTACTAACAGCCGCCTCGACAATCTGCAAGCCGCCGTGCTCAACGTGAAATTGCCTTACTTGGAAAAATGGAATGCCGATCGCAATTTAGCCGCCCAATACTACAATACTTTACTAGAACCCCTGAAAGACAAAGGCATTGTACCGATCGCCAACCACAGCGGCAGCGGTCACATTTATCACCTATATGTGATTCAAGTTACTGAGAAAAGCCCGTTAGCGTTAGCGAAGCGATCCGAAGGAAAGCCCGCCCCTACGGGGGCTACGCCAACGAAGAGGATCGACCGCAACACGCTTCAGGAAAAACTCGCCCAAGAGGGCATCCAAACAGGTATACACTATCCCGTACCTTGCCACCTGCAACCGGCATACCAAAATTTAGGCAATCGCGGCGACTTCCCCCATACAGAAACCCTGTGCGAACAGATTTTATCATTGCCAATGTATCCCGGATTGAGTAATATTCAGATTGAGCAGGTAGTAAGGGCGATCGGGCGATCGTTAAATTGCTAATTGTTCGTAAAAGTTATGCTGAGGGTGTTTCAAGCAGTAGGGTGCAGTGCTAAAAGCGTTTTAGTGGGAAATTAACAATCTTTCACTCACAGTTCAAAACCGCTTTCGTGTTGCGAATCCAGCGCGGCAATCTCAAAACCTCTCAAACCATGCACATCCAGCGCAGAATTCACATTGTTCTCAAGCAATACATCCTGGGGGAAGGTATCACGGTACTCCTAGTGCTGCTGTACGCCCCCCTGATAGTACACTGGTACGACGGCTGGTTCAATAAAAATATCAGCATCGAACACGAATATTTCAGCCACGGATTAATTGGCTTGCCCTATGCGGGCTATATTGCTTGGATGAACCGAAAGTGCTGGCTGCGCTTGCCCAACTCGCCGAATCTTTTGGGAACCTTTTTACTGGTATTAGCGACGCTTTTTTATCTCAGTCGCTTGAGCGATTTGGTAAATTTATCCCTGCCACTAATGCTGGCCAGCATTTGCTTATCTTTAAAAGGAATTACCGGCTTTAAATTGCAAGCGATGCCGCTTTTATTCGTATTTCTAGCATCGCCAAATCATATTCCTTACCTCATAGAACCCTACGCCTTACCGTTGCAGCACTTCATTGCTGAAACATCAGGCTTGATATTAACTAAGGTTGGTCTTTATGTGAGAGTCGAAGAAATTTATCTGTACGTAAACGATCGCATTGTAGAAGTTGCGCCCCACTGTGCAGGCTTGAAAATGCTGTTTACCAGTCTTTATGTTAGCTTAATTCTGCTGGATTGGACGGGAGTTTGGAGTTCCCACAAAAGAAGCATTTTGTTTTTAGCAAGTACATCTATCATTAGCATTACTTCCAACATTTTCCGCAACACTTTGCTAACGTACTTTCACGGAACCGAGAGAGAGGCGCTTTTTAGTTGGCTGCACGCCGGATGGGGCGGAGACTTGTATTCTGCTTGTATACTAGGCTTATTGGTACTTCTCCTCAACGGGATGGAAAAGTATTTTCCCAGCCAGTCTGCCAATTAATGAAACACATGATTTCAGCACGGAAACTACTGCGACGGTATCAATTATCTAAAATTGTGGTACTGGTGTTTTTGCTGGTACTGGTTGGGGTAGTAGCAATTCCGAGCTACGTTACAGGAAGGTGGCCTTGGACAAACCCGCCACCAGTTGCCAACCTCAAGCAACTGAGAAATTTGCGCCAAAACGGGATGGCAATTCCCGGCTGGGAGGTAATCCGCGTCCAGAATAACGTCCAAATTGGCGGTCACAGGTGGTTAGTTCAACAAATTAAAAATCATCAAACAATTGCTATTTTATTGCTGTTGCCTCAAAATGGCCCCAAAAACCAGCCCCAGGTAGAATGGCTGGATATTGATGGATTTCACCGGTGGCAAACAGATTCTCATCGCACTTTGAGGTTTACAGTTAAATTAGCACCAATACCCGACAAGCCGCCGCCTACCGTCGAAGCCAGGTTTTTCCGAAGCTGGACTCCCCAACAAACTTTTGCTGTCATGCAGTGGTACGCTTGGCCTAACGGGGGTTCTCCAGCAACCAGCCGCTGGTTTTGGGAAGATAGCATTGCTAGACTGTCGAACCGCCGCGCCTCTTGGGTTGCTGTTAGTATCATCGTTCCCATTCAACCGGAAGGAGATATTAAGATAGTTGAACCGTTGCTGAAATCTCTCGGTCAAGGTATTCAAGCTAAATTAATGGCAGAAACTTTCGGATTTTAGTAGATTTTTTAGTACAGTTGCGTGCGGGTAGAGTTGAAGGTTTCAGGAATTTATTATACCAAATCTGAGGATTAAAACCCCTATTCTGGGCGATTGAAATCGCTTGTACGCAAACTTTCGCCCGCCGGCGCTCGCTAGAAAAATCAAGGAAAAAATTAAACCGATTTTGTATGTGGCAGTTTTCAATTATGTGAAATACAGTAAGGAGATGGCAGTGCCGTGTTCCTACCCGAAATCTGTATTTTGATAAATTAAAACCTCCTATAAACATTAGATATTTTCAGTAGAGACTTGCCCAGATGAAACTTAAAAATCAGCAAATTAGTCAAAATATTACCCTTTTTTATACCCTCAAAATGCGGGAAAAATTCACAATTAAAAATCGCGTTGCTTTTTCCTTTGCCGGTCTGTATTCGACTGCTTGGACTTTATCTTTTGTTGCTGTATTCTGGAGTGTTAATGGTAAAACTTTTTCAGAAACGGCTTTAGCTCAAATCCTCGTACCGCCACCGCCTCTGCGCGTACCGCCACCGCCGCGAGCACAGCCGAACCGGGAAATTAACCCAGCTTTTCGGAACCGGCCCTACCGCCTGGGCCCGGGAGACCAGATTGCTGTTCAAGTTCAGCGCTTCCCAGAGCTAAATTTTACGGGTGCAATCAGCCCTGAAGGAATCATTGTACTGCCACTAATCGGAACAGTAAATGTGCGCGGCCTTACTGTCGAAGAAGCGCAGCAGCGCCTCCGCGAGCGCTTCACCCAATTTATAAAAAATCCTCAAGTCTCGGCTGCTTTGCTGCTGGGGCGCCCTGTCGTGGTGACGGTGACGGGGGAGGTGGCGAGACCGGGTTTTTATCCGCTGCAAACCCCCCAGCTTCCGGCGGCTTTGGCGGCTGCTGCTGGGACTACTCCTACGGCTGAACTGCGGGCGGTGCGGGTACGGCGGACTCTGCCGGGGGGGGCTGTGGCGGAGCAAGTTGTTGATATTTTGACACCGCTGCAAACTGGTACTGCTGGGCCGGATTTGCGTTTGGAAGATGGAGATGCGATCGTCGTACCTTACAAACAAGCTACGCTCGATCGCAAGTCCGATCGAGATTTAGCATCCAGGTACAGTCTAGCTGCGGCGGCTGTCCCCGTCCAAGTCACTGTCACCGGAGAAGTCAGCAAACCCGGTTTTTACACGCTCCCGGCGGGTTCTGGTCGAATTTCGGCTGCTTTGACGATCGCGGGGGGAGTCACCGGGAAAGCCGATTTGCGGGCGGTGCGAGTGCGGCGGACGCTGGTGGACGGCTCTTCTACCGACGAGCCGATAGATCTTTATACTCCCCTAGCCCAGGCTAGCGATTTGTTCGATTTTCCTTTAGCCTCGGGAGATGTGATTGTCATCCCAGAATTGGACGCTACTCGCAAAAACCTAGACTACGACAAAGCTCTGGTTGCGCGCTCTACCCTGATTAAGCCGAGAGTGTACGTCCGAGTTTTGAGTTACGCTAGTGGTGGTTTGACTTCGTTCTACCTAGAAAATGGCAGCAAATTTTTGGATGCTATCAACAACTTGCCTGTAAATCTGGCTGACTTGCGAAAAATGGCTTTGATTCGGTACGACCCGAAGCAAGGTAGAGCAATCAACCGAAAGATAGATGCTAAAGCTGCTTTGGAGGGCAATGTTTCTCAGAACCCGATGCTCGAAGATAATGATGTGATTGTGATCGGTAGGAATCTGGTAGAGCGTGTTAGTTATGCAATCAATACTTTTACTCGACCGTTCCGCGATACTTTGGGATTTATTCTGTTCTTTGAGCAATTGAGAAACGGAGTAAATAATCTATTCGGGCCGACTAATAATAACAATAATAATAATAATGGTAGGTAATTATTAGTTATTAGTAATGGTTATTAGTTATAGCTGTACTCATAAAAGTGAGGTATGCCCGATGCCCGATGCCCATGAGTACCTCATTTTTCTGAAAAAGGCTATATTAGTTATTAGTTATTAGTTATTAGTTATTAGTTACTCAAAATCAACAGTTAACGGTTAACGGTTAACGGTCAACAGTCAACAGTCAACGGTCAACAATCATTATGACTTTATCAGTTGTTAAACGTTATTTAATTGCTTTCGACCAATACAAGTGGGTGGGACTGGCGACTCTCACGGTGAGTGTGGGCGTGTCGGGAGTAGTGGCTTTGCAGCCAACTCCGCCGCCGATTTACGTTGCTTCGGGTACGCTGGCATACCGCAGGCCGACAGTAATTTTTTCATCGACTACTACTAAAATTCAACAGGAAGGACAAGAAATAACTAAAGATATGTTGCTGGATAGAAGGGTAGTTGAACCAGCCGCCAAAAAAGTAAATGTTTCTGCTAAAAAACTGGCAGACGACGTGCAGGTAAAGATGCCGAACAAGACTAGCGATCCTAGCGCTTTGATTCAAATATTGTACAAAAATACCGATCGCAAAAAAGCGGAAGCGGTAGCAGAGGCGCTGATGAAAGAAATGGTGGCTCGCAGCCAAACTATTAATACTTCTAGACTGCGAGAAACGATCGCCCAAATTAACAAGCGCTTGCCGAAAGTAACCGAGGAACTCAGGCAGACGGAAAAAAAACTTGAAGCTTACGAAAAACGAGAAGGAACTTCAATTTTAGCAGCTCAAAGCGGCGTACTGCCGCAGGCGATTATCAATACCGAACAGCAGCAGCGGCAGATCCGCTTGCAGTTGGGAGGAATTGAAGCTCAAATTAAAAGCTTGCAGGAGCGGTTGGGATTGAATGTGGAGCAAGCTTACGTCGCTCAAGCACTCTCTGCCGATCCAATTATTGCGCAACTGCGAGTGCAACTGTTTTCGATCGAATCTCAGCTCAAAATTCTCCGCAGCGACTTGCAGGAAGAACACCCGAAAATTGTGGAATTGCTCAAGCAAAAACAAGCTTTTGAGCAGCAGTTGCAGCAGCGACAGTCTGAGGTGCTCGGCGGTAACGGGGTGGCTGCTCCGCTCCGAAGTGCCGATCGAATTCGGGTAGACTCTTCTTTAGATCCAGCCAGACAGCAGCTAGCTCAAAATTTGATCGCTTTGCAAACGCAGCGGGATATGGCGCAGCAGCAGCTCAAAGGAATTGAAAAAACCGAACAGCAATTGCGCGCGGAACACGCGAGAATCCCCAACAAGCAATTGGAACAAGCACGGCTGGCCCAGCAAGTGGCGCTGAAAAAATCTCTCTACGATAAGATGCAGTCGGCTTTGGTAGATGCGGAGGCGGCGGTGGCTGAGACAACGGGGAGTTTGACAATCGCCCAACTTCCGAAAACTGATGATATCGAGTCAAGCAAGAGAGGTTTGCCCGTGATGCTGGCGGTGGGCGGATTTGTGGGATTGCTGCTGGGCGGCGGGTTGATATTTTTGTTGGGGATGCTCAACGGCAAGTTTTACAGTTGGGAAGAAGTGCGGGCGGCTTTGGTGGAAAAAGAAGTGCCGATACTGGCAGTTTTGCCGGAAGTGTTGGTGTTTGATTCCTACGGGGATGAGATGCCTTTGGCGCTGGAGCCCAATTCTCCTTATTTGGAGTTTTACGAGCGGTTGCGGACTAATTTGCGCCGGATCGGGGAAAAACCGGTCAAGGTGGTGTTGCTGACTTCGGCGGCGCCTTTGGAGGGGAAGAGTTTTAGCGCTTACAATTTGGCAATTGCGTCGGCTCGATCGGGTAAACGGACTTTGTTAATTGAAGCAGATTTGCGATCGGCTTCCAACGTGGAATCTTTGAAAATCGCTGCGGATCCTCTGGCGGCGCTGGAACCGCTGCACTATTACGGTAATATGAGCGAGTGCGTGCTTTTGGTTCCAGAGGTAGAAAACCTATACGTTGTACCGAGTCCGGGCTTTTTGCGACAGGCTTCGGCGGTACTGGAATCGAGCGAAATGCGGAGGTTGTTTGAGGATGTTCGCAACCGCTTTGATTTTGTGGTTGTGGATTCTCCGGCGCTGAGCGAGTGCAACGACGCGCTGACGCTGGAACCGTACACGGACGGTATAATTTTGGTGGCGCGGCCTGGTTATACTCTGTCTAGTATGCTGTCTGAAGCTGCGGATCAGTTGCTGGAATCTGACGATGAGGAGTCGAGTAAATCGCCGCGGCTGTTGGGAGCAATTATTAACGGTGCTGACATTGCGGTGAAGTTCCGCAACGATATTGATGAATGGGAAATTCCTTTGGGTGCGATCGGCGATGGGGCGATAGAAGTCCGATCGCGCCGATTACCCCAACAGTCTAAACCCAACGCTTCGCTCAGCGATCGGCGGTCACAGTAAATCCAGTTGATTTTACCCCCGCGCGAGCTCTTAAGTTCGATCGACCGCAGGAATTTTGATGCACCCTAAAAATCAGTTTATACGTTATCTTCCTTGGATTCCGGGCGTTTGGAGTGTTTTTTCTGGATGAACTGTTCCAAATCGGCGATCGCATCTTCAAAATCCGACAAATTAATTTTCGCAGGTCTGACCTTCTTCGGCGGGCTCGACGAAGGCAATGGCTGAGGCGGTAGAGATTGAGGCTGCGCTGGTTGATTGCTGCTTTCAATATAATCGAACAATTCATCAAGGGACTCAAAAAATGATTGAGCCGAGGCGCGGCGGGAATCTTTCAGGTCGTCATCATCTATCATAAGTTGCTCCACAGACAAGAATTCTCTGTTTCTCAGTTTATCTCTCTGTCACAATTCCATCAGCTACTGACAATTACCGTACAGTAAAAGTCAGGAGTGCTCGATTCAACTAAAAAAGGTTGTCTAATTAAACCTAGTCTAGTCGAGAATAAGGGTACAGGACTGGCGCAACTATTGCTGCTGTTCGAGGGTTGCGACTGTCGCGCCTCGGCAAATGCGATCGCCGAAATAGGTTGTTGAGTGCGTCCGGGACTAAGATTTCAAAGGTATTAGGAGATTTTAAGGTGACTCAGGGATTTGATTACGATTTAGCAATTATCGGCGCTGGCGTGGGCGGACACGGGGCGGCCATACACGCCGTTAGCTGCGGGCTGAAGGTGGCAATTATCGAAGCGGGGGACATGGGGGGAACTTGTGTCAACCGGGGCTGTATTCCCTCTAAGGCGCTGCTGGCGGCTGCGGGGCGGGTGCGGGACTTGCGGAATGCTCACCATTTGAAGACTTTGGGGATTCAGTTGGGGAGTGTGGAGTTCGATCGAGGGGCGATCGCGAATCACGCTAACACTATTGTCTCCAAACTGCGCGGCGACTTGACCAACAGCCTCAAGCGTTTGAATGTCGATACGATCGAAGGTTGGGGAAAAATCGCCGGTTCTCAAAAAATTACCATTGAAACCGATAAAGGCGAGAAAACGATTACTGCCAAGGATATTATTCTCGCTCCCGGTTCAATTCCTTTCGTCCCCCCTGGGATAGAAATTGACGGTAAAACTGTGTTTACTAGCGACGATGCTGTCAGATTGGAATCGCTACCGAAGTGGATTGCAATTATTGGTAGCGGCTATATCGGTTTGGAATTTTCCGATATTTACACTGCATTGGGCTGTGAAGTCACGATGATTGAAGCTCTAGATCAGTTGATGCCGACTTTCGATCCAGATATTGCTAAGTTAGCAGAACGGGTATTAATTACACCCCGCGATATTGAAACAAAAGTGGGTATGTTGGCTAGAAAAATTACTCCCGGTTCGCCTGTAATTATTGAATTAGCTGATTTCAAAACGAAGGAAATTGTCGAAGTTTTGGAAGTAGATGCTTGTTTGGTAGCGACTGGCCGAGTTCCTGTCAGCAAGAATTTGGGGTTAGAAACTGCGGGCGTGGAAACGATGCGCGGTTATATTCCAGTCAACGATAAGATGCAGGTTTTGGCGGGTGGAGAACCTGTGAAGCATTTGTGGGCGATCGGCGATGTTAACGGCAAGATGATGTTAGCACACGCTGCCTCTGCTCAGGGGATTGCGGCGGTGGAAAATATCTGCGGGCGCGATCGGGAAATTGACTATTTGAGCATCCCAGCGGCGGCATTTACTCACCCGGAAATCAGCTATGTGGGGATGACGGAACCTGCGGCGAAGGAGTTAGGAAAAACCGAAGGGTTTGAGGTAGCTTCTGTCAAGACTTATTTTAAGGGAAATTCTAAAGCGATTGCTGAAGGTGAAACCGACGGTACGGCTAAGGTGATTTACCGGAAAGATACGGGGGAATTGTTGGGAGTTCACATTTTCGGTTTGCACGCTTCCGATTTGATTCAAGAGGCGGCAAATGCGATCGCGCAGCGCGATTCTGTGCATACTTTAGCATTCCGAGTGCACACTCACCCGACGCTTTCGGAAGTGTTGGATGAGGCGTTTAAACGCGCGGCGGGAACCGGTAGTCATTAATTAGTAGGGGCGGTGTCTCGATTAGTGTCAACTTAAGTCTAAACCCTTGAGAAATCAGGGTTTTACGCCCAGTCTAGATCCCCCTAAATCCCCCTTAAGAAGGGGGACTTTGATAAGACTCTTGTCCCCCCCTTGTTAAGGGGGGCTAGGGGGGATCTCCGGGTTTTAAAACACGCCATAGGGGCGATCGAAAGCCGATCGGAGCAACAAAAGACTGGTACTATGTTTGACGTGTTTGTTGACATCAATGTGCGATCGTCCCTTTCTCGAAACCGTGTTTAAATGGAACTGAATCAACGCAAAGAATTATTTAGTAAAGCTTATGTGCGCGCTGTCGCAGCAGTCGTTGGCTGTTCAGTAGACCAACCTGAGAATGACTATGATAGGGTGGATCTCTGTATCAAGGCTGTCGATCGCGATCCAGTGCAACCGCACCGCCTCGAATTGCAGTTAAAATGTACGTCAAGAGATGTACTCAATGCCCAATATGTTCGATATCCGCTCAATGTCAAAAATTATAACGACTTAAGAGTCACCACCTTTATTCCCCGCCTACTGATTGTGGTTTTAGTACCGGAAAATATCGGGGAATGGATACAACAGTCAGAACAGGAAATGTTGCTTAGGCATTGTGCCTATTGGGTATCGCTGCGGGGAATGCCTGAAACGAGAAATACAAATCGCATTACTGTTGAATTGCCCCGCCGGAATCAGTTTACACCAGATGCTCTTGAGTCAATGATACAGCGTATTAGCAAAGGAGGTGTCCCATGAAAGTAACTGTAAAGGATTTTGAAGTTTTCAAGAGTTTAGATGTGAATGTAATCATAACATATTTACAAAAAAATGGCTGGCACGAACATAGCCGAATTTATGACAATAAAGGAGCGATTTGGGTCAAGAAAAATGATGCTGGAGATGTATTTGATATTGGACTACCATTGACAAGAGAGTTTGCCGATTATCCAGCTCGGATGGGAGATGCTGTCAAGATGCTGGAAATGTCAGAAAATCGTTCTCAGTTAGAGATTCTGAGCGATTTAATTACTTCGTTAGATAATACCGAGATTCAAGGATTTGTCGTGAAGGTCGATCGCGAAGATGGGGCGGAAATTGCGAAGGTGGTGATGATGGGGTTTGTTGTGGGTAAGTTGCAGAAAATCTATCTCGAATTGAAAGAAAATGATTTCAATTTGGCAGTGAAAGCCTATCAGGAAAGAATTCCTGTCACTTGCGCGGGCGATTTGGTCAAAGAAGGTGGATCTTTTGTGATGCAGAATGTACAGGGTTTTGCGTTGATGGTGGAGGAAGCTAAAGGAGATGAAAGTACGATCTCGCTTATTTAGGGCGGTGGTAGAATTCCAATGAAATTTTCAGCTAATTCGAGAAATTGCTCACCACAGTTAATTTGCTCCGCAGCTTGTTCGACAGTGACAGTATCAAGTCCCCCGTAATCACCACTATTTCGCAAGTCTTGAGCATCGATTAAGAATCTGTGCAACTCAACAGGAACTCTTCCTGTACGCGCAAATTCTCTGCCGAAAGCTCCAATCACTGCGGCATGACTAGAAAATGACATTCCTTCGCCATCTAAAAATGCCTCAGCAATATAAAACATGGCGTAATAAGCGCGGGATGCTGCATAGTCTGGGAAACCATTATTTAGTAATAGCCTTGCCGCCGATAGACTTTGACGAGCTTTCAGTAGTAAGTCTAATTGTTCAGGTTTCATAAAGCTATTCCGTCTTTGCGAATGTTCCTTAATAAAGGCCCGTTGTAGTGCGTAAATCGCTGTTCATCCATAAACAGACAGCTAATGACTTCATCATTTTGGAGCGACAAATCGGCTCGAATGTGACTGGTTCTTTTAATTTCTTCACCAGGATTGACTTGTCCTTTGAGAACTACTAACACATCAATGTCAGAGTCTGGGCGTGCATCGCCTCGCGCTTGGGAACCGTAAAGTACCATTGTGACAAGGCGGCTGTCGTAAAGTTGCTCGAAGTGCGATCGTAATTCTATCAGTATGTTCTTAAGTTTATCGTTAATGCTCATATTTGTTGTAAATGATTTAAGGGCGCACTTTAAGCATAATGCTGCAAATCTGGCTAAATTTTGGCAACAACAAAAGGAGATTCGATATCGATCGACCAGTTTTCATCAATAACTTGGAGATTGGCATCTAAAATCAGAGTCAGTTCGCCAATTTCATCATCGCCATCATCGCTAACCAGGTTTTTTTCGCCAGCAGATAAATCGGCTTTGAGTAAAAATTTAAGTTTAATCCAGTGAGAAGTGGAATGGTTGTTGATGATATTCGTGCCGATCGATCGGCTGATTAACTCAGCATAGATTGGATGAATGAAAGCTATTTCTTCATAAAACTTATTGCTGTCCCAATAACCGCGTATTTTGTAATTGCAGGATTCTAGATGTTTCTCGATGAGGTGATTTAGGGCGATCGGTGCTAATAGTTTAGCAAGTTCATCCCAAATTTGGTAATTTGCCGAGGTTACTGAATTCATAATTGTGGCTATTTTGTAAGTGGATGGCGGTGATCGCTCTTTGGGAGTTGAGGGGGCGATTGTCACTGATTCAGATTTTCCTCTAGTTTTTCTGTCATGTAGCTTTATCTCTATAAACTAAAAGAGGGGATTTTAGTTCTCCTTTTACCCAAAAGATTCGCTTAAGGTCATTCCACAGCCAATTGTAAACTAGCTCAGTCACAGGTCTTACGCAGAATATTGTAGGGTCTATTGTATGCACAGTCATTCTTTTTCCAGACCGCTCGAATACTTGGGGACGCTGGTAGCATAATTGCTGGAAGGCTAAACTCAAACAACTGTCTTCTGTAGATACGGGGCGATCGCTGAGAACAAAGTCAACTGTACTTAAGCTACCAGCGGGTAGAGGCTTCCAATACCAACTGACACCTACTTGACTTGTATTTAGAGATGGTGGGACAACTACCCCTGTGATTTGAGCTGGTAGTAATGCCATTGTTTGCAAGCTATCAGAAAAATTTGGAAACCACTGTTTGACTATTTTCTGATATGTCTCAAGTGCCTGAGTATAAATATTTATTGCCTGTACAATTATTTGATCATGAGATATTTTTTTTATACTAAACCACGGAGAGGTTAACTCTTTTTTTCCCTCTATATGAAGACGCTCTATCTCCATTACAAGTAAATCAAAATGGTGTTTGTCTACCCCTATCCCCAGTATCTCCTCTCTAAACACACGGTCAAATTTATCTAAGCATTGTTCTATCTCTGCTAATAGAATCGGAGAATAATGTAAAGAACAATTTGAGTATCTTTTAGTAATCAACAATGCTGCTACCCACGCCCCTTCATATACAAGAATACCTCGCTCTATCATCGGTAATCTAAAATTTTCCAATAAAACAGAAAGTGAGTCAACAAGTGTTTGCTGTGTCCATTTCCAATGCCAACACGACTGCTGCTGAAGCGTAGGGCTTCGATACCAGTCAAAACCATTTTTAAGGAAATCTTCTGGATTTGTAAAGTCTAAATTCAACTTAAAGACATCAGCGCGAAAATCATTCCCAATATATCTAGCAATTTCAACCTTGCTTTCAAATATATCAAAATCTATTGGTAGATCGATATCTAAGCGATTCTTACTTACACGAACACCTATTGGCGGAAGTGTACCATCTTCTCGGACTCCTGCAATCAATTCAGCGATTGATGCAATACCATTTATCCAAGCTTGCATAGCTGTTCGTACCTGTCGCCCAAGTTCAAGCGATTGCGGCAGTGAAGTTTCATTTGTGATGTTCCCATCTACCAGTGCTTCATTGACAATTTCAGCAGCTATTGCAGGATATCTTTCAGCAATCACCTCCAAAAATCTTGATACTTGTTCACTGTCGAGGGTAGCAGTAGCAAGAATCAAAGGGTATCGCCAACGCTCGATTCGCTCTATCTCGCTTGCTAGTTCGTTAGGGTCAGGCTTGCCAATCGCTAAACTCTCTTTTGCAAACCATTGGGTCAGAATTGGGAGTGAAAATCTCAAGTGTTCAGAATGCTCAATGACCAGCACAGAATTTAAAAGTTCTTGTCGCTCAAACCACGATGCCACTTTGTTAGCAGGAACAGGGACACCGCCACCGTCTACAGAAAAGATAGCAAGCTGTTGTAGCAGTTGCACAATCCTTTTCTCTTCTAGATGTACCAGACGCAGGGAGCGTTCCACAAGACTGGATAATAAATGTTCTTTTGAACGTGGTAGTCTGCCATTCTGGTCTCGCAGATAAATACCTATCAACACAGCAAAAAGAGGTCTATTGATAGCATTTAGGACTGATTCTGCTGAATTTTGAACCATACAATTGACAGTTTTTCCTGCAACCCGATTAATTAAAGTATATGCCTGTTCATTAGAAAGCGGTGGTACAATAACTGATTCTTCTGCTTCTGCGAAGTCTGGGATTGGTCTGCTAGTAATAATTATTGTAGTTTTCTGCCATCCTTTCACAATAATTCTAGCTTCTCTCAAGATCCTGGAAGCAAGGCTTCTTTCAGCTTCATCTGTTCTATCAATAATCACTACAGCGCCTTGAGTTTGTGGATTGCCTATACTACTGGCAGCTTCTTCTACAACTTTATGAAGTAGTTTTTTATCCTGTAACTGCGATGCTTCTATGTAGATAGGTATGGGAGCATTAATATCCTCTGTTAACTGTTGAATTGCTCTTTGAAAGAGGCGCTCTGCCATCAGTGATTTCCCCGCACCCATTTCCCCAATTAAAAGAATCAGCCTACCAGGATCGAGCTGGAGATTGGGTGGGGGAGCTCCAAGGGACTGGTCATTAGCAAGTTCATCAACTTCTTCCTTATCGTTAACTCTTATGACTTGCCAAAGCTCCGCGCAGCGAGCCCTAGACTGTCGATTTAATAAGTCTATTTGCTCCACTAACCGCATCCGGCGACAAACCTCCTGCGACTTTTCGGGGCTGTGCTCAACAGCAAAATCTTGAGCGACAACAGCGCGCTCGACAATCTCTTCCCAAGATACCCCTAAAACTCTACAGAAAGCCTTGAAAACTTCAGTGTTAACGGCTGCTCTTCCGTACAGAAAACGTTTCCAATTTCCTTCGGAGCAACCGTCAGCATAAGGGCCTCCTTCTTGCCAAATTTTCTTTGGTTCCAAAACTTTACTAGCTTCCACAAGCCATCTGGGGTCATCTACTGTCCACCCCTTTTCATTCCTTGCCTGCTTAATTTTTGCTATTCCCTGTTGAGAAGCCTTGAGCTTGGCCATGATTACACCTGAATTAAGCAATTGTCAAGATCGATTTTAGATCGAAATATCCACGATCGGAAGCTGATCTAGTGAAACCATGAAAAATCAATCATTGTAGAAATATGGGAAGCGCAGTTGGCCAACTAACTTTTCCTCAATCCAAATCACTACTTGACACAGAAAAAAGATGGCTAATTCCAAAGGATGCAAAGTCTCTCAATATCAACCAGTCGCCGTGCAACTTAGTCTTCCTTGGGGCGAGGAAAAAAATTACTATGATTCTCCCCCATCGCGAACTAAGATCCGGAGTGAACGCAGAAGGGAAGTTAAAAAACAAGACTCCCATAAAGTTGTCATTGTTATTGTTCTGAACAAAAACTCTCAGTAACGATCGCATCTTGTAGAGAGGCGATCGATCGCCTCTCTACAAATGCAATTTGGGGATTTTCACAAAACAATGGGTGCGACAGATTTAGATCGCTGCATCTTCGATCGCTCTGACTTCAATCTTGAATCGCAAATAGAACAAAAAGCCCGATCGCCCTTATAATATTCTTAGTATTGGGAAGCCAAAAACTATGTCACTCACACAAACCCAAGTCACCTATACTGAAGCTCAAGCAAATCTTGAGGAACTGTGCGAACAAGTCATCAACGATCGCGATGCCATCATCATCACCCGCTCTGACGGCGAAAACGTAGCCTTAATTGCCGCTGACGAATTGGCAAGCTTAATAGAGACAGTCTACCTGCTGCGATCGCCCAAAAATGCCGATCGCTTGTTAAGCGCCCTGAAAGACGCACAAGCCAGAATTGTCAAACCTCAGACTGTCAGAGAATTACGCCAGGAGTTAGGACTTGGCGAAGAAGCGTAAATAAGAGCCACAAGAAACGCCTGAACCGGAGAAAACCGCTGTTCGCGATGCAGTTTTTCAGCCTAAATTCCTAGAAGACCTCACCTATTGGGTGGAAGTTGACCGCAAAGTTGCTCTCCGATTCTTAAAATTGGTAGAAGCAATAGTGCGCGATCCGTTCACAGGTATTGGCAAACCAGAACCCCTAAAATATTTGGCCGCGGGTACGTGGTCGCGAAGGCTTACCCAAGAGCATAGAATAGTTTACTTAGTGAGCGAAAATCGAATTGATTTTATCCAAGCTTGCTATCACTACGAAGATTAACCCGATCGCCCCTACAATATCCTTAGTATCAACCACTAAAAATGCTCCAAATCCGCCGCCGTCCCCCCAGCACCTCCGTCTCCGTACTCTACCTCAGCTACGAAATCGCCATACCCGACTCCAAACCCCGGCACATCCTCGAAGAAATCGTCTGGCAAAAAGAAGTAGAAGTTGCCCAAAAGCGCGATCGCACGCCCTTAGCCGATCTTCACAAAAAACTCCCCTTCGCACCAAAAATTCGCGACTTTCTAGCCGCCCTTAAAAATGGGAAAACAAAACCAGCAATCATCGCTGAAGTCAAAAAAGCTTCCCCCAGCAAAGGCGTAATTCGTGAAGATTTTGACCCCGTGGAAATTGCCAAATCCTACCAAGAAAACGGCGCAACTTGTATCTCCGTACTCACAGATGAAAAGTTCTTTCAAGGCAGCTTTGAAAACCTCAGCAAAATCCGTTCCGCCGTTGATTTACCCCTGCTTTGCAAAGAGTTTATCATCTATCCCTACCAAATCTATCTCGCCCGCATTCACGGCGCTGATGCGGTACTTTTAATCGCAGCTATTTTGTCTGATAAAGACTTACAATACTTTGTCAAAATTGTCAAGACTTTAGGCATGACTGCTTTGATCGAAGTTCATACTCTCGAAGAACTCGATCGCGTATTAACTCTCGAAGGCGTAAACTTAATCGGCATCAACAACCGCAACCTCGAAAACTTCTCCGTCAGCCTAGAAACCACCAGTCAATTATTAGCAGAACGCCTGCCCCAAATCCAAGCAAAAAACATCCTCACCGTCAGCGAATCGGGACTGCACACCCCCGCTGACCTCGCCAAAGTTGCCAGTGCTGGTGCTGAAGCCGTCCTCATCGGCGAATCTTTGGTCAAACAGCCCGATCCGGGCGCTGCTTTGGCCGCTATCGCCACTCCTCATCCCAGCGCCTGACCCCCAGACCGCTTGACAAACAGCCCTGAATTCTGATAAAACTCGATCGAGTAGGTAAATAAATGAGAATTTCTGCCCTGGCTCGACTCAGGTGCTGAAACAAAAAATAGCGATCGCAGCTATATTCCAGAGAAATATCTTGCAGCCAACCAATTAAATCTATTCTTTGAGTCAGTCGATCGCCAAATTTAACGTCTCAAACCCACCCAGCCCCCGACTATTCGATCGGCAAAGTAGCGGTTTTTGGACTGTTAGAAAACACATAAAAATCGGGCATCTAATGTTCACCTATGATGCCTCATGCAATTGCAATGGGGTATCGGTTCACTGAGGTATGTTAGCTTTCATGGAGCCAATCCCCCTTCCGTCGTACATTCACTACGAATTGCTACTTCAATTGTTAGAACGTAAAACGATGTTGGCTGTCAGTCCCCAATCGCCGCAGCAGCAACAAGTTCACCAACTTATTATTACACTGCGCAAAGCCCTGGCGATTCAAAAGCAATTAGAACAAAGTTGCGAGCGATCGAACTTAGCCATAGAACACCGCTGGTCTCTAAATGAGGCTAATCCTAGGGAAATTAAAAATTAAAAATTAAAAAACCTAGAGTGCAAGCTTGGCAATTGAGCTTTTTGATTTATTCTATATAACTCCCATAGAAAAACTTAGGACAGATCATGGACAACAAATCAATGCTGATGATTCCGGGCCCGACACCGGTGCCGGAAGCCGCATTGCTGGCGATGGCAAAACACCCGATGGGCCACCGCAGCAAGGAATTTGACGCGATTTTTGCCGAATGTACCGAAAACCTGAAATGGTTGCACCAAACCAGCAGCGACGTGCTGAGTTTAACGGTTTCCGGTACCGGCGCGATGGAAGCTGGGATAATTAATTTCTTGAGTGCGGGCGATCGAGTTTTGGTCGGTACCAACGGTAAATTTGGCGAACGCTGGGCCGAAGTAGCCGAAGCTTACGGTTTGAATGTCGAAATCGTCAAAGCTGAGTGGGGACAAGCTTTAGATCCGGAAAACTTCCGCGAAAAACTGGAAGCAGATACAGAAAAGCAAATCAAAGCTGTCATCATCACGCACTCGGAAACCTCTACGGGGGTTCTAAATGACCTCGAAACCATCAACCGCCACGTTAAAGCCCACGGTGAAGCTTTAATTATGGTGGATGCTGTCACCAGTTTAGGTGCTGCGAATGTGCCGATGGATGCTTGGGGAATCGATGTCATTGCTTCCGGTTCTCAGAAAGCTTACATGATTCCCCCGGGTTTGGGTTTTGTCGCCGTGGGGCCGAAAGCTTGGGAAGCTTACAAGACTGCGAAATTGCCCCGCTATTACTTGGATTTGGGCAAATACCGCAAAGAAGCTGCCAAAAATACAACTCCTTTTACTCCACCTGTCAATATGTTTTTTGGACTGCAAGTAACTTTGCAGATGATGAAAGCTGAAGGACTAGAAAATGTATTCGCGCGGCACAAACGCTTGATGACAACTACTCATGCGGCTGTAAAAGCTTTAGGTTTGCCATTGTTTGCTGCTGATGGTTGCGCCAGCCCTGCGATTACCTCTGTCATGCCGCCAGCCGAAGTCGATGCTCAAAAAGTGCGGACTTTGATGAGAAAGAGATTTGATATTGCGCTAGCCGACGGACAAGACCATTTGAAAGGTAAAATCTTCCGAATCGGTCATTTGGGCTTTGTGTGCGATCGCGATATCCTAGCAGCTATTTCTTCTTTGGAAGTGGTGTTGCGAGAAATGGGTTACGAAGGCTTTACTCCCGGTGCCGGTGTTGCTGCTGCTGCTAAACTTTTGGCTGAATCTTAATCTCAGTTATTAAAGGATTTTGGGTTTTGGATGCTTTCTAAAATCTAAAATCCTTTTAATATGCCGTGGCCAACCAATCAAAGATTTTATCCAATTGTTCTAGCGTCACTAAACCGTACTGCCACAATACCATCGGCAAGGAGTTCGGGTCGCGATCGCGCTGGCGCTGTTCGTTACCGCCAACGCGTTCGGCGACATCAATTGAGGCGCGGGAGATTGCCAAATCTTCTTGTAAAAATCGAATGAGTCGAGTATAAGTAGCGGGTGCCATGAATTTTTCCTCCATGTGTAGGACACCATTTTCAGATGCGAACCTGATGTTTTAGATTAGTAATAAGCCAGTTTTAAATCTGTCTTGGAACCGTTGATATCTGTTAGAACAGTATTAGCCGTTGAAAATGCGAAATTTGTTTTTGAGTGCTACTCTAAAGCCAACCTTTCCCAAAAGTGGAAGGTTTGGGATTTTTTCGCTATGGGATCGCAGGATTTGCGATCGAACCTAAACTGAATACCTCGGCGTCTTTGCAGCGAGAATCTGAATAAATTCTGCTACCTACTTACAACTACTAAACCAGGTTCCGAGCTTAACTTCATCTGCCAAAATGCAGAATCCGCAAATCTACTTCCGCAATCTCGGTGAGATATTTCGATCGAACTTAGGTCTTGCTACCAGAAGTTAACTCTGCCAATTAAATTGGCTTGTAGCATCTTACTTCCGATAGGTTTAGTAGATGAAGCTCGATCGCCAGAAGTTCCAGAGAATTTCTTTTCCTGCTGCTAGCCCTTGAGGTTGACCACCGTCTCTCAGGATTGGTAACGAGTCGCTGACTCATCTCATACCTGCGACCAATAATCTACAGCTTTCGCCAACAAGCTCAACCCCCGACTGACTGAGACTGACATCGTACCAAATCTTTTGGCGTTTGTGCTGGCTCGTTCATTAATATTTTAACGGATTTTATCAATTTTTGTAAAGTTTCTAAATTTTCTCTAATTTTCCGAAGCAGAACTTAGCCGGAGCACAAGAGGGGGAGTGACCTCAGAAACCCGGTTTGTGCAAAATTTTGAGAAATATGGGAACAAACCGGGTTTCTAGTCCCGATGCGTCAGCCCTGAGACTACTGGAAAAACTCGATCGCAATTCGATCGCCCGCTTGGATACCGAGTTCAGCAGCTCGCCCGCCCCGGAGTTCGATGACTCGATCGACAGCAGTATCGGGCCCGTAGGTAGGACAAGGATCGGCAGTACAAGGAGGTGCGGAAACTTCGATCGCCTCAACAACTCCATCCCGCAGAAAAATCATATCCAGAGAAATCTGGCAATTTTTCATCCAAAAATTGACCCACCGCGCCGGTTTAAACTCAAACAGCATTCCCCTGTCATCCGGCAAAGAAGTTCTGTACATTAAACCCATAGCCTGTTGTTCGGCTGTTTTAGTGACTTCGAGTTCGATGGCGCGATCGGCTATCCGAGCTCTAGCGGAAATCGGCAAAACTTGACCGGATGTTGTCGCCGTTGGAGACTTTGACGCCAAAATACCAGTAGCATCGGCATTGGCGATCGGTAAACTCGGCGAACATCCCAACAAAAATACAATTACCCCAATACTCAGCAAATTAGCTAAATAACTCATAATGATTTTAGATTTTAAATTGGCAATTGGGAATTGGTAATGGGGAATTGGTAATGGGGAATTGGTAATGGGAATTTTTAACGAATGTCAACAGTCAACTGACTTCAAGCTTCCCGCATTACATAACCAACACCGCGCACCGTTTGAATCAAGCGCTTTTCGCCCTCATCTTCAATCTTGAGCCGCAGATAGCGGATATAAACCTCAATCACATTCGACTCGCCGAGAAAGTCGTAACCCCAAACATTTTCCAAAATTTGTTCCCGAGTCAAAACGTCGCGGGGATGTTCCATCAAATACTTTAGCAGCTCAAATTCTTTCATCGTCAGGTCGATCGCCCGTCCGTTGCGCAGGGCCCGCCTAGAAGCCAAATCCAAAACTAAATCACCAAACCTCAACTGTTCATTGCTGCTGTTATCCGGCTGCAAATACAATCGCACCAACTGCAAAAAGTCCTCAGTGCGGTACGGCTTCAGAAAATAATCATCCGCCCCAGCTTCCAGACAAGCCACGCGATCGTCCACTGTATCGCGACCGATCAATAGCAGTACCGGTGCCCGATTCCCAATACTTCTGAGGTGAGAACACAGCAACAACCCCGATTCAGGGCCGAGTATCCGGTCAATGACAATCAAAGCAGGCTGCAATTCATGGGCTAAATGTTGGCCTGTGGCGGTATTAGAAGCGACTACCGGTTCGTAGCCGGAGGATTTTAAGTCGAGACTCAAGTGTCCGGCGAGAACTTCGTCTGTTTCTACTAGCAGGACACAGGGATTGCGATCGAGAGTAATTGCAGCCATTGAATTGACCGATGTAGATCATACCTGTTGTAGCACGTTTGAGAGCCGTTGGCCAGAAAGCGATCGTTACTAATTCCCAATTTCGCATTATCAATTATCATAAAGTCGATCGGGGTATTTGGCAGTATCGCTTTCTGGCGAATAGAATCAATAATTTAAACTTTTCTTGACCGTTTCATATTTTTCTTGCAAATTTACTAAAGACCTTTGTAGCGCTATGGGTTGCTTGAGACCTAAATAAGCTAACATATCAGCAATACGATATCGCCAATCGTGGCGACCAAGAGCATTAAGATAATTACGACTTTGAGTAGATTGCAGACGTTTTTTGTTATTTAGCAAATCTTCTACAAATGGAATTAGGCTATTTGGATCGTCGGGTACTTCAATGGTGGCATCTTCCCAGTTCAGTAAATCATCCGCTTCTGGGCATACAGGTCTACGTCCAATAATCATACAACCCGCCGCTAAACATTCAAACCACCGCTGACTCACAAACGACATAAAAAAACGCTCGGATGGAGTTTTCAAAACATCGTAAGCTAAAGCAATATTAGAATTATTAAGCAATTTCCAAAACAGCCTTCGATGCTCATTGAAATTCTTAATTTTGCTAATATCCATATGACTTGTATAGTAATAAATTCGGTTAGATTCCCGATCGTTATAAGTATTCTCTAGTATTTGACTATGTGGTAAAAATTGGCGACCATAGCCCATCACATCAATCCACCGATCGTGCTTATCACTCCCAAATTTGTCAACATCAGCAGCCATAGGAATCGTAACTATAGGAATTTTAAAAGTTTCATTTAATTCCTGTACACAACCAGTCATAGGAATGAATAAACAATCTAAAAGTTTCAGATTTGATCCCAATCTGGAATTAGATATTTGGCGTTTGATAGCAGAATCATATACCGGATATGCAGCATCGAAAACATAAGCAACAACTACATCAAATCTTTCTCTCCAATTTTTAGGCATCTGGTCTAATAACTTACAATCCCAGACCGTGAAAACGACTATAATCAAAACCTGTTTATTCGACGTTGAAGTAGGTTCAGGTATGTCAATCTTAGTGACACGAGCAAATTTATCATACAAAACTTTAAGCCCAAATTTACTATCAGAAAAATCAGGTTCTATTAAAGTTCCTTGGCAACAGTCAACCAAAACATCCTCAAATTCGTTCAGACAACACTGAGCAGGTTGAAAACTTTTATTGCGTAAACTGAGAATATAGTAATCTTCCATAGGAAAAGCTGGTTAATAAATTATCTACAGGGAGCGGAGAACAGCCGTATTTTTAGATTGTCTCACTTTTATCAAAACTTTTTTTGTCGATCGTGTCAACCCACTAGAGGCTGAAATATAATTAATTGACGAAAGTAATTGATTCTGGTTTTTTTCAGATAGGGATAGTTATATCATTTCTATGTTTTATCTAGTAAAGTTGCCTCTGTCAAGCTATTTGCAAATTATCCAAAGCTTCGTCTATTTCAGGTGGAAGCCTGTAGCGAGTCCAAATTCGGCTTTGAGGATTTTTGTCACTTTTCGGTATTTAAACTACGACTTTGTAGGCGAGAGCGTCTGAAGGTAAAATGGATGCTAGTTCCAGATACTAACGAATCACAAACTCATGAGTATTATCGTATTTGGCAGTATCAATATCGACCTAGCGGCGAAAACTCCTCGGTTGCCGCTACCGGGGGAAACTATCATCGGTAGCAACTTTTTCACAGCAGGGGGCGGTAAAGGAGCGAATCAAGCCGTCGCTGCGGCCCGTCTCGGCACTTTCACCCACATGATGGGCTGTGTTGGTAATGATAAATTTGCTGAAGAACTGTTGACTAATTTACAATCTTATGGTGTAAATACAGACAATGTATCGATCGACCAAAACAGTCATTCAGGTGTGGCAATTATCGCGGTAGACGATCGCGGTCAAAATAATATTATTGTGATTCCGGGCGCGAACAATAATGTCGGCGAGGCAGATATAGAACGGCTCAAAAAACTGTTGCCCGGTGCTACAGCTTTGCTGTTACAGTTAGAAATTACCCTAGAAGTTGTGCAAAGGGCGGCATTTATGGCTCGTGAAGCGGGGGTGCGAGTGATTCTCGATCCAGCGCCGGCTTGTTCCGATTTGCCACTGGAAATTTATCGCCTAATCGACATCATCACGCCGAATGAAGTGGAAGCTGGCCAGTTAGTCGGTTTTGCTGTAAATAATCCCGAGACTGCTATTTTAGCGGCTAAACAGTTGCAGGAGCGCGGTGTCGAGAATGTTATTGTCAAATTGGGCGATCGAGGGGCGGTTGCTGTGACTGCGGATGAAACGTTTTTTGTGCCGCCTTTTGCTGTGGATGCGATCGACACTGTGGCTGCTGGCGATGCTTTTAACGGCGGTTTGGCGGCGGCATTAGATGGCGGTCTATCGCTGTCAGAGGCGGTGCTGTGGGGTTCGGCAGCAGGCGCTCTGTGCACGACTAAAGCGGGTGCTCAGGTTGCTATGTGCGATCGCACAACCTTGGATAAATTTTTGCAGCATAATTTAGATAAGACGGCGGTTGAAACCGCGCCTACACAAACGATGTCCGCCTCCGCGGACTGAAGACGATAACATAATTTTAACCGTCTTTGTCTTCAACCCGCGGAGGCGGGTTTTGCTTGTATAGACGCGGTTTCAACCGCGAGCGTCTTCTGCCTACTTTGGCCGTTGAATAATTGTTTCAACTACCCGGCGCTTGACTTTTGGATCGATGCCAATCAATCGCACATATTCGCCGCCGTGTTCCCCCAAACAAGTTTCTAAAGATGCAACCACATCTTTTTCCTGTGCAGTTTTAATTGTCGCGCAACTTTGCCAAGAACCTGTCTTAAATCGGCGATTATCTGCATATTCCATGCCAATTTTGCAGCCCCTTGCTAACAACTGCTGCACTTGTTCCAAAACTTCGGAGCTCAGCCGCGCTGCTTGACCGTTACTAACTTCAGAAGTTGGCTCGACATAAGCCTTATAATATTTCGAGTTCGGGTCGTTTAATTGGCTTTGCGTCGGCGCAGCAGGAGGAATGTTGGCGGTTCCGGGAACATTGAACAGCCGCGATTGATTGTATTCATCTACTAAGCGCATTTCCTGAACCCGCTTTTGTTGACCCACCATTGAACTACCCATTTCTAATAAATGAGCGAGGCTGAAATTCGGGTTAGGGAAATCTGGCGGTGCTTCCAGAGTATTTACCAAACGCTTGGAAACTCGCTCAATTCCTACTTGGTGAATGAATTCGCGGATTTGTTCGTCGTAAATGCGCGATCGCAAAGCGCTAAAAAAGTCGATCGCCTGATCGGGAAAATTATCAACTAACCCAACAATCTCGGTTTTTGATAATTTATCCGACTCAAAAATTCCACCGACAATCCCAATTTTATCATCCCGGCTCGGTTCCCAATAAAACTTTTCCATCCGCCCGTCGCGAATCAGCGGCGCGTACAGCGTAGAAAAATCATTTCCGGTGACAATAATCGGCACTCGATGCAGCGGCGTGCTGTCATAACTTCCCGGTAACTGCACGTTAGTTGGATTATCAGCAATATTCATCAGAGTGGCATTGACCATCTGAGTATTCACGGTATATTGAGTCGTAGTATCGAACCTGCCAGCACCAGCATCTAAATCGTTAATAAAAATCGCGCACATCTCGCCGCGCACCCGGATTTGTTCCGCAGCTTCGCGGTAGCGCAACCGAATTAAACGCGCCGGATCTCCCGCATCCGGGCTTTCTAATTCCCCGCCAGATATCATCACAGGTTCAAAGCCCATCCGCCGAAAAACCAGTTCGGCTTGAAAAGTTTTGCCTTCTCCTTTGCGGCCGTGAACTCCTAAAATTAGGGGAACTCTGACGCCGGGTAAATTTAAAAAGTTTTTAGTGATGTGCACCGCAACTTTATCGAGAAAGTTAGGAGAAATATAATAACTCATCAGTAGATTTGTGAGGGATTAATTGCTGTTACTGTTATGATTTTATGACAAAAGTAACAGGCTGCACCGCGAAGCTGAATTTTTGCCGTACAATCGAGGTCTGCATATTATTTGTTAAGGAGCGATTCGTGAGTCCAGAAACTTTACTAAAAGAACCGATCGTGCAAGCCGAAGCCAGTTCCTTCAGTTCAGAGGGCTTTGACAGCTATGTAATGACAACTTACGGGCGTTTTAATATTGCCCTAGAACGCGGGCTCGGCTGCCGCGTTTGGGATACCGAGGGCCGCGAATATCTCGATTTTGTGGCGGGTATTGCTACCTGCACTCTGGGCCACGCGCACCCGGCAATGATTGCAGCGGTAACTCAGCAAATTCAGACGCTGCACCACGTTTCTAACCTTTATTACATCCCTGTACAGGGCGAGCTGGCGAAGTGGCTGGTAGACCATTCTTGCGCGGACAGAGCGTTCTTTTGCAACTCCGGCGCAGAAGCTAATGAAGCGGCAATTAAACTCGCGCGCAAGTACGCCCACGAAAAATTAAATATCTCGAATCCGACAATTATTACCGCCGTGGCGAGTTTCCACGGGCGGACTTTGGCAACAATTACGGCAACCGGACAGCCTAAATACCAGAAGGGTTTTAGTCCTTTGGTTCCCGGATTTTACTATGTGCCTTACAACGATATCAGCGCGATCGAACTGGCGATCGAGCAACTCGACAAAGACGAACGCCAAGTCGCAGCAATTATGCTGGAAGCGCTGCAAGGTGAAGGCGGAGTTCGCCCGGGAGATATCGCTTACTTCCAGCGAATTCGGGAAATTTGCGACGAAAAAGGCATTTTGCTGATTCTGGACGAAGTGCAAGTCGGGATGGGGCGCACCGGCAAGTATTGGGGCTACGAAAACCTCGGCATCGAACCGGATATCTTTACATCTGCGAAGGGGTTGGGCGGCGGTATCCCGATCGGCGCTATGCTGTGCAAATCTTCCTGCGATGTCTTTGAACCGGGAAGTCACGCCAGCACTTTTGGCGGCAATCCTTTTGCCTGCGCTGTAGCTTTGCGCGTGTGCCAAACTTTAGAACGGGAAAACCTGCTGGAAAACGTGCAGCAGCGCGGGGAACAGTTGAAAGCAGGGCTTAACAAGTTGGCGGCCGCATATCCGCATTTAATTGCCGAGGTGCGCGGCTGGGGCTTGATTGTGGGGATGGAATTGCAGGCTGATATCGAACTGACATCGGGCGATATTGTCAAATCGGCGATCGCCGCCGGAGTGCTGTTGGTTCCGGCTGGGCCGAAAGTGCTGAGGTTTGTCCCGCCGCTGATTGTGACTTCCGCTGAAGTCGATCGGGCTTTGCTGGCTGTGGAAGCATCGCTGCGCTCTCAAGCAGTACATTAAAACTTACTACTTGATTGGTGTTAGCTGCGATAGCGGTAAGGTGCGCAGGGCGCACCCTACAGAGGTAGGTTGTGCGTAGAAAGTCCCGATCGAGCAACCTTCAAGGGCGGTCAGGACGTGTTCAATCGCTGAAACTATTATTGTAGAAGCATTTCCCTTCTTCCTTCTTCCTTCTTCCTTCTTCCTTCTTCCTTCTTCCTTCTTCCTTCTTCCTTCTTCCTTCTTCCTTCCACTCCAAAATTAAACCCGCCCCGCTGCAAGTCTGTCGGGGCGGGTTTGTCAAGTTTAAGACTTGTGCAGGAGCCTGTTTTTTTAGGAAAATACGTTGCGGCAATGTGTATGGTGGAAAAACCTGGTTTCTTTAATCCGCCTCAAAGACTGGTACTGGCGGTTAAAGATTGAAATTTAAACCCGGAAGTGATTTAATTGCTGCACAGAAGCAGCGATCCTATCGGTTAATAATTCGGCGGAATGCACGATGGACGAACAGCGTCGCGAAACTGATGTTAATATGCTCCGAGCGCTGCTGGAAAATCCTGTGGACTTAGGAATAGATTTGATTTTGAGGACTGACTCAAGGTCGATCGACTCCTTGTTAGTGCAAACGCTTTACATGGAAGTGCCGGCACTGACGCGAGAAAGTTTGCTCAGAGCTGGTAAATTTTTCCTTCTGGCGATCGCACCCTTAGAATCGGCAAAGGGTAATTCTAAATTTCCCACAACCGGGCTAGCATATCTGACTTTTTTAGCGGAAGTATTGCAGGTGGTGGCGCGCAACGCTGATTCGCAGCACCTGTACTCGCTGCTGAGAAGCAATTTAGACAAACTCGACCAGAATTTCGCAGAACTGCTGCGCCGCTGGGCAAATTTGCTGTTTGCTACGGCCAAAGCATCGGACACCAGGCGCGTTGCAGCTTTAATCGGCAATCTGAGCAACAAAATAGGGCGGTTTCCCCTCGGTAGCAAAGCCAATAACTTGGAAATCGAAATTGCCGGTTACGAAACAGTTGCTAAGGTTTTTACCCGCAAAGACTTTCCCCAAGAGTGGGCCCTCATGCAAAACAATCTGGGAAACGCTTACAGCGAGCGCCCCAAAGGCGATAAGGCTCAAAATATCGAAATTGCGATCGCTTGCTTTGAAAATGCCCTGGAAGTGCGCACTCCCGAACAGTACCCCCAACAGTGGGCGACGCTGCAAAACAATCGGGGAAACGCTTATAGCGAGCGCCTCAGAGGAGATCCTGCCGACAATCTAGAAATTGCGGTCGCCTGCTATCAAAACGCGCTGCAAGTTCGCAGCCGCGAGGCTTCCGGGGGAGAGTGGGCGAGCGCTCAAAACAATCTCGGCCGCGCCCTGAGCCGCCGGCTGCGGGGCGACAAAGCCCAAAATCTGCAACAGGCAGTCGCTTGCTACCAGAATGCTTTGCAAGTATACAACCGCAAGGCGTTTCCCCGGCGCTGGGCCACGACTCAAAATAATTTGGCAAATGCTTACTGCGAGTTGCTGCGGGGAAACCGAGCCGAAAATCTCGAATACGCTGTCACTTGCTATCAGAGAGCTTTACAAGTGCGGACTCGGGACGCTTTGCCGCTTCAGTGGGCGACGACTCAAAGGAATTTGGGCCGGGTGTTTATCGATCGGATTAAAGGCGATGCGGTGGAAAATGTGGAAATGGCGATCGCCTGCTATCAAAACGCTCTGCAAGTCTACACCCGCAGCAAATTTCCCGAAGCCTGGGCTTCGATTCACAGTTACCTCGGCAGGATCTACAGTCTGCGCGTGAAAGGGGAAAAAGCCGAAAATATCGAAATGGCGATCGCCTGCTATCAAAATGCTTTGCTCTTTTGCAACCGCCAAAAAACTCCCGAACGCTGGGCCATGCTCTACGCCTACCTCGGCCGCGCTTTCATCGAACACGCCAAAGGGGAAAAAAACCGCAACCTCAAAAGCGCGATCGCCTGCTATCAAAATGCTTTGCAAGTCTACACCAGGCATCGAGCTGCCAACCGCTGGGCGATGCTGCAAATTTATTTGGGCCGGGCTTTTTCGGAACTGACGGAGACGGAAAACTCGGATAGCAGCGAAAGCGCGATCGGCTGCTATCACAGTGCCGGCAAAGTTTACACTCGCGAAACCTATCCTCACCGCTGGGCGCAAATTTTATTTTATTTGGGCCTAGCTTACCGAGATCGAGGCGAGTTGCTTCGGGCCTACGGTGTTTTTACTGCTGCTGTCGATACTGTTGAATTTTTGCGTAGCGAAGCTGGGGTTGATGCGGCCGATTTGGGCGATTCCCTACGGGATAGCTACGCTTCACGGGCGAGTACAAAAATCAAACTAGCCAGCACCTGGACTGGACTTTATAAATGCCTGGTGCAAGTTTGCCTGGAACTCGGCAGCACCCAACCGGAATATTGCGCTAAGGCACTGGAATACGCCGAACGACACAAAAATCGGAATTTGGTACAACTGCTCGTCAAATGCCACCTGACCCCCAAAGGCGACATTCCCGCAGCCGCGCTCCGCGAGTTGGAGTCGCTGCAACAGGAAATAGCCGGGGAACAGCGGCGAGAACCCCAGCCGAGCGCCACCTTGATTTCTGAGGGCGACAGCCTTGGCTTGAACAGCGGTTCTCTGCTGCCGAACTCGGACTTGATGCACTTAAATCAACTGTGGCGGCAGCTTGATGGGTTGATTGGTCGGGAGGTGCAGCCAAACGACCCTTTCTTCAGCCTAGCTCGCAAGGTTGAACCGATCGCTTTCGAGCAAATTCGCCAATTGTTGCCCGATGCTGATTGCGCTGCTGTGGTGTGGGCGAGTTTTGGGGATTTGCTGGTGGCTTTTGTGGTGGTCAAGAGCGCAGAATATCCCGCCGTTCACCTGTATTCGAGGGAAAATGCTTTGGCTGCCGAAACTGGGGCTGCCGAGTACCTCAGCGCTTATTCCGAGCAAAAAGGTCGCTGGATCAATCATCTCCCGGCTCGGCTCAAACGCTTGGCGGCGCTGCTGGAAATCGATCGGGTGGTGGCGCTGATTCCTGAGAATTGCGATCGGCTGATTTTTGTACCGCACCGATTTTTGCACGCTTTGCCGCTCCACGCTTTGCCTCTGGGGACCAGAGAGGGGTTTGGGGACAGCAGCGGCAGTTTTAGGTCTGGGTGGAGTTCGAGCAGCGGTTTTGATGTCGATACCCACACCAGCGGTTCGGATTTTTCTCAAGGTTCGGCTTTTGGCGACATTCCAGCGCCTGCTTATTTGATCGATCGATTTGCTGGAGGAATTCGCTATGCTCCTAGCTGCCAGCTATTGCGCTTGAAACAAATCGCGCGCAGCGCAGCTATTGGCCGGTACAGACCGCGTTTGCAGCACGTTTTGGCAGTTCCCACTTTCAACAAAAATTCGCTCTACAGCAACATTGAAATCGGCAATATTTCCCAGTATTTTGCTACGGCAGAAGTTTTGCGCCAGAAGCCGGCAATTAAAGAGGCTTTTTCTCAAGCAATGTTTGCTAATCATGGGGATTCACCCCGGCAAACAGGACAATTGCAGCAGAAAAAATGCGCTCATTTTGCTTGTTTGAGTTTGCTCGATATGGCTTTGCCGCTGAAATCCGCAGTGTTTTTGAGAAATGATTCTCTGAGTTTGGAGGAAATTTTTAATCTCGATTTTCGGCAATACTTTTTAGTTACTTTATCGGCTTGCGAAATTGCCGCAGGCTCTGTCAGCGGCAGTGAAGATTTTGTCGGTTTGTCGGCGGGTTTGCTGTATGCTGGTACGTCTAGTGTTGTCAGCAGTCTTTGGAAGGTGAACGATGTTTCGATGCTGCTGCTCGCTAGCAAGTTTTATCAAAATCTCGGGAATTTTCCCCGGTTGCAGGTGGGAGATGTGGCGCGATCGCTGGCTGACGCTCAAAGGTGGCTGCGGGATTTGACTGGGGAGGAATTGGAGGTGTTGCTGGCGGATTTGCAACCTCAAATTTCGCAAATGTTCGATCGGCTTTCTCAAAGTTCTCGCCTGATTGCGGAGGCTTCCTTGCAGCAAATTCGCAACCGCAAACCCTATCCTTTTGCCAATCCCTATCACTGGGCGGCTTTTACGGCTGCTGGGGTTTAGTTATAGCCTTTCTCAGAAAGATGAGGTACTGATGGGCATAGGGCATAGGGCATAGGGCATAGGGCATAGGGCATAGGGCATACCTCACTTTTTTGAGAAAGGCTATATAGCAATCCTAAATCATTCATGCAGATATGTAGGGGCGGTGCCAAGAGAGCCCGCCCTCCGAAAAATTGGGCAACCACGGGGGGATTGCCCCTACAAGAATTATGCAAATGATTTAGGATCGCTATATCCCTCTTCTGTCACTCTCCGGATTAAAAAAGTAAGAAATAAGCCAGATTAAGCAGAAGAATACAAGGGTTTAAATTGATTCATTGCATCAATTAAATGCTTAAACCCAAGCAATAAGTTAGAATTAGGGAATATTTCCAGCCAAGGATGAATTAACCAAAATAGAAGCATAGGTTGAATAACTAAACGAAAATTATTCAACGTATTCTTCCATCCACTTTGGTGATCCCATTCTTGATGAGCCGAGAATTTAGCAGAAGTATTGTTGGGAATATATTGAGTCCCATCACAGAGATTTAATGATAAAAAAGCTGGGGAATTCAAACTAATCATTGTGTAAACACAAAAAATAATTGACCACCACTTTTCAATATCCTTGAAATTAGTAAAACGGTAATCTGTCCAACCTAATTCTTGTTTACATTGCCGAAAGCCATATTCTACCCATGTTCTTAATCCATAAAGATTGCCCACAATTTTTTTGAGTTTACCTTTGAGATTCGTTTTAACAAATGAAGTAGAATTGGACGGCATCGTTTCTGGATCGATAGTTGTCTCCCAATATGTTACCGCTCCTTTTTTACCATAAATTATTTCTCTAATATATCTATCTTCGGATTTTCCGTCGCTAAATACTCTTTTAAATTTACACCATTTATTTGCTCTAACCTTTTGCTCAGAAGGCAGCCAGACTCCATGATTACTTCTAATTGATACAATGTAAGGTAGATTGTATTTATCTAAAATTTTTATAAACTGGCTACTTTCACCATATAAACTATCAGCTAACACGAGTTCAATCTGAAAACCGTAATCAATTAATTCGGTAATAATTTCTCCAGCCAACTCTATTTTTGTTTTGTATTTATCTGATGGTTTTAATGTCCCTTTGGGTTTAAATACTTGAAAGCTTAATGGAAAAGTTATGTTTTCATATATTCCGTACGCATTCACTGAAACTATTCCATTATCTACTTTACCTACACTTCCCAAATATTGTCTAGCTACATAGTCAGTCTTTTTTCCTTTTTTTCGATCTCCTGTTTCATCAATTACTATAGTAATTGCCTTTCCCTTTAATCTTTTGAGGATTTTCGTTAATCTTTTTTCATTCAGCTCAGTTACTGACCAAGGCGATTTAGCAATAAAATGATGCAATGATTGTGCAGATTTTATTGCCACTACTTTACATATTTCTGGTAATGATTTTCTCGCTTATTGGTGCAATTATTCCTAAATGTAAATATTTAAAACATTCATAACTTCTTACTTCTTTGAAAATGTCTTTATACTCTGCACAATATTCATCGATCAATCTCGTTGTTGATTGTGCGTCTCTCGCCAAATGTTTGAGAACTTGTAACTCTACATCCATTGCTCTGCCTCATTTGTAGCGTTTTTATTTTTTCATACTTTTATTTTAGCACTCGGAGAGTGACAAAAGAGGGATATTAGTTATTGGTTATTAGTTATTCGATGGGCTCGATGCCCGATACCCGATACCTATAAAAAACAAAAAACCCGACACTGACAGCAGATTTAAACTTGTCAATGTCGGGCCCAAATTCAACAATTTACCAGCAAAAATTTAGGACTTTTTGCCAAAAACTTGTTCTTTCAAAGCTTGAATTTCTTGACCTAATTGTTGGCGGTTGGAAGAGCGCAACAAATACCGGTAGACAAACCACGCAGTATATCCAATACCGATTAGCTCGAATGTCGGTGCTAGCAAGGGGATGTCATTGAGTTCGTCTACTATCCCCAAAAGCACTTTCAAAGAGATAATGGAAGCTAAAATTAAACCGACGACTGTCAGCGGACTTTTGTACTGCTGGTAAAAAGCGCCGATGTAAGCGGGAAGCTCGGACAAAATTGAGATAACTTGTTCTTTGATCTGCTGGGTCTGACTTGGCGGTTCTTCGGTAATTATGACTTGTGTTGTACCCATCGAACTTTCTGCTTCATTTCCGGCAGGAATTTCGGTGATGATAACGGTTGTTTCTGGTTCGTTTGATGAAGTCATTTCTCCACTCGCAATAGTTTTTTGCTGGTTGGCGGCAGGTATTTCAACTGCTGCGGCTGTTTCAACTGCCGAAATATCGACGGCTGAAACCTCGGTGCCGGCTGTTTGGGCCGGCGATATTTCGGCTGCTGCGACCTCCGTTGGGACTGTTACGGCCGCCGGTATTTCGACTGCTGTTACGGACTCGGAGACGGCTTCTACACTCGGTATTTCGACTGTTTCGACCGCCGGCATTTCGACTGCTGTCACCTCGACGGCTGCTGTTTCAACAGTCGGTGTTTGGACTGCTGGCTGTTCTGTAGCAGGAGTTTCGGCGACTGTTTCTGCTTTTGGTTGTTCTGAGGTAGGAGTCTCGCCCGCGACACCAACAGCTGGCAAATTCAAGTTATTAATAGCTGTATGCAAGCGGTCTCGATCCGTTCCTCGCTGGTGAAGGATTACCCAAGATTCTATCAGGTCGGGGCCGTGCATTGCGCCGGTCAAAGCTGCTCTGAGCGATCGCATAATCAGCCCTTTGTTAAGATTTTTCTCTTTACTGAGCTTTTTAGTGATTTTCTGAGCTTCGGCCGATACCAGCGTTGAATGACTTTCCAGAGCTTCTAGAACAGCAAGCAAAGCGTCTGCTACCTTTGGCTGCTGCAATTGTGCGAGTGCTTCTTCTTCGTATTCCACAGTGGGAGAGAAGAACAGCTTGCACATACCGACAGCATCGGTTAAGCGAACGAGACTCGGGCCGATTAAAGCAGCTATTTGTTCGAGCCAAGAGCGATCGGTCGCAGCATCAAACTCATAACCGGCTTTCTGCCAATAAGGTATCAGCAAATCAGTCAATTGCGGCACCGGCATTTTATGCAGGTATTGACTGTTAAGCCAGTTCAGTTTATCCCAATCAAATTTTGCACCAGCTTTATTCACTCGATCGAGGCTAAATACTGCTGCTGCTTCCGACAATGTAAATATTTCTTGCGTAGAATCCGGCGCAGTCCAACCCAGCAAAGTCATGTAATTGACCAAAGCTTCGGGGAGATAGCCCATATCTTTAAAATCAGAAATCGAAGTAACGCCGTCACGTTTGGAAAGTTTTTGCCCTTGGGTGTTCAAAATCAGCGGCGTGTGGGCAAATTCTGGGATTTTCGCGCCCAAAGCTTCGTAGAGCAATATTTGTTTGGGAGTATTCCCGATATGATCTTCGCCGCGGATGACGTGGGTAATGTCCATATCGATGTCATCGGCGACTACGGCGAGGTTGTAGAGGGGTTGGCCGATGCCGCCTGCGCTGGATGCGCGGGCGATTACCATATCGCCGCCGAGGTCGCTACCTTTCCAAGTTACGGTACCGCGTACCGTGTCGTTCCAAGAGATAGTGCGATCGTCCTCAATGATAAACCGAATCACAGCTTGCCGCCCTTCGGCTTCAAAAGCTTCGCGCTGTTCGGGAGTCAGGTTGCGGTGGCGATTGTCGTAGCGGGGAGCCTGTTTGTTGGCTTTTTGCTCTTCCCGCATCTTGTCGAGTTCTTCCGACGCGGTGTAGCAGCGGTAGGCGAGTCCTTTGTCTAGCAGAGTTTGGACAGTTTGTCGGTAAGTTTCCAAACGCTGGGACTGGAGACTTGGGCCTTCATCCCAGTTCATCCCCAGCCAAGTTAGTCCTTCGAGAATGTTGTCGGTGTATTCGCTTTTGGAACGTTCCAAGTCTGTGTCTTCTACCCGCAGGATGAATTTGCCGCCTTGATTGCGGGCAAACAGCCAGTTGAATACGGCGGTTCTGGCGGTACCGATGTGTAGGTTTCCGGTGGGGCTGGGGGCTAGACGGACTCTGACGTTCATGTATATTTTTGCTTTTGAGATTTGGGGTAATTTGCTGGTTTGGAGAGATCAGAATGTTTGACTACAAAATTTTAATATATTTTGTCGCCGATGTGAAATTTGCGATCGCCGCAACTGCGGTCTCAGTCTCCGACGCGAGGGCAGACCTCCTGCTGATGATATTAGCATTGTCGATCGGTGATTTTGACTTCACCTTGCGGAGTATTTTTGGGCGATACAAACCGCAGTTTTTCGATCGGCGATCGCCTCCTGCTAAAGATAGATTTATGCTTCTAATTTTTGAGCAATCTGCGCGGGCCCAAGCCTACAAGTGCGATCGAGATTGAGATTGCTCGCCCTCGATCGTGTTAAATATTGTTAAAATATTTGGGCGCGTCTGTTGCTGCTGTTTTGAACGATCGACTAATTAAGAATTACCTATGTCTGCTGTTAAAAATCAGTTTTCCGAATCCGTTGAGGTTAAGCCTTCTTGGCAAATCGAGCTGCTGTACGACGGTGAATGTCCTCTGTGCGTGCGAGAAGTCAATTTTTTGCAGAAACGGGATGCAGGCCGAGGTTTGGTGGCATTCGTGGATATTGCGGACGATCGCTACAACCCGCAAGCCCACGGCGGAATCGACTACGAAACGGCTATGGGACGGATTCACGCGGTGTTACCCGACGGTACGACTGTTAAAAATGTCGAGGTGTTTCGTCGCATTTACGAAATTTTGGGGATGGGTTGGGTTTACGCTGTGACTAAATTGCCAATTGTTGGGGCGATCGCCAATTGGCTGTACAGTATTTGGGCTAATTGGCGGCTACCTTTGACGGGAAGACCAAATTTAGCTACTGTTATGGGCGATCGAACTAAACGCCTTGAGTGCGATAATCCGAGTCGCTGTCGGGTAAACGACGAGGTTTAAAAGACAGTTGACAGTTGCCAGTTGACAGTTGACAGTTACATCGAATCTGGTTAATCCAAAAAAGATCGAACTAGCCTCAAGATAAACGAATAAATAAAGCAGAGCAAAAAATATGCAAGATGCAGGCTATACAGTCTTCATTGGTTTCGGACTTCTCTGGGTAGTGATGGGAATTGTTGCTGTGATTACCCTTCTCAAGTCAGATGGCCAAAAGATTCAGTTTGGGAAATGGGGACTGCTAGTTGGTATTCCGATAATTTTGCCGATCGTCCTAGTTTTAAGCTATCAGATATTGCGACCGTTGATTATTTCACACCATTGAGGCGATCGTCCAATCAATAGAAATTCAATTAATTTCAAACATCAGGTTGAACATCGATCCACAGTCGGGAATATTCTTCTTGCACAGAGCGATCGAGTTCCTGTGCTAATTCCGCCGGCAAACTCAGAGCTTTAATCAATTCTTGTACATCTGCCAAATCTTTCAATCGACCGCGACCGCTCAAACCCGATGACAACTTCAGTTCAATCAGTGTAACCAACCGAACAACTTTAATGCCGTCTTTTTCAACAGCTACGGCTGCCGGGCTAGGAAAGCTAACTGATTTAGGTTTCCCATCTCCTGGGAACTCTCCGGTTGTGATAATCTCCACAGACACTCCTGTCTTCACATCCTTAAACATTTTGGTAGCACCAGCAAAAGCCGGCACAAATCCGCGACCCAGTAAAATCGATCGAAAGGAGTCCAACCCTTGCGGTGTCATCAACAAATCTACATCTTGAGTAGTTCTGACATAGCCATGAATCACAAGAGCCATACCACCAATTACTGCATAGTCAATGCCTGCTCTCGACAAACTTTGAGTAATGTTTTGGAGTGCTTCATAGACCTTGCCTTGCTGCATAAAGAAAAGTTCAACTTCCTGTAAAACAACACTTGTGTCTAGCATTTAGGAGATTCCTCACTTAAAACTTGCTTTGTTAAGAGCAATTAGTGAGCTTTTTTTTACTATCTCAAATGAACGGGACAGACGGGGCTCGAACCCGCAACTTCCGCCGTGACAGGGCGACACTTCCAGATCAAGTGCTCACTTACTTGTCTTCAACTGTCCCTGCTTAGTAAAGAAATCTACCTTACGCCAACTCAAAAGTCAAGAGTCAAGAGGAAATATTTGAAAGCGCTCTTTATTAGCTCCACCCAGTACCGCTGCATATGGGTTGTCGGGCGGTTCGTGACGGGCTGGCGGTATAGGTAGGCCCCAGAAATCCGCATCTTCAAACAATTCTGGTCGCTTACCGTAATACCAGTGCCAGCAATCGGGCCACCATTTCCAAGCTTGCCAAAATCCATGCGAAATAATGGAACGCTCAACAACGTACCCTTCCTTATCGGAATAGCGAGGACGCTCGAACCAACTCCATTGCAGGTCGCAAGGTGAAGCCCATCCATGTTCAAGTAACTCCCAAAAATTGTCATCATCAGGCGAAACATCTACACGGCAACCATTGAATGGCAAATTGATAGCTGGGAAAAAACCCATTTCTTCATAGGTCTGAATAACCTTCATACTCGTATACAGCACGGCACGAAAGTTAACCCCATCATCGTAACGAAATACATCAAGAACTACAGGCAACTCAACTGCCTGAACCTGATCTTCTTTATACCAACCAAACACTCGATCGCCTTCTTGATACAAAGAACCCTTCTTAAACCGCAATTTAAGCCAACTAGGTAACTCCTGAAATTCTTGCAAAATTTCAGGAATCAACATTACGTCCGTCGCAGACGCAGCATTTATCAATTTTGTAATAGCTCCTTTGGTTCCACTTTTTGAGTTTTTGGTATCCGCATCCAAATATTTTTGAATGGCAGCTTTCAGCTTTTTATCAAACATATACAGAAAGCGAGGTGCGACCTCGCTATTACGCTATTAATTCAAACCTTGGAAAACTGCGGTATAAGGGTTGTGGCGTACCGACACTTATTGACTCACTAAGGATAGCCATTAATTTTCGCTGCTATTACTTTTACGGTGACAAGCGCTCCGACACCGCCACCAACAAGAAATCCCATACTGAAAGCGTCTCTCGGGTCAACCAGCTTTTTTCTTTTTATTTCTGCTTGTACGATCGCAGATTGTTTAGAAATGGATTTGACTGTTTTTGGAACAACTTCGAGAGTTGTTAGGCTCGCTGCTGTTAATGTTGCAGCTAGAAAAAGTGTTTCGGTTACTGTGAGTTTACGGGCTTTTATCTGCATATTAATCCTTCTCCAAATAATCTTTGAAATTGGCTATCAGAGAAGGTGTACCATGCTTTTTCACAATGTACTTAAAGAGTGGCTTACCTACATCAGAGTAACTTTTTGGCTTTCCTTTTCTCTGAGTGAAGCCAAGCCCTTGCTGGATGATTTTACTAGCATTTTTGTATTTATCGGATAACTCCAAAATGCGCTCAAAAATCTCTGATTCTGAGTCATCTGGCAGTAATCTAGCAAAATCTTCTTTCTCCCAGATAAGCGGATAAGTCTCTCTGGGTAAAGGTTCTGGAGTTATCTCGCTGGAGATAAGGTTATCCGATCGAGATAATTCGGTGAGTGAATTATCTGGCTTATCTGAGGAATTATCTGAGGAATTATCTGAGGAATTACCAAGCTCCGAGAGCCATTGTTGCTTCAATCGATCGAGCATTTCAGGATTAGATTCAGCTTTCCAATAATCTTCAGAAATGCCCAAAATTCGATCGAGTTTAGTAGAATCAGTTTCTGGAATTGTTTCTGTCTCTGGAATTGTTTCTGGAATTGTTTCTACAACCGAAACGGTGTCAGAGTTAAACAAATCGTAAACCCAACTTGAGCGTATCCACTCGGGGGCGATCGAGATTTTCATATTCTCAATCACCTCTCCATCCTCATCTTTAATCCCAGAAATAGTGCCTCGCCACAGCGGTTCTTGCTCAGAGTTGGAATTGAGTTTGATGATGATGAAATTGCCCCGAATAGCATCGGCAAAGCCATCGCCACCGCCCAATGCAGCCAGAGTTTTGGCATGAGCAACAAGTATGGGAGATTCGTTAGCTTTTCGCGGGTCACTCGATAGTTTGGAGCCGAGTTTAGCAGCCAATTCTTGCGTAGCTTCTTCCTGTCCGTACCGCGTCACTTCGTCAAATATTGAAGTGATTGGAATATCTTTGAGAGTGCGTTTGCTGAATCGATCGTACATTGCCAGAATTTGAGAATTCACTTCCTTGTAGTTGTGGTGAGCGCCAAAGCCGGGTACTTTTAGCTTGGCTAGTTGTTGCCAGCACTCATCCTTATTTTGATGAAAGTGCGGATCGGCGATCGAAATAATTTCATGTCCCCGCAAATAGTGCCGACACAGCGCCAGAAACTCAGCAAAGTAAGATTTTCCACTACCTTGGTCGCCGTAGATGAGGATAGGCTTTTTCATGCACTGCCCAATCCAGCCAAGCTCGTGCTCGTTGATAAATTTGAGCAGTTTGGCTTTTTTAGCGGCGAATGATTCGTCTTTTTGCTTAATTTCCTCGACAATTGCAGCTAATTCGGGTTCTGGCAGTGCAACTTGTTCAGGTTCAGGTTCAGGTTCGGGAACCTGATTGAGCAAGCATCGATCGAGCCGACCTTTGCCATCCTGAACGAGCACGTAGGCATCCCGTACATCATCCACATAATCAGCAACGGAGACCTCAACGCGGGATGCTTCTTTTTGGCGAGATTCCAATACAATTGCCTCTCTTCGAGCTTCGGCAATCGCTAATCGATCCTGCAAATCTTGCTGATGCTGAAAATCTTCCTCTTCCTTGAATTTTGCTAATTCTGCTGCATATTCTCGATCGCGATGCTCGTTTGCTTTGGCGACACCGTACCCGATCGCAAACATTCCAGTTCCAATCCCGCCCGCTACAGTCCGCAGCAGAGCGAACTGCTTTGTCGGGATTGGAGCGATCGACAATCCCAGACAAATAATGCCACCAATGAAACTGCCAATCGCCATTGGTCTAGGCATTTTTCCCCCCAGAGCCAAGAATTGTGATGCCGATGGCAGATGTAGCAAAAATCACGACTGCGCCAATCCCCGCTTGAAGTGCTGTTAATTTGCCGAGAATTTCCCAGTTATTTATTAGCAGACCCCCCAACACTGCCAGTGCCGACCATCGGCGTGATATGTCGTTTTTGCCGGGGAAGCAGAGAGCGATCGAAATAACAATACCGGCGATGGTACACAGCCAGAAGTATCTCGGCATTAAATAGCTGAAATTGCTGAGGAAAATCCCTAAAGAAAAGCAGCCGGCGATTAAGAAAATATCACTTTTCATGGTTTATCTTCCTATTCCAAAGAATCTGCCAATTTTGCCAAGCCCGCGACCGAAATTAGAAGCTGCATTATTGACCGATCGCGCTACATTTCCGCTCATTTTGAATTCAACTGTGTCTGGTTGTTTCTGATTCCCCCAAGTCCAACCCGACCCTGAAGAACCGCCCAACACAGCTTGTTGACCGCCCGCAAACTTAGGGTGCTGCAAGCCATGAGCGCCACCTTTTAATGCAGCAGATGCCCACACCAACACGTTCGACTTAGACTTTTTCCATTCTTCGATCGCAGCTTCGTACTCTGGATTATTTTCTAATGCTGCAATCTCACTATCAATCTGGGCTTTGTAAGCTGCGATCGATTTTCCAACAGTCGCATCTACACCGCGCTTAAAGTCGAGGGTTCTTTCTGTGGCTACTTCTTTTCCTTTCTGTAGTTCGTAATCTTGTTGAAGTCCAGCTTCAACATGGTCATTTTCGGCAAGCAAGGCTTTTACTTCAGCCTCCTTGATTTTGGAAGCTCCCTTGAAGCCCTTTTTGTAAAGCCAGCTCTGGAATTCGCGGAATTTTACCTGCCCATTTATTACGGTTTCAAACTTTACTTTAATTTCCTCAAAATTGTCGATGAACCACTGCGCTTTTTGAGCACGGTCGTGGAGTTCAGCCCACTGTTCGATCGTATAACTGGTAACATCGCTGTTGAGGTCGTAAACCCTGCTCAACATCGAGCCACCCGACTCGACAAGTTCGCCCCCGACAAGCGCGTCTAGAATTTCTACTCCTTCCATTTTTTATTGCCTCCAAAAATTGCTGCGAACAACCACAAAATAGACGCCATAAACCTCAGATATCCATTGATAAAACTTCGGTTGCTTTTGTTTTTCCAAAAAACTGGATGGTGGATAATCTCGTGCGCTTTTTTAGACAAAGGCACACAGTCCCTGATAAACTTTTCAGCCTGAAGATTGCAATAAGTCAAATGGTGTGCGTGATTCGACTTCTGCCAAGGAAACAAAACGCATCTGTTTCCTGTGGCTTTTTGGAATTTTTTCGATCAGGCATACCAGATGTTCGATCGAATATAGCCTGTGTATTCGGGTGAGTGATTTTTAGTCATTGTTTAGACTCAAAACTTATGAAAAAATCCTCTGATGCTACAATTTGCTCGGTTGGATCGGAGACTTTTTCCGCAACAATTTTGTTGTTTTTAATTTCAGCAACTTGATAGACGTGTGCTTGTTCGTTCGCGGTAGTAGCAAGGATTTCCGTATAATACCGAGGGCAAACAAAGTCTCCTAACTGTAAAGGGGTCTGGTTTTTATCACACATTGTTGTTACTCATCCTCATCGTCATCATTCTGATCCCAATCATCATCATTCCAATCATCATCATCGTCATCGTCATCGTCATCTTTTTTGGGAGCTTTCCAGTTAGCGTCTGGGCGGTCAATTGAGTAGTGGTAAACCCAAAGTGGTTTACCATTTACTCGATCAATTAGATTAATGCCTCTTTCATTACAATCGGCGTAGAATTTGTCTTCTTCAGTTAGTTTTGCTGGTGGCAATAAAAACACTATTTCACCTCACATTTACACTGGGCAATGATTTTGCCGTAAATCACGTAACACTCCGAGCAAACGTGAATGCCTAATGATGTAGCTTCGGCGATCGCAAAATGACCGCTTTTATCAGCCAATTTAATGCCCGTTCTATGTTCTTGTGTTGTCAAAAATCCCGTGTTTGGAATTAGTAAACTTTTCGACCAACACAAATTGACTACCTTGAATATCTCACCTTGATGTAAATACATTACGTTTTACCTATTGACTAATCTCTAAAACTAGCGACTTGACCAATTACCTCGATCGCCTTTGCATCAGTAATCCCTTCATCCCGCAATTCAGATGCGACTTGAGTAAGAGCTTCCTGTGGGCGCAAAGCTTTCACAATAAAGACTTTCGGAGGATTCGATTGACGGTTGACTTGAACTTTGTAATAAGCCATAATTACGACTCCTGAAGCTTCTTAATGCCTGCTGCAACTTCCTCTGTAAACCCAAGTTGTATTTCTGCTGCGGCCTGCTTTCCCCACGCCCGGCCCACTTCTCGGTAATTGTTCAACAATCCAATTTTCAAGGAAGAAATCTGAGACAAATTTTTGTCGGCAGCCGCAGCAGCGGTGGTAGCGATCTGATTATGTTGTTCAACAAAAACGATCGCCGTTGATGTGGTAACAGGGGACGCAACCGATATCCTTTCTACTAACTTGCGGAGCTCGGCGAACTTTTGAGCATTCAGTAGTTCGATCGCGTCCAACGCAATTTGAGAATATTCAGTCGCTCGCGCACCACCGCGACGCAGATTTTTGATGTCGATCTCGTAAATACTGGTCAATTTAGCGATCGCCTTTTGCAGCCCTGACTTGTTCAAATCAAGGATGTGCTGCACTTGTGCGGCTGAATACCACCGCTCGATCGCAATCGATTCTAACTCAGTGGAATCGATTCGCTCAGATTCAATGTCAATCACATCCTGGTTTTCGAGTTCCATGTAGCCTGTCCGTTAAGGGGAATCGATTTGAATCGATTTGAATCGATTTGAATCGATAAATTCAGAATAGTAGCTAACAGACCATCAAGATACTAGCCACTGACTAATAATTAGTCAGTGGCTAAAAACCATCTAAATCGATTCAATTTCGCACAAAAAAAAGACCCTCTCCATAGGGGAGAGAGTCGTCAACTATTCATAGAGACAGGTGAGTATAAATCTCTCCCAGAAGCCTTTTTATGTAGAGCTTTGGCTCCCTGTACTTGGGATCGGATTCATCTTTTAAATAATTGTACAGACTTTGAAGTGGGATGTCTGTCTCCCGATGAATTCGGTAAACCGACCATTTCGTCCGCTCTCGAAAAGTTTTTGGATCGAGATAGACTTTTTCTGTTTTTTTTGCTACTGTAGACATATCATCTTCCCCTAAATTACTAAGGTGATCCGCCCCTGGCTGTTGGTAGCAGCGCAGGGGCATTTTAATTTAGTCGCCTAATCTTTCGTTGGCGGTCAAGACTGAATAATCTTCGACAATTCCTTCGTGAAGAAAGCCCATTACTCGCAAACCTTCGTTGGCATCCTGAAAGTCGGTCGAATCGTAAAAGTTCAGTGCCTCTAAGCTCTCAACTTCCTTGTCTTCAACGCCTGTATAATCTAAATTGCTAAGTACCAAATTAAAGCCAATGTCCAGTCTCAGTGATTGAGCTGTGGCTTCCATCAGTATCAATTTTTGACACAAACTAGCATCTCCCAAGGAATCTCCAAATTGGTCTTTCAGAGCGTCTAATACAGTAGGTTTAGCAGTCATGATTATAGTCTCCTGAATTTACAAAAAAGACGATCGCACCACACTACATAGGTGCGATCGCACGAGCAAGTGATGGAAAATCTCAAAACCCTTCTCTCTGGGCTGTCGCACCACTTTTCGCAGGCTGGCAGGTGTCGCCAGTTTTTCCCCTTGGCGCCATAACCATCTCGACTAAAAAGGGATTGGATCTTGAGAGCAAATCCCTAATTTTTCCTGAAATTCTTGTATCTGCAACCACTGAGATCGCGCACCTCGGATTAAGCTGTCTAACGCTTTTAATTCCTCAAGAAGAGACTTCCTTTGTCTTTGGAGAGATTCAATATCCTCTCGAATTCCTAATTCTGAATTCACCTGTTCTCGAAGTATCTTGAAAGTTTCCGCATCGTCTTCCCAGTCTTCAATGTAAACCTCCTTGTAAATCGTCTCGCCACAAGGTTGGGAATCCATAAATTCGCAGGGAATAGCACTTCGTCCGTATCCGATTGTTTTGACTTTCATACTTGCTCCCAGTGATTTGATTTATAGTTGTACCGCCAACCAAACAATTTAACTAGATGAAAGAGTTGATAAACGCGAAGCTGAAAAGTGGAAGGTAATGGGCAAAGAGTCAGTGCTCCGAGAATCTTAATTTTGAGCGCCGGGGTTAGTCGCCTCCCTTCGGTGAGCAAACTGGCTGGCAATATCACATCTTTGCGATCGCACTCAATCCGAACATCACGATCGACATCATCAACATCAAGGCAAAGTTTCAAACGATAATCAGCGGAATAAATCAGCCGGATATATCGCTTAGCAGCGCGTTTGCGATAGCACAGGTCAGGGTACTCCCTGTCTCTCTCAAAAAATGAGGGACATTGAGAAGGAAAAACCGCCACGACATCACCCCGCTAGTGACCATTTACGATCGCGAACACCCCAGCGATACCCCATAGTTTTGAGGTTGTCGTAGAGCACCAGCTTCTCCAAACCCTTGCATCCAGGAAGGATGACGAGAGCTTGTTCGTATTTTTTGATTTTGATTTTCATAGGGTATGATTGAGTTTGGCTAAAAGGAAGGGCGATCGCCGGATCTACCCAGAGCGATCGCCCGTGTGCTTGGTTAGAGCAATCTTGCCGGAGTCACCCGGCAAGTCTGGAGAGGCGTGTAGCGAGCCTCAATACTTCAATGTCAATAAGCTTGGTTAATAAAAATGTCCCATTTTTGGGACATTTTTATGTGAATTATTCTTTTGGGACAAGGCTAAATAATTGGAGCAAAAGCTCAAAAAACAGAGCTTTTGCGATTTCAGCATCGAGGAGATACCTGATTATTTTCGCCACGGCCAGAGCGAAAATAACTGCCGCCACCGAGAGAGGGAAAAAGTGTCCCAAAAATGGGACACTTTTTCGTGGAGCTGGGGATTTTACGTGGTTTCGCGGTTTCGCGAGTCGCTGAAATCGCTTAAAGTCTAGAGATTACATCTAGGTTTTAACATGATGAACTTCAAGCGGCGAATCGACTGGCGCAAATGGCTGGGAGTGGCGGGATGGGTAGCACTGGGCTACTTCATCGGGCGACCGGAACAACTCAGCCGGATGGCGCGGAATCTAGAGAATCACCTGGTGGGAAGTCGGACGCAGTATCTTGTGCCAAGAACCACAGGAACAGCGTCTGGGCTGGTTCAGATATACCAGCAACCCCGACAGTCTTTCAGTTCCACGTCTGAGCCTGGGCAGCAGGGGTGGAGCGATTTTTATGACCCAAATGGACATTATTCGATCATGGTGCCGCCACACAAAGTCAAACGAGTGACGGATACTGACAGCACGATGAACTCCATCAGACTGGAAGATGAACTCTACATTTTTGGGTACATGGCTGATGAGGGGATTCAATTCATTGGCCACGATGGCAAGCAAGCCCTTATGAGGGAATCTCTCAATAAAGGCTGGAGATCAAGTGCCGCTAGCGAGCAATTTTCGATCGTCGCGCAAAGGCACTTTGGTCTAAACGGAAACCCAGGAGTAGAGATTCACTTGCAACACAGGTCTAAACCAATCAAGATGACGTTCCGACAGATGATCGTGGGGAATCGCCTGTATATGACGGGAGTCTCAAGTCCATCCCCTCTGAACGAGCAGACCTTTCTAAACTCTTTGCGCCTGCACTAGACAAAGCGCTAGACAAAACAATAGGCCGTGATTTCAGCCTCCCCAGACACTAACTGGGGAGGCTTAACTATTTAATTTTCAAGGTTCAGGCAAAAGCAGCCGAGGAAGCAAACTTTTCGGATTTAGATAGATTTTCTGGTCCCAGATAGTCAGGAAGCTGATCTAAGGTTTTCCCGGTTAGCTTACACAAGCGCTTGACTTGCCAAAGCGTGAGCGCTATCTCGCTCAAACCACGTTCACATCTACTGACAGTGGACGTATCTATGCCTAGCGCAACAGCGAATTGAGCCTGAGTCATACCAAGTTCTTCTCTGATTGCTCTGAGTGGCACAGATATTACCTCCTGTGATTGACTTTTCCGTTTCTTTAGCATAGCATAATAACTAGGCAAATTAGCTAGGAACGATTCCTAATTTGTTTGCCTAGTTGGTAAAACAACAAGTAAGCAGGCTGGGTGATTAGCGTCTACGGCCTGCTTACTACAAATATAAGAGTTTCCAGCAAGCAAACCGTCTTTGGCAACTAGCTCTGTAAGCCCTGACGAGCGTGAGCGACAAGAAGCGGTCGGTTCCGGCAACTCCACAGCAAAACCAAGTTAACCTACGTCTTTTTACGTAGACAAACTCTGCCTTTTAGAGGGTAATTCCGTGAAAATGCGGACTTTATCGATCGGGTCATGTGCCATTGCGGTATCAGTAGCCCTGATTTTTATTGGGCAATCAGCGATGGACAACCCCGACACACCGTCGCCACCGGGAAGCGGTCGCAGGGATTTTAGCGGCGAGGTAACACCCATGCAGTAGGAGCTCAATTTCCAGCCTGATGTCTTTCTCACTCTCCGGCGATCGTTCTGCGAAGTGCGATCGCTTTCCCTCCAAATTACTCATTACCCATCACCTAGTTTTCCAACAAAGAAATGAGGCGACATGGCAAAAACAGCAACAGTCGATCGACCAGCGCCCCCCGTTGAAATGGGGAGAATAGAAGCGGAGGCAGTCACTCAGGCTATCAAGGATAACTTTGACAGCTTGGGAGCAATGCTTATCCAGGCGCGGGATAGAAAAGCCTACAAAGCACTCGGATATCGAACCTTTGAAGGCTACTGCAAGACTGAATTCGGCAAATCATCATCGAATGCTTACCGCTTAATTGAAGATGCGAAAGTAGTGGCGCAGCTAGAAGCAGAGATTTCTAAGCGGTACGAAGAACCAGTTAGCTTGAATATCCCCAGCGCCTGTCTTCGGCCCTTGAAAGAACTCCCCGATATTGGGGAAAAACTTAAGGCGATCGACTATGCCAAGAAGTTAGCCACAGCAGAGGGTGAAAAAGCTACAAAGAAGCATCTAGAGATTGCTGTATTTCAGATTAATGGACATAGGTCGGATGACTTCAAGAGTGCGATCGAAAGTCTGGGATTCACAAAAGGCGTCCAAGTCGAAGTTACAAAAAACTTAAAAAAAGACAGAGGATTTGTTACAAAAGTAGATAAAAAAGGCAAGATTTATATCCAATTATACAACGATGGAGTAACCTCACTACCCTATGATGCTACTGATTTAAGAATCTTAAATAACACTGAAAAACCTACGATATCAGCCAGCGACAACACAACAAATAAGGGTGACAAGGTTCGGATTTTCGCGAAGGGACTAGAGGGGAAAACAGGAGAAATTTACACATGGAAAATGGGGAGACACGCGCTGGTGATGGTTGAAGGTGAATCGGCACCAGTCAGCCTCTCCTATGCAGAATTAGAACTCATCCAGGACGAGGATATAGAGGCGATAACTGTAGAAACCATTGAAAATAAACCGCCACAATGGGAAGAAAATTTAAACTGGACTAGCGGGGAAAATCATTACTATTACTTCGCACGCGAGAACAAAATATATAACACATCATGGCCGAACAACATAACGATTACCCCTGATACACATAGCAAAAATCCCGTCAAATTCATAGAGGATTGGATGCAGAGGTTTGCAGGGAGTGTCGCGAAATCCTTAGTGTCCGACACAGAAATATTGTTAGAAAACCAGCGATTGCGGGAGCAATTAGTAGAGGCGGAATCAGTAATTAAAGTCCTTGCGACAACAGCGCGCAGAATGTCGGACACCGCAGTGTCGGACACCGACTTCCTAGTAGAAGATGCAGCTTCCATAGCTTCAGCCCTGGCGTCTGCTGGAAGCACCGACTTCCTAGTAGAAGATGCAGCTTCCACAGCTTCAGCCCTGGAGTCTGCTAGAAGCACCGACTTCTTAGTAGAAGATGTAGCTTCCACAGCTTCAGCCCTGGCGTCTGCTGGAAGCACCAACTTCCTAGTAGAAGATGCAGCTTCCACAGCTTCAGTCGCCGAGTCTGAGCAAACTGCCGAATTCTTAGTCGAAAATACTTCCACTTCTCTTTTGGAACCTCAAACATGGCTTGAGGTATTAGACTCAAATAGTTTTACCCAAGGTTACATTCAACTCGAACAGCTAAACGAAGAATCAACAGAAGCCTACAGAGGATGGAATATATATACTTACGACTCCTCGGTAGCGGACATATCACATCCAATTAAGGGTATTTTTTCGATCGACTTCTCATGGGCCTTTGAAAAGGAAATTATTAACCCTCTTGAATGGCTAAAAAATATCATCAATCAAGTTGAAGACTTTTGCCCCGGTCAACTGTCACTAGAACTGAATACAGAGGTCGAATCATTTCCGCAAGCACTTTTGATTGCTATTTCCAATCAAGAGGAAAGACTGTACGAAATTATCGACAAAAAAGAGTATGAGCAACAAAAAGGAAAACTCACAAAAAGAGAGGCAGACGCTATTTCAGCGAACCGTTTACAAAGGTTAAAAGACTCGCTTCAAGAATTGAGAGATTTCCAAAAATTAAGAATAGGACAATTTGTAACGAAGCGATTCCACCCAGAGACGAAGGGAAGGATTACAGGATTTGAATTGTCAGTAGGTGGGATGCCCTTAATTTGGGTGGCTTGGCTCCAGAGTGAAGGAGGAGAGCAAATAGCCGAGCATTATCCACTAAAAAGCATCGTCGTGGAAATATAGCCGATGCAAATCCAAGCCCTCCCAGCTCTACTATCACTCCCTGAACATTGGCCGCTCGTACCAGTCCAGGGCAAACGCCCCTATCAAAAAGGATGGAATTCCCATAACTATGAACGCCTAGAAATTCTCACCGAACTAGAAAGCGGCAAGGCGACGGGCATAGGGCTGAAGCTGGGAAATGGGCTGTTGGCGATCGACATCGACGGTGGCTCTGCCGCCAAACTCTTAGTCAAGTTAGCCGGCGAAAACAGCCTCGCGGATTTCTCAACAACAACCGCATGGACAAGCGACCGCCCTGGTAGAAAACAGTGCTTATTCTCAGTGCCAGAAACTGACTGGCATCGCCTCCGCACCCTCAGAATTGGCACGGGAATATCAGGCGACGACGGTAAAGAAGAATGTTTGGAATTTCGGTGGCTCGGAGCTCAGAGCGTTTTGCCGCCAAGCTTGCATCCATGCACGAGAAAACCCTACAGATGGATCAACAACCCGCTGCAAAATCCGCCCATGCCAGCGCCGGAATGGCTGATCGAACTCTGCGAAAATTGGCATAGCGAGTATGCCGGTGCTGAGGAAATAGATTTGGTGAGATTTCCTGCCAGATTGTACGCGCATTTTGGCCGCCAATTAAACATATGGCTGTTAGCGCGCCGCTTCGACATTTCGCGCTGGAGTCACGGCGGCAAATCCAAAGGATCGGGAATCGGAAAATTCTCGCTGGCAGCGGCAAGTGAAATCTTGAATCGCAGCCAAGGTCACATCAGAAAGTTGCTGTGCCGTGCCAAAAAGTCAGGATTGATTCGCGACTACAGACAGTCGAAAAATTGGATTACAGTTTTTTACTCCAGCTTAGAAAAGGCGATCGCCCTTACCGGGATAGAGAAACTCGGCCCGATCGCCGCCATAAATATTGATGATTTGGCAAATATCCACATACTCGCTACAGAAGTGGAAGCCCAGAATTTGCAACGTGCATCCCTTCACTGTCAACGACAGGAAGAGGTCAAGCAAATAGCAGCTCAGGGTTTAGATCCTGGGCAAACTCCGACTCAAATAGTCAAACCGATCGACCTGCACACCTGCGACTATCCGGCGCGGGTACTGGGAAAGGGCGATCGGTTTATCTATTGTGATTCGGATTTTCGATTCTACGGTGGGAGTCAGGAGGCGATCGCACAGTTGCGGGGAATTTCTCCCGCGACTGTCAGCCGACATCTTTCAAATGGGTATCGATTAGTGGCGGCACCGGTGCGAGGATATCGCCAGGAATTGCCGCCGATCGTGAAAAAGCAGCTTGTGGAAAAGTTGCCACTACTCAAAAAGATGTCGCCAAAACTGTGCATGGAAGATGGCTTATTTTCCATGCACGGCGACTGGTGGAAGCCGCACTGCAATGTTTATCTATTAGATCATCGCCTGGTATCTGCCAGGCGACGGCGGGCTCAAATCCAAGGGCAAATAGATAACATTTCCTGATAGGTTGAAAACGATTTTCCGGGATTTTTAGAGGTTTAGTTTTTCTTATATGTCTTTTCAGATTCCAAGAAAGATAGAAGTCGGAACCGCACCCTCAAAGAGTTTTGGAAATTCTAAACAACCGGAACAAGGAAAAACAACAACAACAACCGGAACAAGGAAAAACAAAAAGGATCATGTTCTAATTTGACTAAAAAATGTCCCATTTTTGGGACACTTTTCCTTGTAAAAAAAACGGGATTCTAGGAATCGAACCTAGGGTTAGAGCCCTACGGCCCTATATCGGAGCGGCCGAGATTATCAGCTTACCTGGCAGCGCTAAAGCTGTACCCGCACCAGCAATCCCATTACATACTAACATCCTCCGATCGGCGGAACGAAACATTTTACCGTCTCAGCAACCCCATTCGGGCCTAATTGTGCGATCGCCGCGCGGACACATCGCACACTCCGAACTGCCGGATCTAGCTTGACTGCGCCGCCCTTCGTGATCCGCAGCTTCCCTTCAGAAATAGACAAGGCATCAATCAAATCTAGAATCCTTTCAGCCTCATCCTCCGTTTCAGCGCGGACACCGGATTTGATTTTGGAAGCACCCCACAGCAAGCGGCCGTAGATATTTCCCTTGGTATAAATCAAGTTATCGAAGTCGCGGCACCATTCCAAATCTTCGCGGGGATTCGGAATCTGCGTGTGCCATAGGCTGCCTGATTGCTTGGGATAATTTTCTCCCCAAGTCAGTACCAACTGTCGCGGTACATCAAATTCTGCAAACTCGTCACCCGGTTGCACCGGGTAACAAGTGGGAGTCTCGCAAGCTTTGGCGTAAGCGAGTTTTTGAAGCTCAGTTAAAGCAGTCACCTGACTAGACAAACCTGCAATTCCATCGCCGTTGTAGAGTAGCACCTGCGTGCCGCCGTCGCAGTCGAGAAAATTGATACTGCCGTCAATTTCAGCATCGTCGCCATTACAAACCTCAGTCAGTATTTTTTTATTCAATGTTGTTAACTCTGCAACTTGGTCGCTCAAACCAAGTAAGCCAGCGCCGGAATAATCGTAACTAAATACACTACTACCGCAAACATAGGTGCCGCCGCCGAAAATGTCAGGAAAGGAAACCGAGGATTCAAATTCACATATTTTTTTGAGCGCCATTTTGTTGATGCCTAAAATGACATTCAACTGTTGATGCAATCCCACTAATCCGGGACCAGAATAATTGTAAGGAATCGTTGCACCGTCGCATTCAATCAAGCCAGAGTTTTTAAATTCTGGGAATCTGTCATCGTCTTCTTTTTTCTTCTTCTTAAGTTTGTCGCTAATGTCTTTACAGCAATCCTCTAAGTCTTTTTTAGTTTTATCCGCCGTTTTTTGAAGCTTCTTCAGCTTACCCTCAACATCGGGATTGGGTAGATTGGCGGCGACAGTTAATATTTGAGGAACTTCCACTAGCATTGCCAGCCCCTGCGGAACTTCCATTTGCATCGCCAAACCTTGGGGAACTTCCATTTGCATCGCTAAACCTTGAGGAACCTCCATTTGCATCGCCAGCCCTTGAGGAACCTCCATCTGCATCGCTAAACCTTGAGGAACTTCCATTTGCATTGCTAAACCCTGCGGAATCTCTACCTGCATTTTCAGGTTCAACCCCTTAATAGTATCTGTCAAATTCTCGAAAAGCGATTCTAGAATCAGAAGTCCTAAAAGTAGGGGAGCTATTGTCTCAATCATCGCATCAGCGTTTAACTGAGGAATTTTAATTACACCTTCTAACGTAGTGGTAATTAAACCAACAATGGGGTTAAGCAGCTCGGTAATCCCAGTCAAGATAGTCTTAGGTAGTTCCTGTATTTGTTCAGATACTGGGTTAATTATTTGCTGGATTTGTTCCAACAACGGACTAAAATCTGGATTCTTTAATTCTTGGATATCTAAATCTAATTCTTTCAAATAATCCACAATAGGAGTCAGTAAGTTTACCCCACCTTTCTCGACCCGATCTAAAGATGTAGGTGTAGAAAGTCCTTGCCTAGAAGAGTCGATCGGGTCAAGTTTGATGCGACCCGTTGCGCCGCGCACTGGAAATCCTAATGCTCCACTGGGAGTTGTATCGAGGCCCTTGATAGGAGGCATTTTAGGTGATCGCGAACCACGCACCGGTTCATCGAATTCAGGGGCGATCGGTGCGAAAGGATCAGCCCTACCGACAGTCTGAGTTTGAGGCTGGGTTTGAGGCCGACTCTGAGTCTGAGGTTGGGTGCGATTTGCTTGCCTGGGGTCGCCGATCGGCGATCGTGTAGCAACTTTAGATTTTTGATCACCCTTTAAGGCCTGATCAACCTGAACAGCTGCCACCCCTTTTAAAGCGGCGATACCGAGAATCTGTCCAACCTTTCCAGCACCAAGTCCACCGGACATTTTAGCAGTCGCGCCCGTTACGGCTGCACTTTTTAAACCAAGCGGTACAGCGCCGGTAACAACAGATACTTTTGCAGCAGCCGTTCCCACGGTCACGGCTTTTGCAACAGGGACGATCGGTGCAGCCGTCAGTGGAAGCACACCAAGACCGGCTTTAGCGGCAGTAGCCGTCTTAACGGCACCGACACCGAGCTTGATGACTAAAGGAATAAAAGGAAGTGGTGCTGGCATTTATCCTCCGTTAATTCCATTCCAAAGGTTTTTCTCAACCCGTTTAATCTCGTCAATTACGGGCTGCAAATCGAGATCCATATCGATATCTTGAAGCATTTTATTAATATGTTTCAATTGCTCGACAGCTCGGGTATCAACGTGTTCTTTGATAGCGTCAAGCAGTCTTTGTTTTTCTGCCATGTGTTCGGCAATGATCGAAGCAATAGTATTACAGTCGCATCCACACATTTTTTTACGAGGGGGAGGGGGTGAAGCAGTGCCACGAAAAACAAGAGAAGGAGGAGGAGGGGGAGAAGGGGGAGGACTAGGAGAGGGGGAGAAACACCGAACTCTAGCTTCATCGCTTACGAGGAAATAATCCCAGATAGTGCCGATGGATTGATCTAAAACAATTTCAAACCAAGCAAAAAGTGAGGTTTTGATTTCATCGTCCCAAACCCACTGCTGCCATTCCGAATCCCAGCTTGTAATGGCTTGATTGGTTAGGTTCCCAGTAGCACTGCTTCTCACCGATCGCGATTTGAAACAGACACCCTCCGTGCCAGTAGCCTGGCCAGGACCGCCCTCCCAATGATTAACCCAGGTCACACACAAACTTCCACAAGGCGATGTCAGTAGCGCGGTATCAATTTGCCCAGGAGTAAGAGGACCTGGAGGGAGCACGGAAGAAGGCGATGGTGTTGGTGTTGGTGTTGATGTTGGTGTTGGTGTTGGTGTTGGTGTTGGTGTTGGTGTTGGTGTTGGTGTTGGTGTTGGTGTTGGTGTTGGTGCGTTCCCCCCCCATCCCTGACGAATATTCTCCTCAAACTGCCTACTTATATTGTTTATTCTATTCCTATTATCAACCCCAATTTGGTTAGAACGCTCTACACTCCTCTCATTAGGATTTCGGGTTTGCGATTGAACTCCTAATTGAATATTATTAATTTTGCTCATCGATTCAAATCCAAGTAGACTAGAATTCCGAATACTATCCTCACCAGAGGGAGGCGTATAAACCCCAAACTCTCTATTCGCATCTCTTCTCATAAAACCCTATCCGCCGAACTTACCCTCAACTGCGCCGTACCAGCCGAACAAACAGCAGAAATTGCATTTGCAGCCTGAGCGGAATTAACAATCAGCAAATTCCTCAAAAGCAAAGGATGCGAAGAATTAAGCAGTGTAGCGCCAGTTCCATATCTAATCCAAATCTCCGCCGAAGGGACTGTCAAAGATAAGCAATAAACCTTAATTATCCTCCTGTTCGGATTTGCAATCAAAAGAGTTGTCGAGGATGTCGAGACAGTAACTGTCGTAGTAAAATCATCTGTCAAACGTTCGTCAACAGCCGAATTACCAACACTTCGATTGAGGTTGTTACAGCAATTCATACAACATAGTTATAAACAATTCATACAACATAGTTACAAACAATTCATACAACATAGTTATAAACAATATTGTTGTGATCTTGCAAAAAACTTGATTTCTCTACGACGTATCCGGTAATAGATACCCAGTCATTCTGCTGTCCTGCACCCGTATTATTTTGGAGCAATCCATGACCTCGATCGACTATCCTTGCGTGGATTCTCCAGCCAAATCTAATCCCGTAAAATTCTAAATCAGTAAAAAATTCGTTAATCCCAGTAAGAAAAATTGGCTTTACATTGTAGAGGTCAATCATTCCCACTTCAAAGTTTTGACCGCTTGGATTTTGCAAGGAAACAAGCAGCCCTTTTTTGGGATTCGCACGGAACATCTGATTCTTTTGCTCTTTCTGTGCCAGCGTATCGGTAGCAAGAATCATAGGGGCAAAAGTTGGGAGCACTGAATCGAGATAGCAGGCGACTCGAATCACCGCCATGTGCCCTTGATAATTGATGTTTGTTCCCAGTACGGATGCGTTGCTGGGGGTATATAAAATCGCTTCCTGATTGCTAGTTGCCGGAGTAATTCGGGTCGCAATCTGGGAAAGGCGATCGGGCATATCGATCGCCATATTAATTCCTCCTAACTCCGCTAGTAAATGTCGCCGATCGGCTAAGTGGGCGATCGGGAGCTTTGGAAGTAAGCGCCGAAGTCATCCCGCCGCCACTACTAAATTTTGGTTGCGCTGTCGCACTCCCGAAAGATGTAGAAGCTTGTCCTGCAAGTTGCTGACCAGTTTTCACGGCTTGCCCTGCAAGTTGCTGGCCGGTTTTTACAGCCTGTCCGGCAAGTTGTTGTCCGCCTTTAACAGCCTGCCCTGCAACTTGCCCGCCAACTCCCAAAGCGTTACTAATAGCCTTCCCTGGATCTTTCCCAAATTCAGCAGAAAACTTACCAGAAGCTGTTTCATAAACGTCTATTAACTCGTCTCCCCTTTTCATCAACTTCTCTAGATGAGGTCTTGTCGCTGTTTCGATATTACTCCTATTAATTTCTTGGACGCGAGCTGCTTTTAGCTTCCGATCATCAGCCATAGCAGACCCAGGTGTCCACATTTCGTGAGTTCCCGGCGCTTGTTCATCAGGTATGTAATTCGGGGGATAGGGTTTCCCTGTTTTCGGATTAATAATTATTGGAGGGCCTGCGACAACATTCGCAATTACCTGCAAAGATTGAATTTGCGATCCACTGACTGCTGTATAACCACCACTACTAGGATCGTATTGACCGTAAACCGGTTGAGAGCCTGCTGCTGCCATGATTTTTTACCTGCTTTGAAATTCAAACTAAATAGAGTTCGGATTCGGCATTGCCACGCCTCGCGGCACCAAAATCCTAAGTTGAAAAACATATTGCTCAAAAGGTTTCGCGACACCATCCGAGACAACTTCCACCAGCGAAACCTCTGGCCCAAATATTGACAGTTGAGAATCCTGGCTAGTATCTTGTTCTTCCCATGAGCGCAATAAGATAGCTGTAACCAAACTCTCGCCAGTGTTGACCAAAAGAGGCGCTAGAGCGGTAAAAGCTGGCGGAGTCCGCAAGCTCCGTAAGTCCGCCTTAGTGAAGGTTACAGTCGTCGCCGTCTGAGTTGCCGCAGCGCCAAAAAAAGCAGTAAGAGGTTTGTCGATCGCCATTAAATTAAATTGGGATTAGGGAACGTAGAAACCGTATCATCCTGAAAAATCTCAATCTCACTAAAATACCTTCGCTGCCACTTATTAAATCGAAATTCTAGACTTTGCTCGAACGGTTTAATAATGAATTGAGAATCTGTACTTTGGTCTTGATTTCGCAGCCACCTCAGCATTAGGGCGAGAGCTAATTGCTCGCTACGATTGTTGACGGCGGGGGTGAAATCGTAACCAGGGACAAGCCCGACGGGAGCTATTAAATCATTTTTGATGATTGTCAAATTAGTCGCCGTCTGAGTGAATCCGGTACCAAAAAAATTAGTCGTTAAAGGTTCACTTGGCATGAATTTATGACTGTTCGACTACGGAAAAGAAACTAAGGCAAGTAAAATATCACCACTCTCCCGGTCTTACTTACCAATCCAGCATTAGATGCTCCCGGACTAAAGTAAATATTGCTCGCGTCAGCGCCAAGGGTGTACGCAAAGCCACCAGTAGTATTAGTGTTGGGTGGTGCAAGAGAAAGATTTGGGCCGGTCTCCACTACAGACGTGAAGCCCACAATTTTTGAAAAAGCCAGCCCGTGTGGAATGGCAAACCCCTGGCTAGAAACTGACATGGTTATAAAACCAATAACCTTGCTTAGTATGTACCTAGCATCCGCCTCTACTTGAGTGAGATATCCTGGATGCGGATCGGTAGCAACAATATGAGCGTTGAGAGCCGCTGTGGTCTCGGTGTCTCGCGCAACTCCAGCGGGAATATCTCCGTCAGTTAAGGCTACAGCAGATTGCCTGTATCGGGTATCTCCCTCTGCTTGAGTAAGGTATACCGGATGCGGATCGGTAGCAGCAATATGAGCGTTGATAGCGGCTGTAGTTTCAGTATCTCGCGCAATCCCAGCGGGTATCCTGGTATCTGGAATTTGAGAATTTAAATCAATCAATTCCCCCATTAAATCACAGACCCTTCAGATACTAGAAGTGACGCTGTTCCCGATGCCGTAATCACACTAATAGCCCCCAAATATCGGGCAGAACTAAATTCCTCCTTCCAGTAAAAACCAGCAGGAATCTGCACATCGTAAAGAGTGGGAGTTACGACAGCCCCTTCTCGCAGAAACACCGTTGCCGGCCCTGCATTATAAATACTGTAAACCGCTCTATTAGTATTAGCAGCTAGCGCCACTCCTACCGTCGATGTTGCAGATACAATAGCCGTTGCCTTTGCAGCGCGAGTATCTTCTGTAATATTCACACTGGAGCTTGGATTGAGGTTAAAAAGCATGATTATCAAGATTGAGGTGGTTGGTCTAAGATATACAGTTTTTTCTTGAAGCTCACAGCACACAGTTCTCGTTTTTTGAGCAATCGCAAAACTTGAAATTTGCTCAAAAAATACTTAGAACAATACTGTTTTAATGGAATACAAGAAGAGGGACTTACCTGCATCCCAGCACTAGCATAAGTAGTGCCGGGATAAGTTCGAGCGCGCCTTTTGTTGCCTTTCCGCATTTGTACAGGATAAAAAAAATACCCACCGATCGCTCGGTAGGTAACATAAATTGATAAATTAAAAAACATTTATATCTTTAAATATTCCTTTAAAGCTTCATTTACGAGTTTCCACACAGTTGTTTTCTCGTCCAAAGCGCGCTGCTTTAGTGCGGCACGAAGGTCATCGGATACTTTTACATTCATCAAAGAAAATGACATAATACCTCGCTTGCTATAAAGAAACATTTAAATAAAGTATTGCATATTTTCCTATTTTTCGACAACCCGCGAAAGCCATGCTACGTACTGGTCGTCGAATGCTTTTACCTTTAAACCCGACGAGTGAGTTTTCGACTGAAAACCTTGCCAAAAAAGAGGACTAAACCCTAAGCTAAAAACAGCAAATCGACAGGGAAAACAACAATGATTTCACCGGCGCAACTTTTCCCGGGATACGCATTTGAGGAAGCGACGGGGAAAATGACGATTCCGATCGCCTCCCTGAACCTGACATCGGCTGAGGCGAATGCGGTAACAGGAAACGCAATGGAAGTGCTTCGACAAGTTCTGGACAAGATGGCGGTATTCACCGCCCTAGCACCTGCTGCTGCGAAACCAATCCGAAGCGTTATAGACAAACCCGATCCAACGATCGCATTTGGGTTTGACATCCCACCCGGAACTTTGAGACAAACTTACGCCGTGAGTTTCGACTTACAACCGATCGTGCTCAAACTCCTACCCGAACCGGCCCCGCCGACTCTTTAAGCGCGATCGACTCCCTGAACTAAAAACACCAAACTAGGACAACAACTAATGAGAGTTTCACCTGCACAGCTTTTTCCTGGATACACATTTGAGGGCGGCGAAATTAGAATCCCGATCACAATATTAATCGGCTTAACCGCAGCCGAAGCCAATGCAACAACCGGAAACGCAATGGAAGTGCTTCGGCAATTGGTGGATTATACAAACAATCAAGTAACCAGCCTTGCACCCACAGCTAGACCAACAAAAGCCACCATTGCAAAGCAAAATCCTTCGATTGCTTCCGGCGTAAACGTATTGCCCGGAACCCTTCGACAAACGTACTCTCTCAGTTTCGACTTACAACCCACCGCGCTTGAATTAGCCCAAGAACCATCTCTGTAATTAGCGCAAAAACCATCTCTGTAATTAAAAAATGCCAACAGATTTTATCTCCATTAGGGGGAACAACTATGTCGCCGATCGAGCAAACGGTACAGCACCAGTACCCGCGACAAACCTAATTCCCTACCGGACAAGATTCAACCGTCCTCCCGCGATGACGGATGCTATAGCCACAGACATTATCACCGCGTTGGGAGCTGTTCAAACAACTCCTAGCGAAAAAGTTCCCTGCGAAGGAAGTCAGGTTTTCGAGCCTCGCCGTCTGAAATTCACTTTTGAAAACGGAGGAAGTATCTCCGTTCCGGCACCCAATAGAACACAATTAATTGCTCTTGCGACGCAAATCCGAGGAATATTGGAAACAGGCTTAGCAGTTGACGTTGTTTGCGTTTCCTTAATAGGAGAAGAGTGGAAACGCCTCGATCAGGATTTGCGGCCGGCTGGCGTGACGCCAACACCAGGAGCTGACATCAGACCAGCAACAGGGACAAAAAACCCGGTTTACAGTGCAGCTATTTCATACGAATCTGACAGCGGTCGGACTTTTGTGGAAAAAATTAGGATGAATACGAATACCGTAAATGCTCCATTTTCTAGCTATGCTACACAAATCGCATTAGCTATTGGAACTCCCTTGCCGAGAGGATGTGGAAGTGCTAGCAACATTAAACCACGCCACTATTTAATAGACATCCTAACAAACAGTGTCTCTAATCCAGTTCGCAAATTGATTATTCCGGTAGCAGATGATGATGCTACAGATATTCAAGCGGTCGGGGTAGCACTAGCTACTAACGTACAGACATTGTGTTTGAAATACTTTGGCGAATCAGATTCCAGATTTAGCAGACTTCTTCCATAAGTAATGTTTGTCACTCGCCAGTACGTGACGGACTTTGGAACTGCCTTGGGTTATTTAAAAATGGAAATCGCTTTTGTCGGCGCGGATTTTCGATCGTTACGACAAGTAAAAAACTTAAGTGAAATTGCAGGAATTGTCCCTGTATCACTTGAATCCCAGTTGTTAAGGTTCAACCATCCTTGTTGTAAATCAGACAGTGTTACCCCCAGGTATGCAATTTTAAATTGCGACTTACAAGGACAAGGCCGAAAGATAAAATTGGCATATCCATTTCAACCCAGTACCCCAGAATGGCAAACATTTTGGAATGAACTTCTCGCAAACTCCTTGATTTTGTCCAGTCAAGGAGTTGGCGAATCAATTTCTGATCCTTTCTTGAGGCGAATAAGTTAATGCGATTCATTGTCTTAAAAACTGAAGTTTCCGCCGAGCATACCTTAAATATCCTTGGGTTGGCAGAAATAAATTACAAATCATCCAAAATAACGCCCACATGGATTGATTTCAAAAAAGCAATTACTGATTGCTCAAACCCAGAAAAATGCGAATTTTTATCCTTTGAGGATGAAGATGAAATCGCAGAAACCTTGGAAAACATCGGTATGTCCGACGATTTAACCGTTTGTTTTATTGGAGTAGATGTCTAACAGCGTACAAAGAATTAAATCTTTCAAAACAATCAGAGGCAAAGATTTAAAACTTCGATATACTCAGGACGATTCAGAAGATGCCTTGGTCAATCAGCGCCAATATTACGATAACAACGGCGCTGAGTTGACACCTGTCACGTCACTTTTACTGGCTAGACAAGTATCAACAAACAATCCAATCATTAACCGCCTTGGAAATGCCGAGCCACGTTATATCTCTGCGTGTTTTGGTTCACCTGAGAATAGTCTGCGCGAGAGCAACTTCAAAATCATCGTTCCATACTCGCCGGGAGATACTAATCAAGTAGAGCAAATAAAAGAGCTACGTGATTACATTTCTCCCAGTGAATTCCTTTCTCCAAAATCGCCACTAAGCCTAAGCTACCACGGAGAAAACAGGTGAAAAATGCCCACATTGACCACCGTTATTGACACCCTAATCCCCTCAGCTACTCCCACCTATTCCGACTGGTTTTCGGAGGCGGAATTCTTGATTTTTCAGTCAGACACTACCGGGGAGTATATTGTCACTGGAGAGTTTATCGAAGTAGCGATCGCACTTTTTGCCGAAATCGCACCGGGAATAGAAAGGCTGTGCGAAGAATGGGTCGAGACAATCAACACCATCGACTTAATCCAGTTGCCAGAAAAGTACAGAAACGATTGCTTTCCAATGCGTCTCTTAATTAATCCATCCAGCGGGTTTCACGCTCGAATAATTGCGATATCATGCTAACTCCGACCATTGAATGTTTAGAAAAAAAAGTGAGCCTAACGTATCCTCACTTATTAGATTTCGAGCTAAAAATGGACTTCAATCCGATCGTTGAAGAATTCAAACTTGCAGGGAAATTCTGCTTATTACACTGGCAAGCCAAACCATTCGGACTGAGACGCTGGGGAATCTACGATGCAGGGATCGACAAATACTTCGCAGCAACTTGGAACTGTATTGATATCAATTGCAGCGGAGTTCCATTGCAATTGGACGAGGTAATAATAAAAACCGTTCCCACTGCGGTACTTTACTTTAAAAACAGCAAAGTTATCGAGCAAAATTATCTTTCTATTGTCAAATGCTGAATTCAAACAACCTAACTACTGCACTTGGATTAATCGCTGGCATCGCGGAAATATTAATTGAATTCGAGTACATAGAGAAAAGATTAGGAGGAGTGATCCTAGCACTCAGCTTGCTAGGTTGGGGATTCCTGACCAACAATCTGCCAACAAAAATCGAGCAAAAATGGAGGGGAAATTGACAACAATTCAACTATTAGAAGGTTTACTTATTATCGCAGGTGTAGTAGGGACATTTCTTGCGACACTTAAGTATTTGATTAGATTTCAAAGAAAAATAGACAGACTATTAATCCTCTTAGCGTTGACGAGAAAAAGACTAGAGGATGTAGAAAATTTCTTAGAAAAAAACACTGAATTTAAACGAAAAAAACGAATAGAGAGTGACGATTTACCCGAATTGAATACCGATTTTGTTTGACATATCATTCACAAAATAATGCACAAACTATTTTTCACGATGGAATTAAAACCCTCAACATCTTTGTTGTGGGGGAACCTCAAGCTAGTGTATCCAAATCAAAAAGAGATTGACTACATTGCGACATCTGGATGCGCGCAATGGCAGCAAACAGAGGATGAGTGGGCTAGAGCACGAGGGCCGATACCGCATGGATTCAACTATTCAATACCAACAACACCTTACTACCTCCCCACAAAAGGTATTGAAGGAATGTTTTTCCACATAACTCCCGATCCAGTACAATCGCTTTCAGGCGAGATTCGGAGTGAATTAGGCATCCACTTCGACGCGAATGTACCCGGTTCAGCCGGATGTATTGTGCTGAAAAATAAATCGGGTTGGGAAGGATTTTGCATTCGTATGGAGGCGATCGCAAAATCCGGCATTAAATCAATCCCTTTGTCGGTTAATTACAATTAAAATCACTCAGGCAACTGAGACTGATTAATCACGTGACCGTAATTCTGAAGTATCATTTTACCGTCGCGATGCCCTGCAATTTGAGCAACTTGCGGTACTGACAAGCCACTTTCAAGGGCTTGACTCAAAAGAGTGTGCCGCGTAGCGTAGGGCTTTCTGTAAGGGATATCCAAAAAACACAATGTGGGTATCCAGCACTGAATACGAAAATTACCATGATCGATAATTTGTCCCTTGGGGCTTTTAAAAATCAGACCGCAAGCATTCTCGGTAATTATTGAGCTAAACAGGGTAAAAACACGATCGGACATTCTCAAAGTGCGGGCAGATTCTTTGGTTTTAGGAGATTTACAAATTTTTTGGTATTTCCCCCGCTGCCGAGACACAGACTGTTTGATAAAAATTAGACGCTTTTCCAGATCGATGCTTTCCCAAGTCAGCCCGACAGCTTCTCCAGTCCTCACCCCTGAGAAAAGTAAAAATCGCACAAACGGTGCGTAAGTGGCATAAACCTGATCGACATAATTTAATATTTTTTCGATTTCAGCGTCTGACAATGGCGCTTTCTTGTTATCGGATTGCTGACGCTCATCTTCCGTTGCCGTGCGAGAGCGAACTTTTTTCAAAGAATTATCCGCTGGCTTAATTAAACCCTCTTCTACAGCCCACAACAGGCACGATCGCAGCATCGACAATCGGCGATTAAAAGTGCTAGCAGCCAAATTATGACTCTCTAGCCAGTCAATTCGAGAAATAAGCGGATTTTTTGCATTGACGATCATAGACCGCACGCAGGCATAATGGTCTGCGGCGGTAGACGGCGGCAAATCCAGGGAATCAACCCAAGCATCCCAAGTATTAAGCCAGTAAATTTTTGAAGTGGTTTTAGTTTGAAGCGGAGTTTGAGCGATCGACATTCCATGCCGATACCGGCCTAATGATGAATCGAAATTTCCCGCGAGAATATCATTTTCGATCTTTGTGGCGATCGCCGCCACCAACTGCCGATCACGCTTATTCTCCCATTTCCCACCCGGCAAAGGGGAAAACGAAAATCGAGCACCCTCAACAGTGAACTGAAGCCGGATCGCTTTTCTATCTTTTGATGGATTAATATTCATTTTGAGCGGATTTTGAGCGCAAACTAGGTTAGCGGTAGATCCGACAAATTTATCAAAACCGTAGAAACTTTGCTACGAGAGAACGGGACAGACGGGGCTCGAACCCGCAACTTCCGCCGTGACAGGGCGGTGCTCTAACCAATTGAACTACTGTCCCTCGTTTTTGCTTGTTTTTCAAGCACAATCTCTATTATGCCTATGACCTTACCTTTTGTCAAGAGGTTTTTTGAACTTTTATTTTGAAGCCCCAAATTTGAGTCTCCTGCAACGGGCTGAAGTTGTTGTCACTGACCAAAATCAAAGCTCTGTTACCATCGCCTAAAACGGGGCCCAATGTCAATCCCTCAATGTTGTCTAGAGGAACTTTCAGAGTTTCCAAGTCCAGCAGCAGCCGTTTTTGAGCGGGAGAAACTTCGCCCAGACGGGTTTTGAGGCTTTCGAGTCCTTCAATGCGATCGCCCTTTTCCAGAGAAATCTCAAAAATTCTGATAGTAGTGCCGGTTTCCAGGGAGAAACCGCGCTCTAAACTGAGCAAGCGGTTATCGTCGATCGCCAATAAATCCACTAAACCATTCGTGGTTAATTTTCCCACAGGATTAGCACCCGGTGGTAGCGGTTCAGTAATGTAGACAAAAGATCGCTCGGGATTGCCACTCACCGCATCGTACCGCAAAATCCGGCACGGACTACCACTTTGTAGGGAAGATACTGCGCCATCTTGAATCAAGGCGTTTTCTGTGGCTGTAAATAGATATTTGCGATCGGGAGTCAAAGTCAAACTTTCAAAAGCGAGATTGTTGCGAATGCCTTTACTGCCTTTATCATCCGGCAAAAATAGTTCGGGGATTGCCAGAGTTTTCAGCAGTTTACCATCGAGGGAGAACTCTTTGATAAAAGGATTGATTTGGCGATCGGCATCTCCCTCAGAAGAAACAAACACGCTGTTGCCAGTAAAAGCTATCCCTTCTGGATCTAAACTTAACTCGGGAAAACTTTTGCCATTTTCATCTAATAAAGTAGTAACAGCAGTAAAAGCAACTTGCTCTTTTTCCAGTTTGCCAGATTGCAAGTCTATTTTGAGAGAATAGAAACGCGCCGGAGCCTTGCTACTGCGGTCATCAGAAATGGCATAATAAACTTGTTTGTCAGCGTCGTAAGTAATTCCCGAAAGTCCGCCAATTTCCGTCCCCCCAAACGGAGAACTTGTAGGAAATATAGCTCTCCCGATAAAATCTATTTGAGTAACAGCAAAAGATTGAGCCGATATACCGACAAAAATAGCAAGGATTCCTGCTATCAAAATACCGAAAACAAATAGAATTAATTTGGCTGACTTTCGCATTTTACTACTAACTAAATTATGATTCTAAAACTCTCTTCAGTCCCCCTAAGAGCGGACTTCGTTTGTATAGAAGCGGTTTCAACCGCCGAGTCTTTTTTTAAATCATAAATTCAAGGTTGATGATCCAGCAAAAAATTGGTCAACCAATCCTTAACCACATAAGTAGCGCGACAGTCGTCTTCATTGTAACGGACGATCGCCTCCAAGATCGATCGATCGCCCGTTTTGAGCCAATCATCATACCAACAGACGCACTGAGCACCGTTAGCTTTAGCATCTCGCCACTGGAAACCCAGCCAGCGGGCGATCGGTTTGAGCGCATAACTTTCCACTGGCATTATCGCTTTTTGGGTGACATATTTATGGATATCGACAAAGCGTTTGAGTACGGGTTTCCAGAGATAAGCTGGCGTATTGTAAAGTTTTGCCAATCGCTTAAAAGTCTTGACTTCGTAGTCGCAAAAGTGGAAAATAGGAGCAATCGGATAAGTCCACATTAATTCTAAAAATTCTTCCCACGCCGCTCCTTCTTCTGCCGCACTTTCCGCTAAAAATTGGTAGTATTTATCGGTATTGTTGTACCTATCAACGACTAAGACTCCGTGGAGGTAATCTAGATTGAGTTCTGGTTCAGCTTCAATGTCAAAATAAAGTTCGATGGGTGCGATCGGCAAAAACACCGATTGGGAATAAGGAATTGGTTTCGGGCGGAGAATCGGCGCAGGTAGAGAATATTTGGCTGGTTTATTTTCAGTATTTTTTACTTCCTTAACCGCGATTTTGTCTAAAATATTGTTTTCAATATTTGGTACTATTTGAGATAGATTCTCTTCTATATTATTGTCACTTATGCCTTCTTCTGGAATGTTAATCCGTGTATCCGTGTCCAAATCCGTGTTGTGCTTTCTTTCCCCTCGCACAAACGGCTGATTCAAAAAAGTCGATCGCGCTTGCTGCACCACATCCACGGCTACTCCCGCCACAAACTCAGGATAACTCGCCAATAAATCGGAATTAGCATTAGCCAGAGATTCTAAATCAGTCAATCCGAGGACTTTTAATATAGCATATCGCTTAGCCGTAACTCCCGGCAATAGCGAAAGATGTTTAATAGATTCCGCTTCCTCGTGACAAGCAGTATACCAACCGCAAAGAGTACACTTTTGCCGAGAAATGAAAACCTCCGGTTTATGCCGATTTTCTAACATCTCAATGCACTCATCCAACATCTCGAACATCTGAGGCATTCGCTGGTAGAGATTCACCGCCCAAAGTCCTTTTGTCCGCAGCATCAGCCACGCAGTTTCGGGCATTGTTCCCTGCATGGAAGCTAACACTTGCGCGTGAAAAGCTGCGATAATTTGATAGTCTAGTTTTGGTCGCTTGCTGAGCCAAATATCGGCAGTCGCATAACTCCAATTGCCAAATTTGGAATCTCCCGGCTGTTTGATTAATAAATGCGGGCGGCTGACGAGGGTGATTTCGGAAGAATGCAGGATTGAGGAGGAAAGATGTACGGGAGTTTCGGGAATTTCGCCGATATCCGGCAAATATTGGCGGTCAATTCCTAGGCTAGAAGCTGTTTCGGTGTTGGTTTTGCCTAATTCGCCTTGGCAAAGGACTCCTCGATAAATGCGATCGACTCCTTGCTGCATTAAACTCAAAGTAGCCGCCGCACCAGCCGCCCAATCTCCTCTAGGATAATATGGTTGTTGGTAAGTCTCGTATTCTAAAGTTTCCTGCTGGTATGTTGAGCTATCGCGCATCAATTTTAACAGGAAATCGCTGGGCTGATCTTGGTTTTTCCAATCTCCCCATGTGTCTAAAAAAGCTCGGAGATTACATCGCTGATAGGAAAGTAGCAGTTTGTCAGTTATTAACATTTAGTGTTGGCAAAGCATAGAATAATTTAGAAGGAAGGCACGACACGGATTTTGACACGAATACACGGATCAATTATTTAGCTTGAGGCAAAAGTCAAAAGATAGAAACTTCACACCATCAGTTATTCAATATTAACGCTATCAATTAATTACCCAGAAAAAATGACCAAGGACAAACATCGGCAACAATTTCCAGCTTTGGCCAATAAAGCTTATTTTAACTACGGCGGACAAGGGCCGTTGCCTGAGCCTGCTTTAGAGGCGATTTATGAGGCCTATAAGCGCGTCCAAGTTGGGGGGCCGTTTTCGGGGGAAATCGGTGCTTGGGTGGCTCAGGAGGCGATGCTGACGCGACGTGCGATCGCAAACGAGTTAGCTGTCCCTCCCGAAACGATCGCCCTGACTGAAGATGTCACCGTCGGCTGCAATATTGCTCTGTGGGGCATTGATTGGCATCCTGGCGACCATTTATTGCTTTCTGACTGCGAACACCCTGGCATTATAGCTAGTGTAAATGAACTTCAGCGCCGTTTCAACATTGAGGTTTCGGTTTGTCCGTTGGCGGCTACTTTGAATGAGGGCGATCCGGTGGCGGTAATTGCTAATTATTTGCAGCCGAATACCCGTTTGTTGGTAATCAGTCATATTTTGTGGAATACTGGGCAAGTTTTGCCTCTGGCTGAGATTGTTAAGGTGTGTCATGAAGGCTATGAACCCCCCCTAACCCCCCCCGATCAAGTATTGAATGAACCCCCCCTAACCCCCCCTTATGAAGGGGGGGGACAAGTATTGAATGAACCCCCCCTAACCCCCCCTTATGAAGGGGGGGGACAAGA